>CALAQA010000001.1:0-7707 GCA_937889065.1 uncultured Alistipes sp.
TGCCAGCCTGCCCGGCAGCACAACTTTTTGAAAAAATATTGAAAAAAAACAAAGAAAAATTTGCAGGTTTAAATTTTTGTCGTACCTTTGCTCTCACTATGAACAAACTTGCAATTGTGGGCTGTGGTCGTCTGGGTGCGATTGTGGCCAATGCAGTGGCCGATGAGCTGCTGCCCCGTATGGAGCGCCCCGAACGCAACGGTTGGGGTACGATTACGACGGACAGCCTCGGTGGGGCGACCTACCAAACCACCACGCCGACCCCCCGAACGATGCCCGATGTGCGGGGTATGGGGTTGCGTGACGCCCTCTTTTTGACCGAACGCTGCGGCGTGAAGGTGCAGGTCGAGGGGAGTGGCCGTGTGGTGACCCAAAGCCCCCAACCGGGTGCTGCGCTACGCCCCGACGAGGTCGTTCGCATCCAACTAAAACGCTAAAAAACGAAGAAACGACAATATGATGAAACAACTCAAACAACTGCTCGCCAAGAGTGCCACCAAACAGGTGGTGGGGTTGCACAGCGTCTTGATTGGCGGCCTGAAGTACGACTCCCGCGCCGTTGAGGAGGGTGACTGCTTCTTTGCTGTCCGAGGTACGCAGGTCGATGGTCACCGCTTCATTCGGATGGCCGAGGAGCGTGGTGCCGCTGCGGTGGTGTGTCAGGAGTTGCCCGAGGTGTTGGACCCCCACGTTACCTATGTGGTGGTGGAGGACAGCAACCAGACGATGGCCGAGATGGCCGCCGCCTTCTACGACTACCCGAGTCGGGAGCTGAAGTTGGTGGGTGTCACCGGCACGAACGGCAAGACGACAACCGCCACGCTGCTCTACGAATTGGTGCAGCAGATGGGCTATCGGGCGGGTTTGATCTCGACGGTGGTCTATAAGGTGGGCGACGAGGAGATCCCCTCGACCCATACCACCCCCGACTCGATTCGCCTGAATCGGATGATGCGCCAAATGGTCGATAGCGGTTGCGACTACTGCTTTATGGAGTGTTCGTCGCACGCCATCGAGCAGCATCGCACCCACGCCCTGCACTTTGCAGGTGCCCTGTTCTCGAACCTCACGCACGACCATCTGGACTACCACCTTACGTTTGCCAACTACCTGAACGCCAAGAAAAAGCTCTTTGACGGCTTGTCGAAAGAGGCCTTTGCGTTGGTCAATATGGACGACCGCAACGGTTTGGTGATGACCCAAAATACGAAGGCTCGGGTGCGGACCTACTCGCTGCGTGCGATGGCCGACTACCGTTGCCGATTGATGGAGATGCACCTCGACGGAATGATGCTCCACCTCGACGGACAAGAGCTGTGGAGTCCGCTGACGGGTCGTTTCAACGCCTACAACCTCTTGGTGGTCTATGCCGCCGCTCGGGAGCTGGGCTTGGAGCAGGGCGAGGTGATGACCGCCTTGAGTGCGCTCTGCCCCGTGAGTGGTCGTTTCGAGGCGGTGCGTGCCGAGGATGGCCGCCTGGGAGTGGTCGATTATGCCCACACACCCGATGCGTTGGAGAATGTGCTCACCACCATCGACGAGGTGCGCAGCCCCTCGAGCCAACTGATTGTGGTCTGCGGATGTGGTGGTGATCGTGACCGCACGAAGCGTCCCAAGATGGCCCAAATCGCCCTCAGCCACGCCACTACGGCCATCTTCACGGCCGATAACCCCCGCTCGGAAGACCCCGAAGCCATCCTCGATGAGATGACCTCGTCGCTCGACTCATCGGCCCGCTACCTGCGCATCACCGACCGCCGACAGGCCATTCGCACCGCCGCTATGATGGCCCACCGAGGCGATGTGGTCTTGGTGGCAGGCAAGGGGCACGAAAACTACCAAATCATCGGCGCCGAGAAACACCATTTCGACGACCGTGAGGAGTTACGCAAAGCCTTCGGCTTGGAAAATTAACACGAAAAAATTAAAAAATTCGATACGGGTATATGTTTTACCATCTGTTTAAGTTTTTGGACGAGGCCTACAACCTCCCCGGCTCGGGTATGTTCCAATACATCTCGTTCCGTTCGTCGGCAGCCATCATTGTTGCCCTGTTGATTGCCATCATCTTCGGTCGCCGCATCATCGACTTCCTGCGCAGCAAGCAGATTGGCGAGGAGATTCGTGACCTCGGCCTTGAGGGGCAGCTCAAGAAGCGGGGTACCCCCACGATGGGCGGTGTGATTATCCTCCTCTCGATTTTGGTGCCGACGCTGCTGTTTGGCAAGTTGGACAACATCTATGTGCAGTTGATGTTGGTCTCGACCGTTTGGTTGGGACTCATTGGCGGTCTGGACGACTACATCAAGGTCTTCCGCCACAAGAAGGAGGGATTGCAGGGCCGCTTCAAAATTGTGGGTCAGGTGGGCCTGGGTCTGATTGTGGGCACCACGATGTGGCTCTCGACCGATATTGTGGTGCGTGAAACCCCCACCCAAGAGGCTAAAACGCCCGCCATCGAGCAGCAGTTGCAGGATGTTAAAACAACCAAAACGACCATTCCGTTCTTGAAGGACAACGAGTTGGATTACAGCCTCTTCACGGGCGGCAACACGCTGCTGGCCTGGCTGTTGTATGTTGTGGTGGCCATCTTTGTCGTGACGGCCGTGTCGAACGGTGCCAACCTCACAGACGGCCTGGATGGGCTGGTGACAGGTGTTTCGGTCCCCATTGTCGGGGTGCTGGGTGCGTTGGCCTACCTCTCGGGTCACGTTGTCTATGCCGACTACCTCAACATTATGTACATCCCCGACAGCGGTGAGTTGGTCATCTATGCGGCGGCGATGATGGGTGCCTTGGTCGGCTTCTTGTGGTACAACGGCTTCCCGGCCCAGATCTTTATGGGCGACACAGGCTCGCTCACCATTGGCGGTGTGATTGCCGTCTTTGCCCTCTGCATCCGCAAGGAGCTGCTGCTGCCCCTGCTGTGCGGTGTCTTCTTGGTCGAGGCCCTCTCGGTGATGATTCAGGTGAGCTACTTCAAATACACCAAACGCAAGTATGGCGAGGGTCGTCGCATCTTCCTGATGTCGCCCCTGCACCACCACTACCAGAAGAAGGAGATGTTCGAGACGAAAATCGTGCTGCGCTTCTGGATTATCTCGTTGCTGCTGGCGGCAATGACCCTTGTAACCCTCAAAATTCGCTAACGCACTATGGCTCGCAAAAAGAATATCGTGGTATTGGGTGGCGGCATCAGCGGCTACGGTTCGGCCATCCTGGCCAAAAAGCAGGGATTTCGTGTATTCTTGTCCGATAGCGGGAAGATAGCTCCTCGCTACCGAGCCAAACTCGACGAGTGGCAAGTCCCCTACGAAGAGGGAGGCCACGATGTGGAGCGCATCTTGGCGGCCGACGAGGTGATCAAGTCGCCCGGCATTCCCGACAAGGTGGCCATCGTGCAGCAGATTCGACAGGCGGGCATCCCCGTCATCTCCGAGATGGAGTTTGCCTGCCGTTATATGGGTCGTGCGAAGACGGTCTGCATCACCGGCTCGAACCGCAAGACCACAACCACGTCGCTCATCTACAAAATTATGCAGGATGCGGGCCTCAAGGTCGCTCTGGGTGGCAACATCGGCGAGAGTTTCGCCTACTCGGTGGCTACGGGCGACTACGATTGGTATGTGCTGGAGCTCAGTTCGTTCCAGTTAGACGGTATGTACCGCTTCCGTGCCAATGTGGCCGTGCTGATGAACATCACGCCCGACCACCTCGACCGCTACGACTACTGCTTCCAGAACTATGTCGATTCGAAGATGCGCATCACGCAGAACCAAAATTCGCGCGATGTCTTTATCTACTCGGCCGACGACGAGGTGATCTGGGGCGAGTTGGAGAAGCGTGACCTGCGGGTACGCCAACTCCCCTTTGCAGCCCGCACGGCGGTGGCAAGCAACGCAGGCGATGCGCTCCTTTCCGAGGGATGTTTTACGGCTACGGTGGGCAAACGCAGTGTCAAGGTCGATACCCGCAAGATGCAGATCTCGGGTCTGCACAACGCCTACAATGCGATGGCGGCCTCGTTGGCTGCCCTGAGTGTCGGCATCTCGCCCACGCGTATTCGCCGCTCGTTGTACAGCTTCTCGCCCGTCGAGCACCGTCTGGAGCCTGCCGGTGAGTATGAGGGCGTGCTGTGGATCAACGACTCGAAGGCCACCAATGTCGATTCGGTGTGGTATGCCTTGGAGAGTATGACCCGCCCCGTGGTCTGGATTGCGGGCGGTACGGACAAGGGCAACGACTACGAGCCGCTGAAGGGCTTTGCCCGTGAGAAGGTCCACACGCTCATCTGTATGGGTCTGGACAACCAAAAACTCATCGAGAGCTTCACCGGTGTGGTGCCTCGGGTGATCTCCACCTCGTCGCTCGACGAGGCGATGACGGCAGCTCGTGAGGCGGCCCGCCCGGGCGATGCGGTGCTGTTGTCACCCGCCTGCGCCAGCTTCGATTTATTCAAAAACTACGAACATCGTGGCGAGTGCTTCAAGGAGTGGGTAGCCACGCACTGCAAATAATTAACGACTAACACTTACGGCATCTATGGCAAAAACCAACGCGCAAACCTCCTCGACCGAGGCCCCTCGCCGCTACCTGACGGGCGATCGGGTGCTGTGGGTCATTGTGGCCGTGCTGGTGGTCTTCTCGGTCTTGGTGGTCTATTCCTCCACGGCCAAGATGGCCTACGATGCCCATACGATGCGTACTACGGCCCACTTCCTGCATCAGCAGATCATCATCCTGGTGGGCAGCCTCGGTGTGTTGTACTTCGTGCAGCGACTCAACAGCAGCTTCTACCACCTGGCGGCCCGTTGGGTCTATTATGCCTCGCTGCTATTGACCGTAGCGGTCTATTTTATGAACGTGAGAACGAACGGTGCCGCCCGCTGGTTCCCCATCGGACCCTTCCAATTCCAGCCCTCCGAGGCGCTGAAGGTGGCCACTGTAATGTTCCTCGCTATGCAGTTGGCGGCCCGCCAAACCAAGATCGACCGCATCCGCATTGTCCCCTCGTGGCAGTTCTGGCGGTGGCACAAAGACCCCAAGCAACGTCGCATCTGGCGTGAAGGAACCTATCCGATTCTACTGCCCGTGGTGGGGGCTTGTGCCGTGATTCTGCCGGCCCACACCTCCTCGGCGGCCCTGCTGTTTTTGGCCACCTGGGTGATGATGCTCATCGGTCGTGTGCGTGCCTCCGAACTCTTCAAGCTGCTCGGCTGGGCCTTGGTGGGCTTTGCGCTGCTGATGGCCCTCAACCTGGGTCGTGGCGAGACGGCCGAAGGTCGCCTTTCGACCTGGGTCAAGCTGTGGATTCTGCCCCAAACCGAGAAGTCGGTCGATCTGCTGACCGATACCGAACGCTCGCTGATTGCCATCCAAAATGGCGGTGTCTTTGGTGTGGGGGCGGGTCAGAGTGCCGTGCGTGTCGAGATGATTCACCCCGAGAGCGACTACGCCTTTGCCTTTATGGTCGAGGAGTACGGATCGCTGTTGGCGGTGACGATGATGATGCTCTATCTGTGGATTTTCTTCCGTGCCATCGAGATTTTCCGACGATGTGGCACAGCCTTTCCGGGGTTGTTGGTGTTGGGATTGGCCTTGCTGATCACCTGCCAGGCCCTATTGCATATTATGGTGACGGTGAACCTGATTCCCGAGACGGGACAGACCCTGCCGTTGGTCTCGAGGGGCGGCTCTTCGACCCTCTTTACGGCCATTGCGTTGGGAATGATACTTAGTGTGAGCCGCCAAAACGACGAGCAGTCGCACGATAAACCTCGTGGCGAGAGCCTGCTCGAAAAAAAGTAAAAAAGCGATGAGTGAGATCAGATTGGACAAATACCTGTGGGCAGTACGAATCTTCAAGACCCGCAGCGATGCAGCGGATGCCATCCGCAACAACCGTGTGTTGGTCAATGAGGCCTACGCCAAACCCTCACGTGAGGTGAAGGTGGGCGACCAGATTTCGGTGCGCCGCCAGGCGGTGACCTATAAATATAAGGTGTTGGATCTGGTGTCGAGCCGCCAGGGGGCGAAGAATGTCCCCCAATACTGCCTCGACATCACGCCGCAGAGCGAGTTGGATAAGCTCAACGCTCCGCGCGAGACCATCTTTGTCTATCGTGACCGAGGCACGGGCCGCCCCACCAAGAAGGAGCGCCGTGAGTTGGACTCGCTGATGGAGGGCTTCTTCTTCGACGACGAAGACCCCTCGGACGAGGAGTAAATAGTTGATTTATTGCCGGATAAGCTGCGATAGTTGGCACGATCCAACCACTTATCGGATAAACTTTTTTAGAAAAAAGCGGCTTTTTGTTGGTTTTTCAAAAAATTCCCTCTATATTTGCACTCCCGAAGCGTTGAAAAATGCGCAATGCCCAGGTGGTGAAATTGGTAGACACGCTACTTTGAGGGGGTAGTGAACATTAGTTCGTGCAAGTTCGAGTCTTGTCCTGGGCACCAAAAACCGTCAGAGAAATCTGGCGGTTTTTTTGTTTGCTCGGTGGCTCCATCTCTAAAGACCTATGGGACCTATGAGATTGATGGGAATGATGGGAGTAATAGGAATAATGTGCTTGGGCTCTTCGTTATTCCCATTATTCATATTATTCTTATCATTCTTATAACGACCTTAAACGACTTATAGCGACCTTATCACTCCCCCTACACAAAGAAAAGGGGGTCGTAGCCAACGCCACAACCCCCAATTAAGTTCTTTACAAGACTCACAAAGATCCTTGTATATGTTTATTTATTATATCTTTTTTCGTAATTCTCAAGTGCAACTTTTTTTATCACTTCGGGGTCATCATAGTCGAGCGTATAGGCGTTCAAAACCTTTTCGCGACAATCAACCAAACGGCACACAAAGAAACTCTTCTGCTTAGCGTCAACATCTTCACAAATCAGCACATTATCGACGTGAGCCACGATTTTCGCCCAAGGAACCACCTTGCCGACCATCTCTACCACCGCATTGTCGTAAGCATTGTGTGTGCAAAACCACTTACCGGCAAGTTCCCACTGCGAATCATCAAACTCAAAACAATGACGGAATGTATTGTCATCCATCAATACGCAATACGCACAGCCGCCACCTCCAATCAGCAGTTCGCGTTCCCATTTGCCATCTTCGCGTTCGTAATAACGAAGGTTGGCGTACCCCCCATCCAACACCTCCGTTTTTAGTCGCTCATTGAGCGCTGCAAAATCAATCTCCGAGGCTTGCGATACCAAATAGTCAACGCCTTCTCCTGTCTGAAGTAACTCTTCGGTCGAAAGGGTGCTATAATCAATTTGCTCAAGTGAGTCCTCGCAGGCCACTAACGCAAAAGCGGCGAGCAATAATAAAAGGTACTTTTTCATAGTTTAGGGGTTTTTGTCTGTGTCTAATTTGCTAATTACAAAGTTAGGAAAAAAGTTGAACAACAAGGGTTTGTTGTGCCATTTTTTTCTTGGCTCTATTCTATAAATGCAGCGAAAGGCGAAATACTGCATCGGGGGAGCAACTTTTTTTGAGATTTTTTTGGGGATGAGTCGTTATAAGTCGCTATGGGTCGTTTAAGGTCACTATGGGAATGCGCTGTTTCGTTAAACTCCTTAAACTCTTTAATTTCCTTATTCTCACCACCTTATAGGCCGGGTTACAAAAATGTAACCCGGCCTATAAGGGCCTATGAGACCTATAAGACCTATGGGTCGTTATAA
>CALAQA010000002.1:0-3889 GCA_937889065.1 uncultured Alistipes sp.
AAGTGGCGTGAGCAGTTTCTGGTGTATCGTCCGTGTAGTGTCTGCGGAGGCACACGCTTGAAGAAGGAGGCTCTGCAGTTCCGTATCGGCGGAAAGAATATCGCCGAGGTGTCGGCACTCTCGATTGCCGATTTTGCGGAGTGGATGTCCACCATCGAGCAGCATTTTAACGAAAAGGAGCGCAAAATCGCGCAGGAGATCGTCAAGGAGATTCGCGAGCGTCTGCACTTTTTGGTGGAGGTCGGCTTGGGCTATCTCTCGCTCAGCCGTGCGGCACGTTCGCTCTCGGGTGGCGAGAGCCAGCGTATCCGTCTGGCTACGCAGATCGGCTCGAAGCTGGTCAATGTGCTGTATATTCTCGATGAGCCGAGCATCGGCTTGCACCAGCGCGATAATCGCCGTCTGATCAATACTTTGCAGGAGCTGCGCGATGCGGGCAACTCGGTTATCGTTGTCGAACACGACGAGGAGATGATGCGCTCGGCCGACTACATCATCGACGTGGGTCCCAAGGCGGGCCGACGGGGTGGTCGTGTGGTGGCTGCGGGCAGCTATGCCCAAATCGTCAAGCAGGACTCTATCACGGCCGACTACCTGACGGGGCGTCGCAAAATTGCCCTACCCGAGCAGCTGCGACAGGGGAGTGGCGAAGTGCTGACCATTCGTGGTGCAAGAGGCAACAACCTGAAAAACATCGATGTGAGCTTCCCGCTCGGCAAACTCATCTGCGTGACGGGTGTGAGCGGAAGCGGCAAATCGACCCTCATCAACGAGACCCTGCGACCGATCCTGAGTCAAAAACTCTACCGTTCGTTGGACCGTCCGCTGCCCTTCGATTCGGTCGTGGGGTTGGAGTATGTCGATAAGCTGGTGGTGGTCGATCAGTCGCCCATCGGACGCTCGCCCCGCAGCAATCCTGCCACCTACTCGAACGTCTTTACCGACATCCGCAAACTCTTCGAGCGCACGCCCGATGCCCAGATGCGCGGCTTCAAGGCGGGCCACTTCTCCTTCAACGTAAAGGGTGGTCGCTGCGAGGAGTGCCGAGGTGCCGGTGTGCAGACCATCGAGATGAACTTCCTGCCGGATGTCTATGTGCGCTGCAAGGCGTGTGGCGGCAACCGCTACAATCGGGAGACGTTGGAGGTGAAATACAAGGGTAAGTCGATTAACGACATCCTGAATATGACCATTAATATGGCCGTCGAGTTCTTTGAGCCGGTGCCCCAGATTTATCAGAAACTCAAGGCCATTCAGGAGGTGGGGTTGGGCTACCTGACGTTGGGCCAGCCCTGCACCACCTTGTCCGGAGGTGAGAGCCAGCGCATCAAACTCTCGTCGGAGCTGGCCAAGAGCGACACGGGCCATACGCTCTACATCTTGGACGAGCCGACCACCGGCCTCCACTTCGAGGATATTCGCCTGCTGTTGGAGGTGTTGAACAAGTTGGTCGATCGGGGCAATACGGTGATTGTCATCGAACACAACCTCGATGTGATTAAGGTGGCCGACCACCTGATCGACATCGGCCCCGAGGGGGGTGCGGCAGGCGGTCGCATTCTGGTCGAGGGAACGCCGAGCGAGGTGGCCTTGTCGGAGGAGAGCTACACGGGTAAATTCTTAAAATCCATTGGTTTATAATCGCATACTATGACAGATTTCAGAATCGGACACGGTTACGATGTGCACGTCCTCCAGGAGGGGCTGCGTTTGGTTTTGGGCGGGGTGGAGATTCCCCACACGCACGGTTTTGTGGCCCACTCGGATGGCGATGTGGCCATCCACGCCATCTGCGATGCCCTGCTGGGAGCGTTGGCGTTGGGCGACATCGGCCTGCACTTCCCCGATACGTCGGCCGAATTTGGCGGCATCGACTCGAAAATCCTCCTGCGCAGGGTTGTGGCGATGGTCGAGGAGCGTGGCTACCGCATCGGCAATGTCGATTGCACAATTCGTATGCAGCGTCCCAAACTGCGCCCCCATATCGAGCAGATGCGTCGCACGTTGGCCGAGGCTATGGGTGTGGACGATGACCGTGTTTCGGTCAAAGCCACGACCACAGAGCGTCTCGGTTTTGAGGGGCGTGAAGAGGGCGTCTCGGTCAGTGCCGTAGCGTTGCTCTATCGCGCTTAAAATCAATAGAGTTGTGAGATTGTCCCCGTGTATTGCACATCCGAATACCAGGGATTTTTGATGGTCAGCGTGGCTCCGCCCGTGCGGCTGTAGATTTCGAACAGAAAGGTGTAGTTCGACCCTGTGAAGAGCGACGTGGTGAAGCTGACCATCCACCCCTCGGCGGTCTGTTCGGTGAGGAAATTCTCGAGCGAGGGTACGGTGCAGTTGATGATGCCGACCATATAGGGCGGCGTATATCCCTTGATGTAGGGGAGACAGATGTCGGCCGTCGAGCCCCAGATGCCCACCTCAAATTCGGGATTGAGGATGTTGCGCATCGGCCCCGCAGGTTGCTGTTGCATCGTCTGGGGGTTGAACTGAAAGTTGTGCGAGAGGACGAGCGAGTCCATCATCTTCTCATAGGCGGCGAGTCGATCGGCTCGCCGTTTTTCACGCTGTTCCCGTCGCTCCTCTTTGGGCGAAAGGTTTGTTTTCTGACCCACTACGGCGGCCGCCATCAGCACCAATAGAAGGGCTGCAAAGAGAAAGTAGATACGTTTCATAGTCGCAAAAGGTGTGAAGTTCGCTTTTCGATAAGCAAAAAAGATGCCCAAGCGAGGACAAATTGTTGGAAAACTCGAAAAGTGTGGCTATATTTGTAAATAGCATCCTCTCGCAGAGGCTGACAACGGTTTACATCGTATGGCTAACTTTAGCCGCCACGTCGGTTATTCGGTGTGTGCCGTGATGGATTAACGCTCGGAAAAGGGTGCTCGTAAATGCGCTTTGAGGGCCTTTTTGAGGCCAATTTGAAGATACTTAACCCATCAATAAAGTATATGAAACAAACCTTAACTTTGGCCAAGGGTGCCGTAGCGGCATTGTTGGCAGTTTCGACCCTTACGTTGGGGTCGTGTTGTAAGCCTCAGGCGGAGATTCCCGCCAACAAGAAGGAGCTGATGGATGCCTTTGTGGCAGGAACGCTCGACGAATCGTATGTGCCGGGTGCCTTCTTTGTCCACTTCGATGCCGATTCGAAGGTGGGCGAGGGGGCTGTGCGCAGCCACATCAACTACCTCTTGCAGACCAACGCCGATGTGCTGAAGGTGCAATTCGAGCAGCGCCCCGATGAGATTCGTGACCTTCACCTGCAATCCACGTGGGACAACATCGCCCCCGTGCCCGAGGATTACTACCGTCCCACCTTCGAGGTCATCAAGGAGCTGAATCGTCTGGTCGGCAACGATGTCTATATCCTGCCCACCATCTACTCGCCCTATCAGGTGGCCCGCCAATCGCTCGGTGACGAGAATATCGCCAAGGCTGCCCAGGAGCGCCCCGAGGATTTGAAGCGTGTCTTCGGCTACTATGCCGTGGCTTTGGAGTGGCTTGTGAAGCAGTGCAAGGAGATTGGCATCGAGGGCTTCTACATGACCACGCAGGGCGGCGAGATGAAGTATTACTACATTCCGGGCTTCTTCGAGGAGCTGATCAAACCCTTCGACCTGCGAATTATGAACCTCTGCGCCGAGGGTGCCAAGATGAGCATCCTGCACATCTGCGATTGGGAGGGTACGTACGACGATTTGACCCGCTATCTGGATTATCCGGGCCACATTGTCAATACGCCGCTGGTGCTCAACGGCACCCCCTTTACGCTGAAGGATGGCTACGAACTCTTCCGTCGTCCCGTGCTGGGTGGCCTGGATCGCCACAAGGAGATTATCACCGAGAGCCCCGAGGTGGTGAAGGCGGTCGTTAAGAAGGCGCTGGC
>CALAQA010000003.1:0-10004 GCA_937889065.1 uncultured Alistipes sp.
GACCACCACCGCACGGGTGACAAGTGGTGCATCTACCCGATGTACGACTACGCCCACGGTCAGTGCGACTCGATCGAGCAGATTACCCACTCGATCTGTACGCTGGAGTTTGACGTACACCGTCCCCTCTACGATTGGTTTATCCAGGCGCTGGAGATCTTCCCCTCGCACCAGTACGAGTTTGCCCGTCTGAACCTGACCTACACGATGATGTCGAAGCGTCGTCTGTTGCAGTTGGTGCAGGAGGGTGCCGTAATGGGTTGGGACGATCCCCGTATGCCGACCATCTGCGCCCTGCGCCGCAAGGGTTATACGCCCGCCTCGATTCGCAATTTTGCCGAGATGGTGGGTGTGGCCAAGCGTGACAACGTCATCGACCTGGGTAAGTTGGAGTTCTGCGTTCGTGAGGACCTGAACAAGGTGGCCGAGCGTCGTATGGCAGTGCTGAACCCCCTGAAGGTGGTCATCACCAACTACGAGGAGGATAAGACCGAACTCTTCACGGCCATCAACAACCCCGAGGACGAGGCAGCCGGTACGCGTCAGGTGCCCTTCTCGAAGGTGATCTACATCGACCGTGACGACTTTATGGAGAATCCTCCCAAGAAGTATTTCCGTCTGCAGCCGGGTGGCGAGGTGCGTCTGCGCTACGCCTACCTGATTAAGTGCGAGGAGGTTCTGAAGGACGAGGCAGGCAACATCATCGAGCTGCGTTGTACCTACGACCCGATGTCGGGCGAGGGCTCGTCGAGCGACGGACGCCGTGTGAAGGGTGTCATCCACTGGGTTTCGGCCAAGGATGCCTTCCCCGCCGAGGTGCGTCTGTTCAACCCCCTCTTTACGACCGAGAACCCCTACGAGGGTTGCGAGGAGGGCGGCAAGGATTGGAAGGACAACCTCAATCCCGAGTCGATGGTCACGACGACGGCCTACCTGGAGCCTTCGCTGCGTGAGACGCCCATTGGCAAGGCGGTGCAGTTTGAGCGTGTGGGCTACTTCTGCCCCGACATCGACTCCACGCCCGAGCACCCCGTGTTCAACCGCACGGTGACGCTCAAGGATTCGTGGGCCAAGATGAATAAATAAAATTCAAAATGTAGAATTTAGAATTCAAAATTATTGGGGGTTGTGAGGCGTCACGACCCCTTTTTTCTTTGTGGGAGGGGGTTTGATAAAGTCGCTATGGGTCTTTTAAGGTCGCTATGGGTCGCTATAGGAGGGGCGTCATTCTGAACGTCAGTGAAGAATCTCTTTCGAGGCAGAGGGTGTGGGATAAGGTCGCTATGGGTCTTTTAAGGTCATTATAGGTCGCTATGGGGATTAGGTCAGCACCTTATAACGACCCATAGGTCTCATAGGTCTCATAGGTCCTATAGGTCTTTATAGGTCGGGTTACATTTTGTAACCCGTGCTGCAAAGGTGGGGAGAATAAGGAAATTAAAGAGTTTAAGGGGTTTAATGATTTTAACGAAACAGGGCATTCCCATAACGACCTTAAGCGACTCATAGCGACCTATAGCGACCCTATCTAAAAAAATCTAATTTTGAATTTTGCATTCTAAATTTTGCATTTCATTACACATTACACCCATTACAGGGGTGCGTATGCCTGTAATGGGTGTAGTGGTGTAATGAGTGTAATGGGTGTAATGGTGTAATGACTGTAATGCCGTCGCCTTGTGCAGTTTTTCTACGATTTATACCCTGAAAAACTTGACTTCGGCTCCTCGAAGTTGTATCTTTGTACTACCAACGGCTCCCCTCGCCCTACCCGTAGCGGCGTAGGCAGGTGGGTAGCAATCAACCTTATATACAGCAATTTAGGGCTTCGCAGGTGGTTATATATAGAGTAACCATCAGGCGGAGCCTATTCTTTTGAATTCAAAATTCAGAATTCAAAATTCAAAATTAGGGAGTTTAGAGAGTTTAACACAACAGACCTAAAACACTAAATTCCCTAATTTAGGTCGCGCCAGCCATATCATTTTGCATTTTGCATTCTACATTTTGAATTCCATTACACAATTACACCATTACAGGGGTGTAATGGCTGTAATGGTGTAATTGCTGTAATGAGTGTAATTGCTGTAATGGGTGTAATAAATGAAATGAGGGTCGTGGCGAACCACAACCCCCATTTTGCATTTTGAATTCTAAATTTTGAATTTTTAATTCCCATTACAGCGGTCGCAGTTGCAGCGTCAGGCTGTAGCCACCCTCCCGGTGATAGGGCAGCATATACTCCGCACGGGGTTGCGAGCCCCAGCTCGTCACACAGCCCAGACCCTGCTGCAGGCCATCGACGTGAATGTTCGTCAAACCGTTGGGTTTCAGGTCGCTGTCCAACTTTTGGTAGTCGGGGTGGTTGATATCCAACTGCTCCAACGAGTAGGGGAGTGCCGAAGCCGAGAAGGGCATCGAACTGCGGAACTCAAGGCCTCGACCCGACGAGTCAATCACCTGCCACCAATCCAATCCGACGTGCGTACCCGACTCCTGCGGGCGCACATAGCCGTGGTGGTACTGCTCCTCCACACGCTGGCGGTAGATCGCCTTGCGGGCACCACTCACACGGTCGATGTAGCTCTCGTGCGGGCCATTGCCGTAGAAGGCCACACGGTCGAACGATGCGGGCATCGCCGTACGCAGACCAAAGCGGGCCAGGTTGCGGATGTCGGTGCGTGACTTATCGGCCTTCATCCGAAGCGTAACGGTCACAACACCCTCATTACCAATTTGGTAGTCAGCCTCTACGGTGGCACCCGTAGCAGGTACATAGTATTCGGCCGAAGCCTCGGCGGGCGACGTAATCTCGAAACGCTTCAGCTCCAACTTCGCATTGCGCCAGGGTTTCCAGGTCTGACGCTTGTCGCCGCCGTTGCTCTTCTGCACACCAAAGTCGTTCGCGGTCAAACCTCGGTAGAACTCGGGGCGCAGCGGCTCACGCAACAGCTCCACACCGCAGTAGCGGTACTGCTCGATGAAACCCTCCGCATTGAAGCTCATCGCAAACTTTTCGCCACGAATCGTGCGCCCCTCCAACGTGAGCTGATCGCCCGAAGTGGTGGGTAGCGCAGCCTCACGACGCTGAATGGTGAGCTGGTCGTAGCTTACCTCGTGACCTGCCGCCAAGAGCGGTTCGGCGGTTTTGAGTCGGTAGCTTACATTCAGCAACAACTCGTTGCAGTTCAGATGCTTAATGTCGTCTGCCGAGTAGGGGAGTTGCACCTCGATGCGCTGTTGCGGTGCGGCCTTCAGCTCCTCCACGACGCCTGTGCGCACGGCGACCCCATCGGCCACCAGGCTCCACTCCAAACGGTAGGCACTCAAATCACGGAAGAAATACTCGTTCTTGACGGCGATTTTACCTGCGGCGACATCAACGGCCGACGTGAGGATGTTGCGCTGCTGGTACTTCACCTCCCACGCACCCGGATGGGGCGTACGGTCGGCAGCCACCACGCCGTTGCAGTTGAACGAATCGTCGGTGGCATCCACCTCGTTGTAGCAACCGCCGTAGCGGTACGAGAGAACGCCCGTTTCGGGGTCACGGTAGGCGAGGGCTTGGTCTGCCCAATCCCAGATGAAGCCACCTTGATAGTGGTCGTATTTGCGCACCAGATCCCAATACTCCTTGAAGCCGCCCAACGAGTTACCCATGGCGTGGGCATACTCGCAGAAGATGAGCGGACGCTCGGGCGAGGAGTTCATATAACGCTCCACCCAATCGTAGTCCGAATACATCGGACACATAATGTCGGTGGGGTAGAAGGCCGTGCGGTCGTACTTCAGCCCCCAGTAGGGGATGGCCTGCTCGTAGTGGATGGGGCGTGAGGGGTCGTATTGCTTGATCCACTCGTAGCAGAGGCGGAAGTTGTTGCCGTTGCCCGCCTCGTTGCCCAGGCTCCAGATGATAATCGAGGGGTGGTTGTGGTCACGCAGCACCATACGCTGGTTGCGGGCCAGGTGGGCCTTGGCGTAGTCGTCACGACGTGCCAGCGTCTGCTCGCCATAACCCATCCCGTGCGACTCGATGTTGGCCTCGTCGATCAGATACATTCCGTACTCGTCACACAGGTCGTACCACAGCGGCGTGTCGGGGTAGTGGCAGGTGCGTACGGCGTTGAAATTCAACTCCTTCATTCGCTGAATATCCTTGATCATATCCTCACGGGTCACGTAGTAGCCCGTGTTGGGATTCATCTCGTGGCGATTCACGCCTTTAATCAGAATGGGCTTTCCATTGACCAGCAGTTGGCTGTTTTTGATCTCCACCTTGCGGAAGCCGACCCGGAAGGCCGTTGCCTCAATCACACGGCTCTTTTCGTCGAGGGCCGCCACCGTCAGACGGTAGAGGTGGGGCGTCTCGGCACTCCATTTCAGGGGATTTTGCACCTCGATAAGCCCCTCCGCAGCCCCCTTCTTGAGGGGAAGTGTCTCTTCGGCAACCCTTTTGTTGTTGCGGTCGTAGAGGGTAAAACGCAGGCTCTTGACTCCCTTGGTGGCCGTCGCACGCAGGTGCAAGGTGCCGTCGGTGTAGTTGTTCTTAAGGTCGGGCGTGAACTTCACATCTTCGATGTGGCGACGGTCACGGGCGTAGAGGTAGCAGTCACGACCGATACCCGCCAGTCGCCAAAAGTCCTGGTCCTCGATGTAGGTACCATCCGACCAGCGGTAGATCTGCATCGCCAGCAAGTTCTCCTTGCCCGCCTGCACATAGCCGGTGATGTTAAACTCGGCCTCCAATTTGCTGTCCTCGCTGTAGCCCACCTCACGGCCATTGACCCAAAGGGTCACATTCGAGGTGGCCGAGCCGATGTGCAGATAGATCTCCTTGCCGCTCCACGCTGCGGGAATCTCGACCAGATGGCGGTACGAACCCACCCGATTCTGCTCGGTAGGCACATAGGGGGGATTGTTGGCAAAGAATTTCGACCAGGGGTATTGGATATTGACATAGACAGGGTCGCCAAAGCCGTTCAGCTCCCACAACCCCGGCACAGGCATCGTGCGCCACGCCGAATCGTCGTAGTCGGGGGCATAGAAGCCCTCGGGCTTGAGGCTCGGGTTCTCGGCTCCGTAGAACTTCCACACGCCCCCCACCGAACGGTAGAGCGACGAGCTGCGGAAGTCGTTGATGGCCACAGCCTCCTCCACCGTAGGGGTCACAATAAAGGAGGAGCGCATCGGCAGGCGATTTTTCTCGATGTAGTTGGGGTCTTGCCAACGGGGTGTCTGGGCCAAGAGGCTGCAGGCCATTGTCAGCGCACAAAGGGTCAAAACGAGTCGTTTCATAGTGATAGGTTGATAGTTACACAAATATACAAAAAAATCCCGTCAGGACGACTCCTAACGGGACTTTTTTATTGAGTTCGGGCCGAATGGCTACCAAATCACCACACGCTTCTCCTCCTCGAGGAACATCTTACCCTCCGTAATCGAGAAGGCATCGTAGAAGCTCTGGAGGTTCTTCAGGGTGGCATTCACACGGTTCTCGCCCAGCGAGTGCACATCGACCTTCGTCAGACGGGCCTTCTCGGCATCACGGATGTTCTGCCCCCAGAGGGTAGCGTAGGCCAGGTAGAAACGCTGCTCGGCCGTGAAGCCGTCGATCGGGGCAGGCGTGGTCTCGCCCAGCGCATTCTTCAGCGCGGTGAAGGCGACACGCAGACCACCCTGGTCGGCGATGTTCTCGCCCAACGACAGGGCACCGTCAGCCATCACTGCGGGGCTGTCGGCCGTGGCGGGCAACACCTCGATTTGGTTGAACTGCTCGACCAGAATCTGGCTCTTGGCCTGGAAGGCGGCAGCATCCTCGTCGGTCCACCAGTTGATCATATTGCCATCCTTGTCGAAGTTGCGACCCTGATCGTCGAAGCCGTGGGTCATCTCGTGGCCGATCACCACACCAATGGCACCGTAGTTCACGGCATCGTCGGCAGCCGAGTTGTAGAAGGGAGGCTGCAGAATGGCGGCGGGGAAGCAAATCTCGTTGGTGGTGGGGTTGTAGTAGGCGTTCACCGTCTGGGGCGACATAAACCACTCGTCACGATCTACCTCCTTGCCCAACTTCGAGAGGTTGTCGGCCGTGTACCACGCCGAAGCACGCTTGTTGTTCTCCCAGTACGAAAGGGTGGGGTCAATCTCGAGCGACGAGTAGTCCTTCCACTTGTCGGGATAACCAATCTTCACGGTGAAGGTCGAGAGTTTCTCCTGGGCCTTGGCCTTCGTGGCATCCGACATCCACTCCAGGGCGTCAATGTGCTGACCCAAAGCCGTTTGCAGGTTCTTTACGAGCACCGTCATACGCTCCTTGTCCTCCTTGGGGAAGTACTTTGCAACGTAGATCTCGCCTACGGCCTCCGAGAGAATCGAGTTGGGCACACCCATAGCACGCTTCCAACGGGGCTTCATCTCCTCCACACCGGTCATCTGACGGCTGAAGAAGTCGAACGTGGCGGCATACAACTCGTCACCGGCATAACCGGCAGCGCTCTGCAACAGGTGGGCCTTCAGGTAGCTCTTCAGGGTCGTGAGGGGGGTGCTCTTGACCAACTCGTTCACCAGGTCGATCACCTCGGGCTGCTCGACAATGATGCGGTCGAACTCACCCAGACCCAGCGTCGTGCGGTAGGCCTCCCAGTCGATGTTGTTGTAGCGGGCCACAAAGTCGGCCTTCGACATCGGGTTGTACCCCTTCTCGATGTCACGCAACTCGACATTCGAGCGGAAACGCTCGGCCATCACCGACTCAAAGGCCATCACTGCCTCGGCCTGGGCGCGCGCCTCGGCCAGGTTGGCGAGCGTAAAGACCTTCTCGAGGTAGGCTACATAGCCCTCACGCTTTGCGGCGTGCTCCTCGTCGAGGTAGTAGTCGCGGTTGCCCATACCCAGACCCGACTGCGAGATGTAGAGGGCATTGACCGAGCTGTTCTTCAAATCCGACGAGACGTAGAGACCAAACAGGGGGTTGCCCATCGAGGCGTGCATCTTGGCCACGGTCTCGATCAGCGACTTGCTGTCCGTAACGGCCTCAATGGCGGCCAGGTCGCCCTCCAAGACGCTCAGACCCTCCTTGTTGAGGCGTGCCGAGTCCAGACCCATCTTGTAGAGGTCCGAGATTTTCTGCTCCACCGAGCCTGCCTCGGCCGTCGTCTTGGCCATAGCGGCGAAAATCTCGTTGATGCGCTTCTCGTTGTTCTCACGCAATACGTCAAACGAGCCGTAGCGTGCAAACTCGGGCTTCAGGGGGTTCTTCACCTGCCAACCGCCCGTAGCATACTGGTAGAAATCCTCGCTCGGAGCAACCGTCGTGTCGAGATTCGTCAGATCGATTGCCGGCATAGTCTGATTGTTTGTGCAGCTTACCATAGTAATCAATGCAGCAAAAAATAAAAATTTCTTCATAGGTACAGATTTTCCTAAAATCCAAAATCGGGAGTTTTACTCGCCCCCCTCATTTTGAATTTTGCATTCTAAATTTTGAATTAAGAAAAAAGAGCCGCACGATTAGTTGCGGCTCTTTTTTCTTTAGTCGCGGATAGCCGCTACACCGGGCAGGTCGCCAAACTCGATGTACTCGAGCAGTGCACCACCGCCGGTCGAGATGTACGACACCTGGTCGCCCAGACCGAACTTATTGACGCAAGCCACTGAGTCACCGCCACCGATGAGCGAGAAGGCACCATTCTTGGTGGCCTCGGCAATAGCCTCGGCTACGGCCTTCGAGCCGGTTGCGAACTTGTTGATCTCGAATACACCTACGGGGCCGTTCCAGAGGATGGTCTTGCAACCCAGGATGTGCTCGCGGAAGGCAGCCTTACCACCTGCGCCGATGTCCACACCCTCCCAAGCGGGATCGATGTCCATGACCGAAGCCTCCTTGGTGTTGGCCTCCTCCGAGAACTGATCGCAGGTCAGTGCGTCGGGCGACATCACGAACTTCACACCCTTCTGCTTGGCCATCTCCAGAATCTCCAGCGCTACGGGGAACATATCGGGCTCGCAGATCGACTTACCTACGTTACCGCCCTTGGCACCGGCGAAGGTGTAGGTCATACCGCCACCGATGATGATCGAGTCGCACTTGTCCAGCAGGGCCTTGATTACGCCGATCTTCGACGAAACCTTCGAGCCACCCACAATGGCGCAGAAGGGACGCTGGGGCTTCTCCATCACCTCCGAGATAGCCTTTACCTCCTTCTCCATCAGGTAGCCGAACATCTTATCCTGGGGGAAGTACTCGGCGATCAGGTAGGTCGAGGCGTGCTTGCGGTGAGCCGTACCGAATGCGTCGTTGATGTAGCAGTCGGCATACGAAGCGAGCTTCTTCACAAACTCCTTCTGGGGCTCCTTGAGGGCCTTCTTGGCGGCATCCTTCTCCTCCTTCGTAGCGTCGGCAGCCAAGCCACGGGGCTTGCCCTCCTCCTCGGCATAGAAGCGGAGGTTCTCGAGCAGGATCACCTCACCGGCCTTGAGCTCGGCGCACATCTGAGCAGCCTTCTCACCCATGCAGTCACCGGCAAACTTCACCTCCACGCCCAGGTTCTTCTCCACGGCGGGGATGATCTGCTCGAGGCTGAACTTGGGATCGGGATTCTTCTTGGGACGACCCATGTGCGACATCAGAATCACAGCACCGCCCTCCTCGAGTACCTTCTTGATGGTCGGCACGGCGGCACGGATGCGGGTGTCGTCGGTTACGTTGCCCTCAGCATCTACGGGCACGTTGAAGTCCACGCGGATAATGGCGCGCTTACCTTTGAAATCATAGTTGTCAATCGAAACCATAACTGTTTGTCTTTATAGTTGTTTGATGTTAGTCGAATTTGGGAGCAAAGATAGTGCAAGCCGAGCGCAATGCCAAATTTATTTGGAAAAAAAGGCACCCGACAGGGGGCGGAAATTTATTTCCAGACCCCTTGTCGGACGCCTTTATCTAAACGAAGTTTAGGCCATTGCCTCGGCGCCGCCTATCTAAACCAAGCGAAACGCAGTGGAGCGCAGGTAAAGTAGTGCAAGCCTAATTAAAAATTAAAGATTAAAAATTAAAAATTCTTTTTGGGCTGGCGCAAATGAATAATGAACTTAAAGAAATTAACGAAATTAAAGATATTAAGGATTAGGTCTGCTTCGTTAAACTCTTTAATTTCCTTAATCTCTTTAATCTCACTCCCTCCCTTGCAGCACGGGTTACATTTTTGTAACCCGGCCTATAAGGGCCTATGAGACCTATAAGACCTATGGGTCGTTATAAGCGGTTTCTGCTCCAGTCATATTGAAGGAGCGCAGCGACCGAAATATCTCTAGTGGTCGCCCTGCCCACCAAGAGATTCTTCACTGCCGTTCAGAATGACCTCTTGCCCATAGGTCTCATAGGCCCTATAGGTCTTATAGCGACCTTATCCCCCCCCCACCTCTACCAACCACAAAAAACACAGGAACAAAAACTGCTCCTGTGTTGTGTTAATCCCACCTTACTTAATAGGGGTAAGGGTCGGTGTATTTTGCGAGTACTTCGGCTCGGTTATCGTCCAATATCACAATTTTGCGTTTAAGCCGTTCGTTGCTGAAGCCTTCAATGACAAAGGTTGCTTCATTTAATTGGGCAATCACTTTGCATTCGGTCATTCTAGATACCTCTTCGGTTAAAATATACTCAAAAACAGTCCCTTCAAACGAGGCGTCACGAAAAAAGTTATACCACCCAAAATCGGGGTCGAAGGTTACCTTGAAACATTCCCTTATAACAGAATTATCGGGGAAGGTGGTGTAATGTGTAACTACATTTCCGGAGACCATATCCTTACTCCATTGTCCGTCTTGGTAGTAATAGTAAAAATGAGTAAGGACTGTAAGCGTGTGGGTTGTCTCTAACTTATTCTCAATAGCCTGAAAATCTATCTCTTTGCCTTGTGCAAGTTTTACCAAAAAGTTCAACCCCTCACCGCTATCAAGATATTGCTCAAATTCAGCGGGACTTAATTCGTCAATCGAACCAAATT
>CALAQA010000004.1:0-8112 GCA_937889065.1 uncultured Alistipes sp.
GTATGAGCGGCCGTCGGACCGCGTGGGGCTGATCCCGGCCGTAGTGGTTTCACCGGCCGATTCGGTCCTGATCAGCGATGCAGCCGAGGAGCGCCGTCGCTTCCTCAACGCCTTCCTTTCGATGATCGATCGCCAATACCTCGCAGCACTGATTCGCTACAACGCCGTCCTCACGGAGCGCAACCGCCTGCTCAAGATGCAGCCCGATGAGACGATGCTCTCGATCTACGACCAGCAGCTCATCGAGCAGGGCGAATTGATTTTTGCCCGTCGCAAGGCCCTGGTCGAGCGCATCGAGCCGCTCGTGGCCGACTACTATCGTCTCCTCTCCGAAGACCGTGAGCAGGTCGAGATTCGTTACCGCTCGGAGTTGGAGGAGCGTTCGTTTCGCGAGGTGTTGCAGGGGGCCCGTCAAAAGGATTTTGCCAACGAATTTACCACCTCGGGCATCCATCGTGACGATTTGCTCCTCAAAATCGGGGGTTATCCGCTGCGCAAATATGGCTCGCAGGGGCAACAAAAATCCTTCCTGGTGGCCTTGAAGTTGGCCCAATACACCATTCTGGGCGAGGAGCGGGGCGAACGACCCATCCTTCTGTTGGATGACCTGTTCGACAAACTCGATGCACGACGTGTCGAGCAGTTGATTCGTCTGGTTTCGGGCGAGAAGTTCGGACAGATTCTCATCACCGACTGCAACCCCACCCGCCTGAAGCGCATTCTGGAGGCAGCCCAAAGCGACTATAAGTTATACACCGTCACCGAGGGCGAAGCCCTCGAGGCCTCAACCAACCACGACTGATGCGACGCACCAAACCCCAACTGATGGGCGAGCTGCTCGAAGAGTTCTTCCGCCGCCCCTACATCGCCGCCAAAATTGCCGCCGGCAAGCTGCCCGACACCTGGCGGGAGGTGGTGGGCGATCGTGCCGCCGACCAAACCACCGAGCTAAGGTTGGAGAATCACATCCTCCACGTCGGCATCCGCTCCTCGATCTTGCGTCAGGAGCTCTTCTACCAGCGTGAGGCGTTGAAGGAGGAGCTGAACCGCCGCTCGGGCATACGCATCATCAATGCGGTGATTATTCGGTAGTTTTTGGTCGTTTGACATACGTTTACTATCTTTGCCGCCGTTCTAATAGAAAGTTACACAGCAAACACAAACAAAATACTATGAAACTGTTTTATCAGCTTATGTCGATTGCTCTGGTAGCAATCGTGGTCGTAGCCTGCTGCAACTGCCGTGCTACGAAGGGTAAGAAGAACACTTCGATACTCAATACCGAGTGGCAGCTCGTTCAGATTGGCGACGAGAATGTACAGCCCGAGGAGGATAAGTTCACGATTCAGTTCCTCGAGGAGGAGAGCCGCTTTGCGGGCGTGGGCGACTGCAACCGTCTGACGGGTGTCTTTCAGCTCAACGACAAGCGTGAGGTGCGCTTCGACCAGATGGGTATGACCCGTATGATGTGCCCCAACCAGGAGGCCGAGGACCGCTTTGTGGAGATGATCAACAAGGTGGACAACTACGACATCGACGGCAATATGCTGCTTCTGTTCGAAGGCAAGACCCTGCTGGCCGTCTTCCAGGCCAAGGCCGAGTAAGCGACCCGAACCAAACACAAAAAAGGCTGCTCCAATGTGGAGCAGCCTTTTCTATTGTCGTTCACCGTGTTATCGTGCCGAGACGTTGCGGGCGATAAGACGGAAGAGCCAGGGAATGTAGCGGTAGAAGGGGACCATAATCGTGTCGAAACCACCGATAACCTTTTGGTGCTTGCAGCGGGCGATGGCTCGGATGGCCTTGCGGGCACACTTCGTCACATCGTAGCCATTGGCCTGCCCGGGGTCCATAATGCCCGTAGCACGCCCCTCGCCATCGAGGGCATTCTTCGAGACATCGGTGTGGATGCGGCCCGGAATCAGAATCGTCGTCTTGATCTGGGGATACTCCAAGGCGATGGTCTCATAAAAGCCGTGAATGGCGTGCTTCGAGGCGCAGTAGGCCGAACGCACAGGGAATCCGAAGACTCCTGAAACCGACGACACAAGGGCGATATGCACGCCTCGCTCCAGGAACATCTCCTTGAGCGATTTGACCAGATAGATGCCGCCAAAGTAGTTCACCTCCATCAAGCGGCGATCGACCTCGATGCTCGTTTCAAGGGTGAGCGAGCGTTGCGAAATACCGGCATTAAGCAACAGAAAATCGATCAGATGCCCCTCCTTCTTAATCCAGCCGACCAGCTCGTCGATGGTCTCCGGCTTCTCCATATCGACCGTATGGCAGAGGGCCTTCCCCCCCATTTGGCGGCAATTCTCGGCCACCCCTTCAAGGGTCTCCATACGACGACCCGTCAAAATCACGTGGCAACCACGTCGGGCATACTCGTAGGCCAACGCCTCGCCGATGCCACTGCCGCCACCCGTGATGAGGACGGTCTTATC
Organism: uncultured Alistipes sp.; assembly: GCA_937889065.1. Classification (GTDB taxonomy): domain Bacteria; phylum Bacteroidota; class Bacteroidia; order Bacteroidales; family Rikenellaceae; genus Alistipes. The sequence goes on from CALAQA010000004.1 coordinate 2,448, forward strand.
TTGAAATTTCAGCATAGTGTTCTCTTATTTTTGTGCGGTTTCTTACTCCAGATTGCGGCGATTCAACAGGGCGTGCGTGATGGTCAGTTCATCGACATACTCCAACTCGTCGCCAAAGCCGATGCCTCGGGCAATGGTTGTCAGCTTCACGTCGGGGAATTGGCGCAGGCGGCTCGTAAGGTAGAAGAGCGTCGTTTCGCCCTCCACCGAGGTCGAGATGGCCAAAATAACCTCCTTCACATCGCCCTCGGCAATGCGTTCGCAGAGCAAATCAATCTTCAAATCGGAGGGGGCAATACCCTGCATCGGCGAGATCACGCCCCCCAAGACGTGGTAAAGGCCCCGATATTGGTGGGTATTTTCGATCGACAGCAGGTCGGCCACCTGCTCCACCACGCAAATCGTCGAGCGGTCTCGCTCCGTATTGCGGCAGATGGGGCAGACAGCATCGTCGGAGAGGTTATTGCAGCGGCTGCAATGTTGAATCTCGTGGCGAAAGCGGTCGATGGCGGTGGTCATATCGTCCACCGACTCGGGCTCCATCTTGAGCAGGTGCATCGCCAGGCGCAACGCCGTGCGTCGGCCGATACCGGGGAGTTTCTGTAACTCGCCCACCACCTCTTGAAGCAACTGCGACATCCGTTCCTTGCTTTTATTAGATTACTTCAATGCGGCTCATCGGAAGCCACCCCTTCTTGCCATCGGCAATGGTGATTTCGCACCAGTTGCCCAGTCGTTCCGAAACCTCCACCACCGTGCCTTCGTGTAGCACGAAGAGGTCTGTGGCACCGTTATCGGGCGAGGCCTTCACCGAGGTCGAGCGGCTCATTACGACCGCTTCGTTGCCGTCGATCAGTTCGTGGCGGCTTGCATCGGCACACCACGCAGCCAGCAGGGTCAAGAGCAGTGCCACCAACATCCCGTAGAAGCCCACCTTACGCAGCACCAAGCGGCGTGACAGCAGGTAGAAGAGGACCAGCGCAGCCGTTACGACCAACATCACCAGCGCAATCACCGTCCAGCCGTTCGAGCTGATGGTATGACGCATCGAGCGCATCCAGGTCGTGAGGAAAAATTCGGGAATCGACTGAATCGTATCCTTCGTGCGAGACTCGGCCACCGAGAGGTTGTAGCGTGCGTCGGCATCACCCGGGGCGAGGCGCAAGGCACGGCGGTAGTTCAGAATGGCACGACCCAGCTCCTCCTGTTTGTAGTAGGCGTTGCCGAGGTTGTAGTAGAGCTTGGCCGAGTGGCGGTTGGAACGAAGGATGGCCTCGTAAAGTTCGATGGCGTGGGCATAGTCGCCGTTGATGTAGGCCGTATTGGCCGCATCCCACTGCGCCGCCTCATCCATTGCCACCGCCGGCACCTCCTCCGCCGTCGTCTCGACGGCCGTCGTATCGCTCTGCGCCGACACGGTCAGCGTAAAGAGCAGGGCTAAAAGCGAAAATAGAGCTCTCATCACCGTTTGATTTTAGCTTCAATGTCCGAAATAAGTTCCACACCTGCACGATAGACCTCGTTCATCTGACTCGTCGCCTGGGGCGAGTATTGCGCCTCGTCGCAACGGGTGATGATCTCGGTAAAGCGGTCGGCATCCTGCTCCGTGATACCACGACGCAGCAGCTCGGCACGCACGCTCTCCTTCGTGAGGTTGGCAACCGGAATGTTGAACTTGTCGCCCATATAGCCCCACAGGGCACGCAACATCTCCTCGTAGAAGGCGTGGCGCTCCTCCTTCTCCATGTGGGTGCGGGCAGCACGGAAACGTCTCAAAGCCACCTTGTTGGCACGCTTACCACGCACCAAAACCAGGTTTTGCGACTCCTTAATCTGCTTGCGAAGGGCAAAGTAGAGCAGCTGGAAGAGCAGACCGAGCACCACCATAATCCACCAGAAGGTGCCGCTGTAGAGCAGCGGTTCACGCTTCTGACGGAGGCGGGCCTGTCCCAACTTGATGAAGCGGATATCCTCACCCAGCAGTTTTACCTCCTCCTTCGAGATGCCGCGACCGGGCAGGATGACCATCTCCTCGTCCGTACCCTTCACATCGGGCGAGACGGCAATCGTCATCCCCTTCGACGAGAGGGTTTTATACATCATCACCTGGGGGTCGAAGTAGCTGAACTCGACCGGTTCAACCTCGAACTCACCCTCGGCACGGGCAATGAAGGGGTACTCGAATTGGCGGTAACCCGTGATGCCCGAAGCGGACGTATTGATCGACTCGGTGGTCTTGACGTGGTACTGCTCGAACGAGCTGGGCAGATGGAGTTTCGGGGCCTGCACGAAGGTGAGGTTACCCGTACCTGCGATGCGCACCGTGTAGGTGGCTGCCGAGTTGGCCGCCAGCGTCGAGGCGGGCGGCGTGCACTCCATCGTGAATTGACCCACCGCCCCCGAGAACGAAGCAGGAGCCCCCTCGGGCAGGGGTTTCACCGTCACACTCATCGGCTGGCTCTGCACCTTGCGGGGCACGTTATAGACCTCGTGACCGCTGCCGAAGAAGGGGTCGTAGTTGCGGCTCTGCACCACCACCTGGGCTACGATGGTCATCCCCATCGGGTCGATGGTGAGCTTTCCGGCCTGCTGCGGATAGAGCAACCAATCGCCCAGCACATAGGTCTCATAGACCTTGCCGTTGTAGGTCTCACGGCTCGACTGGGCATTGCTCTTCTTATTGACCAGATCCTGCGCCCAGAAGCCGTTGAACGAGGGGGCTGCCTCGAACGAGTAGTCCACGAACGGCACACGGGTGTAGAGTTTGTAGGTCACACGCAGCGGCTCATTCTTATAGACCGACGTGCGGGACAAGACGGCCCGCAGCAACACATCGTCTTCGGCGATGCGGTTTTGGGCGGTTGTCTGACCACTCTCGTGCTGCTCACGGCGGTTTTGAGGTGCCGTCTGGGCGGTGCTTTGTCCCTCATCGACCACCTGGATGGGCAGCGGATTGGTACGCACCGTTTCGCCCTCAACCTGCACCTCGGCCACCCCGATGGTGACATTGCCTGCCGCCTTGGGCAGCAGCACGAAGGTATAGGTCACATTGACGCTCTTGGTCATCGAGCCATTGACAATCGAGATGGAGGAGCCGCGCGACACGGCCGGACCTGCCAACACATCAAAGCCCTCGAACGAGGGGGCTTTGAAGGTGTCATCGTCGGGGTTGGCGTTGAGCGCAAACTCCACACGGAACGCCTCGCCGACGGCCACCGTCAGCGGTGAGGAGGCCTCAAAGACGGGTTTCCCCGCCGCATAGGCCGCCCATACCGCCACCAGCAGCGTCAAGCAGAGCGTCCATCTAACGAACCATTTTCTCATCATTAACGACAGTTTGTTTGCTCGAAAAACGAGCTACAAAGCGGGTTTAGTGTTTGAAATCGGCAAAAAAGTCGTTGCCCTTATCATCTACGATGATGAAGGCGGGGAAGTTCTCCACATAGATCTTACGCACAGCCTCCATACCCAGCTCGGGGAAATCGACCACCTCGACCGACTTGATCGAGTTCTTGGCCAGGATAGCGGCCGGACCGCCAATCGAGCCGAGATAGAAGCCGCCGTGCTTCTGGCAGGCGTCGGTTACCTCCTGCGAACGGTTGCCTTTGGCCACCATCACCATCGAGCCGCCCACCGACTGGAACAGATCGACATAGGGGTCCATACGGCCGGCTGTCGTGGGGCCGAACGAGCCCGAAGCCATACCCGTCGGGGTCTTGGCCGGACCTGCGTAATAGACGGGGTGCTTCTTGAAGTAGTCGGGCATCGGCTCGCCTGCGTCGAGCATCTGCTTGATGCGGGCGTGGGCAATATCACGAGCCACAATCAGCGTACCCTTGATGTTCAGACGGGTCTTGATGGGGTACTTGGTCAGCGTGGCGAGCACCTTGTCCATACCCTCGTCGAGGTCGATCTCCACGGCGGGGCTCATAGCGGGAGCCTCGGCGGGCAGGAAGCGGGCGGGATTCTTCTCCAACTGCTCGAGGAAGATACCCTCGGGGGTAATCTTGGCCTTGATGTTGCGGTCGGCCGAGCAGCTTACGCCGATAGCCACGGGGCACGAAGCGGCGTGGCGGGGGGCACGAATCACACGCACATCGTGTACGAAGTACTTACCGCCAAACTGGGCACCGATGCCGCTCTCACGGCAAATCTTGAGCACCTTCTCCTCCCACTCCAAATCGCGGAAGCAGCGGCCGCCCTCGTTGCCCGAGGTGGGCAGCTCGTCGAGGTAACCTGCCGAGGCCTTCTTGACGGTCGAGAGGCACATCTCGGCCGACGTACCGCCAATGCAGATGGCCAGGTGGTAGGGCGGGCAGGCCGACGTACCGAGATCCTTGATGTGCTCGGTGATGAACTTCGTCAGCGAAGCCTCGTTCAGAAGGGCCTTGGTCTGCTGATAGAGGAAGGTTTTGTTGGCCGAGCCGCCACCCTTGGTGATGAACAAGAACTCGTACTCCATACCCGGCTTACCGGCGTAGATATCGATCTGGGCCGGCAGATTCGTGGCCGAGTTCTTCTCCTCGACCATCGTGAAGGGAACGACCTGCGAATAGCGCAGGTTGCGCTCCTTGTAGGTCTCATAGACACCGCGCGAGATGTGCTCGGCATCGTCGGCACCGGTCCATACATCCTCGCCCTTGTGGCCGATGCAGATGGCCGTACCCGTATCCTGACAGGTGGGCAGCTCGCCCTCGGCGGCCACGCACTGGTTCATCAGCATCGTGTAGGCGACAAACTTATCGTTGTCGGTAGCCTCGGGGTCCGAGAGGATGTTGCTCAACTTCTGCAAGTGCGAGGCACGCAGGTAGAACGACACATCCTCGTAGGCGGCCTTCGACAAGAGCTCCAAGCCCTTGGGGTCCACCTTCAAAATCTGACGACCGTCGCACTCCACGACCTTCACATACTCCTTCGTCAAAAGACGATACTCGGTCTTATCCTCCTGGATGGGATAAGGCTCCTGATAGATGAAATCTGCCATAATTCTATTTTTTGTTTGTTGTTTGCGCTATTATCTGGCAAAGATAATGAAAAAAGGGCAAAGCGCAAAAATTATTCTAAAGAATAAGGGCGAAAAACCTCGCCTCGGCCGAGGCTGAAACGAAACGTCGTATTGCGCGTAATTTTCGGCTTTGATGGGTGTGTTTTTCAACTTTTTTCACTATCTTTGCGACGCGTAAATTTTATACGCAAGCCGACACAAAAAGCCGACTACAATTAAATCACATAAATTCAAACAATTATGGTATCTTACAAGGAGTTGGGTCTGGTAAACACCCGCGAGATGTTCGCCAAGGCCATCGAGGGCGGCTACGCCATCCCCGCATTCAATTTCAACAACATGGAGCAGATGCAGGCCATCATTTCGGCTTGCGTTGAGTGCTCGTCGCCTGTGATTCTGCAGGTGTCGTCGGGTGCTCGTAAATATGCCAACCAGACGCTGCTGCGCTATATGGCTCAGGGCGCTGTAGAGTACGCCAAGGAGCTGGGTAAGAACATTCCCATCGTACTGCACCTCGACCACGGCAACTCGTTCGAGCTGTGCAAGAGCTGCATCGATATGGGCTTCTCGTCGGTGATGATCGACGGTTCACACCTCCCCTACGAGGAGAACATCGCCCTCACGAAGCAGGTCGTTGAGTATGCTCACGCACCCGACGTA
>CALAQA010000005.1:0-3620 GCA_937889065.1 uncultured Alistipes sp.
GCGCAGGGGGTAACGCTTGTGCAGGGCAATGGTGGCCCCGCGCAGATGGTCTGCCCAGTCGCCCTCCTTGACCGCGGGAAGTCGGATATTCTGCTCCTCCTTCACCTCGTCGGCATTCGGGCCAATGACGGCCAACGATTTCAGCTCCTTGGACAGAGGTAACAGATTGTTTTCGTTTTTCAGCAATACGAGCGATTGGCGTGCCGCCTCCAAAGCGACGGCTTGATGCTCCTCGCTATGGACCACCCGTTCGGCCACCTCGCCGTTGCCTACATAGGGGTTGTCGAAGAGCCCCAGCCAAAATTTCACCCGCAGGATGTCCCGCACACGGTCGTCAATCGTGCGTTCGGAAACAAGCCCCTCGGCTACGGCTCGGCGCAGTGGAAGGATAAAATCGGCAGGCGGAGTAAAATTGGTGCGGATGTTCAAACCGGCATTGACCGCCTCGGCCACCATCTCTTCGTCTCGCTGCACGATGCGGTGTTTGGTCTTGATGTATTCGACCGCTTCGCTATCCGAGACGACATAACCCTGAAATCCCCACCGATTGCGCAGTAATTCCGTCAGAAAATAGGGGCTTCCCGTGACGGGGATGCCGTCGTAGTCGTTGTAGGAGCTCATTACGCCCAATGCGCCCGCCTCCTCAAAGGCGACTCGGAATGGCTCCAGGTAGAGGGTCATCATCTCACGGGGTGCCACTTTGGGATCGGTGCGAGTATTGCCGTCACGACCACCCACCGGGATGCTGTACACACCGAAATGTTTGGGCGTGGAGACTACGCCTCCTTGTTGCAACCCCGTAATCATCTGTCGGCCCAACTCAGAGACCAAATAGGGCTCTTCGCCATAGCACTCCACGACACGTCCCCAACGAGGGTCTTGGGCCAAATCGAGGATGGGGGAGTAGATGTTCGTGTAGCCCAACGCACGAGCTTCAACGGCCTCGATGCGGGCAATCTCGGCAATCAATGCCCGATTCCACGTGGCTCCCTGACCGCATTGGGCCGGAAATGAGGTGGCACGATCGTGGCAAAGGCCACGAATGCCCTCGTTGGTGAAATCGACCGGAATGCCGAGTCGTGTCTGCTCGACAAACCACCGTTGAACGGCATGGCGTGCCTCGACCGACGTGGTGTAGGGATAGGAGTAGGCAGAACGATAACGCCCCAGTCCGTTGTGTTGCTCGTCGATGTTGCCGATGCCATCCTTCCAGACCTCGTTGTGCCATTCGGGGGTTGGCAGGGCCTCTTTCAAGACACGGCCACTGCCGTAGAGGGTGGCCATCTGGGCGGTCTTCTCCTCCAGGGTCATCTGTTTCAGCAGGTTGTCGATGCGTCGTTCGATAGGCTCGGCGGGGTCTTCGTAGCGATCCTTACGGCCGTTCTTGTTAAAGTCGATCCAGCCGTCGTGGTAGATCTCCGAAGCGGGCGTTTGGGCTACGGCCGATTGCAGGCACAGAAGCACTGCAATACAAAGGTGTTGTAAGTGTTTCATTGGGTCGGTTATAAAACAAGAGGAAAGTAGTCGCTTGGGGCTTGCTTTCCTCTTGTGGGTTGGTATCTTGGTCGAGTATTACTCGGCAAAGTACTTATAGAAGTAGGGGATGGTCTCAATGCCCTTGTAGAACTGGTTGAGTCCGTAGCTCTCGTTGGGCGAGTGGATGGCATCCTCCGATAGGCCGAAACCAATCAAGAGCGACTTGATGCCCAGAATGGCCTCGAAGCCGCTGATGATGGGAATCGAGCCGCCCGAATAGAAGGGCAGCGGCTCCACGCCGAAGGTGGTCGTAATGGCCTTGTGGGCAGCCTTGTAGGCGGGCATATCGGTCGGAGCCACATAGGGCTGACCGCCGTGCAGCGACTTCACCTGAACCGTTACGCTCTTCGGGGCGATGGCCTCGAAGTGTTTGGTAAAGAGCTCGGCAATCTCCTCGTGGTCCTGATCGGGCACCAGACGCATCGAGATTTTGGCCGAGGCCTTCGACGGGATGACCGTCTTGGTACCCTCGCCAATGTAGCCGCCCCAAATGCCGTTTACGTCGAGCGAAGGACGAACGCCCGTGCGCTCGATGGTCGTATAACCGGCCTCACCCTCGACATCGCCGATGGCCAATGCCTCTTTGTAGCTGTCGAGATTGAAGGGGGCCTTGTTGAAGGCGGTGCGCTCCTCGGGAGTCAATTCACGCACCTTGTCGTAGAATCCGGGGATGGTAATGCGGCCCTGCTCATCTACAAGTTGGTTGATCAGGCGAGCCAACACGTTGGCAGGGTTGGCAACAGCACCACCAAACAGACCCGAGTGCAGATCCTTGTTCGGACCCGTAACCTCGACCTCCATATAGGCCAAACCACGCAGACCGCAGGTAATCGAAGGCTGTTCCATCGAGATCATCGAGGTATCCGACACCAGGATAATGTCGGCCTTCAAAAGCTCCTTGTTCTCACGGCAGAACCCATAGAGGCTCGGCGAGCCGATCTCCTCCTCGCCCTCCAACATAAATTTCACGTTGCAGGGGAGCGAATCGGTGGCTACCAATGCCTCGAAGGCCTTGGCGTGCATAAAGAGCTGACCCTTGTCGTCGTCGGCACCTCGGCCCCAAATGCGACCCTCCTTTACCACCGGCTCGAAGGGCTCGGTCTTCCACTCCTCCTTCGGATCGACGGGCATCACGTCGTAGTGGCCATAGACCAGCACGGTCTTGGCGTTGGGATCGATGATCTTCTCGGCATAGACTACGGGGTTGCCCTCCGTGGGCATCACATCGGCACGGTCGGCACCCGCCTTGACCAGCGCAGCAGCCAGCCACTCGGCGCAACGCTGCATATCGGGTTTGTGCGAGGCGATGGCGCTGATGGAGGGGATGCGCAACAGCTCGAACAACTCGTCGAGGAAACGCTCCTTATTTGCTTCGATATAGGCTTGAACTTTGTCCATATTATATAGGTTTTACAGGTTGCAAATGGCTTTGATCTCGGCAATGAAACGCTCGGCCAAACGGTCGGCCTCGTCTTGCGATTGCGCCTCGGTATAGATGCGGATAATGGGCTCGGTGTTCGACTTGCGCAAGTGTACCCAGCAGTCGGCAAAGTCGATTTTTACGCCATCTATATCGTTCACATTTTCATTGAAGTAACGCACCTTTATCTCACGCAATACTTTATCTACGTCAATGGCGGGCGTGAGCTGAATTTTGTTCTTCGATGCAAAGTAGGCGGGAAGCGTCGCACGGAGCTGCGTGAGCGTCGGTTGTCCGTAGCGGGTCAGGAGCGTGAGGAAGAGGGCCACGCCCACCAACGCGTCACGACCGTAGTGCAGCTCGGGGTAGATCACTCCGCCGTTGCCCTCGCCGCCAATCACGGCACCCGTCTCCTTCATCTTGGCCACCACATTCACTTCGCCCACAGCAGCCGCTTCGTAGTTGCCACCGCAGTGCAGCGTCACATCACGCAGTGCACGCGACGACGAAAGGTTCGATACGGTGTTGCCGCGCTTCACCTGCGAGAGGATGTAGTAGGCAACAGCCACCAACGTGTACTCCTCGCCAAACATCTCGCCATTCTCCATCACGAAGGCCAGACGATCGACATCGGGATCGACCACAACGCCGAGGTCTGCACCCT
>CALAQA010000006.1:0-13319 GCA_937889065.1 uncultured Alistipes sp.
AGCAATCTCAAAGAGCTGCGAAGGTCCCTCGGGCATCGTGAAGGTCAAAAGCAGGGCACACGCAACCGCACCCAGGATCAGGATGATGCCCTGAATCGCATCGGTCCACATCACCGCCGCGATACCGCCCATGAGCGAGTAGAGCAGCGTCAGCACACCCGTCCAGATGATGATTGTCTCGACATCCCAGCCAAACATCGTGTTGAGCGGCAGTGCCAGCAGCAGCAGGATCGAGCCCGTGCGGGCCAACTGCGTCAAGAGGTAGCAGACAGCCACATAGCAGCGCGCCCAATAGCCGAATTTAAGCTCCAGATAGTGGTAGGCCGAGACGCTGTTCACGCTGCGGTAAAGCGGGATAAAGATCTTGGCGGCGAGCCAGGTAGCCAGCGGAATCGAAAGCGAAAAGACGAAGGGATTCCAGTTGCCGGCAAAGGCTTGTCCGGGCAGACCCAGGAACGAAATCGAGGAGACGAAGGTGGCGAAAATCGACATACCCACGACCCACGAGGGGAGCTTACCCTCGGCCTTGGTAAACGAGTCGGCACTCTTGTTGTTGCGGAAATAGAACGAGCAACCAAAGCCCACTACACCCAACACAAAGAGGAAGAAAATGGTATAATCTAACCAGGTAATACCCATTGGTTTTCGAGTTTAGTAGTTTTCAGGTTGAGGTTTTCGGGTTGCGACGTTGATTATAGGGCTCCCAAATCAACCAGGGCCTTGCGAATCTTCTCACGCTCCTCGGTGCGGAACTTGCGGTAGGGCCACGAGAGGTAGTCATCGCAGATACCCAGCAACGACAGGGCACACTTCACACCCTTCAGGTAGCTCGAACCATACTTACCGACCGTATAAATCGTGCCCGAAATCTGCATAATGCGACGCTGCAACTCACGCACACGCTTCAAATCACCCGCCTCCGAGGCGTTGAACATCTCGACATAGAGCTCGGGGAAGATGTTGGCACCGCCATTCACACCACCGTCGGCACCCATCAGCACACACTCGCCGGTCAGCTCCTCGGGACCCACGTAGAGCGAGAAATCCTCACGGGCGCCCAGAAGGTAGATGAGCGTCTCAAAGTAGTTCATATTGGCCGACGAATCCTTCAGACCGACAATGTTGGGGTGGTCGGCCAGCACAGCAACGGTCTTGGCCTCCAAGAAAACCTTGACGTGCGAAGGCATATTGTAGAGGTAGAGCGGCAGGGGTAGGGCATCGGCCAGAGCCGTGTAGTACTCGATCAGCTCCTGCTGCGAGGCGGCAAAGTAGTAGGGAGCGGCAGCCACCACACCTACGGCACCACACTGCTTGGCGTGGTCGGCCAGGCGGACACTCTCATCGAGCGACGTATCGGTCACACCCACCAGCACGGGCACTCGACCGGCCACCTGCCGAAGCACCAACTCGACAAACTCGTAGCGCAATTTGTAGGTAAGGCTCTGCGCCTCACCCGTCGTACCCAGGATAAAGAGGGCGTGCACGCCACCCTTCAACATATGCTCCACAAGACGCACCGTGCCCTCACGGTCCAACTCATCGTTCCCCTTCAGCGGGGTAATCATCGGCGGAATAATACCACGTAACTTTTTCATTGTCGTATAATTGATGTAATTAGTTCGCTTTATTTTTCAAAATAGCCCAAACAAAGTTATAAATTTTTGCGGAAAAATCACTCGTTTTTCGTTTTTTTTGGATGATGTATTCCTTTTTTTGTATCTTTGAACTGAAATCTAAACTTAAAACCCAATTCTATGAAATTTTTCAAACTGCTTTTACCCCTGGTGGCCGCAGCCGTAGTAGCCTGCGCCCCCCAATCGCCGAGCCAAAAGGCTTGGGAGGAGATCTACCCCGCCATCGAGGCTAAAATCGTCGCTCCAACCTTTCCCGAGGCCACTTTCGACATCCGTGACTTTGGCGCCAAAGAGGGCGTAGCTTCGCACGATGCCATCAATGCCGCCATCGCCAAGTGTAACGCCGAGGGCGGTGGTCACGTAATTGTTCCCGCCGGCACGTGGCTCACGGGTGCCATCACCCTGCTTTCGAATGTCGATCTGCACCTCGAGGAGGGGGCAACGCTCCTCTTCTCGGACAACCTGGACCACTACCCCATCGTACGCACCCGCTGGGAGGGTATGGACTGCTACAACTACTCGCCGATGATCTATGCCTACCAGCAGGAGAACATCGCCGTAACGGGCCTCGGCACGTTGGATGGCGGTGCTTCGCTCAAGAACTGGTGGTCGATGGTATGGAACGTGGAGACCGACTGGGAGAAGGAGCGTCGCAATACGCAGCGCTACGGCCGTCCCCTGCTGCAGGAGTGGATGGATGCCGAGAAGCCCATCGAGGAGCGTGTAATGGGTCACGGCTATGGTATGCGTCCCCAGCTGGTAAGCCCCTTCGAGTGCAAGAACATCCTGATCGAGGGTGTGACGATGATTCGCTCGCCCTTCTGGAACCTGCACCCCGTCTTCTCGGAGAACATCACCGTGCGTGGCGTGAAGTTCAACAACGACGGTCCCAACGGTGACGGTTGCGACCCCGAGTCGTGCAACTACGTGCTGATCGAGGATTGCTACTTCAACACCGGTGACGACTGCATCGCCATCAAGTCGGGTCGCGACGGCGACGCCCGTGCCATCGACGTACCGAGCCAGAATATGATCGTGCGCAACTGCGAGATGAAGAACGGTCACGGTGGCGTGGTGGTTGGTAGCGAGATTGCCAGCGGCTACAAGTACCTCTTCGTAGAGAACTGCGTGATGGATTCGCCCGAGTTGGATCGTGCCATCCGCATCAAGACCAACGCCCGTCGCGGTGGTGTGATTGAGCACATCTACGTACGCAACGTAACGGTAGGTCAGTGCAAGGAGTCGGTGCTGAAGATCAACCTGATTTACGACCAGAAGAGCGTGGGTGAGGCCGCCTTCTACCCCGTTGTTCAGGACGTTTATATGGAGAACGTAACGAGCCAGAAGAGCCGCTACGGTGTCTGCGTAACGGCCCTCGAGAATCTGTCGAACATCCACAACATCTACCTCAAGGACTGCAAGTTCGAGAACGTAGAGAAGGAGGAGTCGATTTCGGGTCTGTGCGACGAGATCAACTACGACAACGTAGTGATGACGCTTGCCGCTGCCGAGGTGGAGAGCAAGGAGTAATCCCGACCACTTCCGACACAACAAAAGAGAGGCTCGACCGCTGTGGGTCGAGCCTCTCTTTTTGATTGCCCCTTCGGGGTTTTATTTGAGCGGTTGCATACGCACGTGGAGCGTATGGGTTTCTTTCTTATCGATGGCATAACGCTTCAGCACGCCCGGGCCGCAACTGCTATTGCCCAGACCCAGCACCGCTGCATCGAGTGTCACGAATACGGCTTTGCGCTCACGCAGGTCACAATCGTGGGTCGTGCGGGCCAAATCCTCGGCCGTATAGGGCAGCACCTTGGCCGAGAAACACTCGTCAAGAGCCGTGATGACGATACCTGCGCCTCGGCTGTTCTTCAGTATCAGCTCGCTCACCTGCTCCTTGTTGCCTGCATCCTGCGGGCGGGGATAGTGGGTGTACTGACGCTCTACGAGCGAAGCCCAACGGCCGATGCGGGCGGCACGGTAACGGTCGGGATAGCTCTCCATCGGGCCGTAGCCATACCACGAAAGGCCCTGCAGCGAGGGGTGTGCCGCAAAGGTATTTCCCAAGACTGCCAACTCGGGCAGTGTCCCCTCCAAGCGGTACTGCTGCTTCAAATCGAGCGTACCATCGCCATAGAGCGTATAGTTTTCCGAGACCACAATCGCCCCCTCGGCATAGCGGTAACGCACCTCGGAGCGCACCTCCACCCGTTGGGCATTGACCTGCTCCCAATCAAACGAGAGCAACTCGATGGTCGGCGTATCCATTCCTGCACGGCTCCAATCCTTGGCCAACCAATTGCCGAACGAACGGTCGTTGTCGGTCGGGGCACGGAAGGCACTGAAACGCGAGGCGGGCAACGTATCACAGGGGGCAAAGATGGGTTGCGTGCCGTAATGGAGCGTCGTCAGACGACCCGTCACACGGTCCCATACGGCCGTCGTCGAGGCGGCCTTCAACGTCAGCAGCTCACCATCCGCCGCCGTCACACGACCCGAACGGGCCACCTCACGCTGCGAAACAGCCAGCTGGTTGTCCGAAAGAATCAACTGCTGATGTGCCACCTCGTGACCCGCCTCGGCCCAAGCGCAATCCTCGGTAAGGCGCACCGTCAAATCGAGACGCACATCCTGCTTTTGAAGATCGACACTCTTCATCGCACGCTCCAGATTGATGGTCGAAAGACCCTCCTCCGAGGGCATCAAATCGGGCAATTCCCACGCACCAACAGCCGTCACATCGCCATCGACACGCAACTGCCAGAGGGCCGTATAACCCTCCAAGCCGATGTGGTGGTGGTGCGACTTCACCTCCACCGACACCTGATTGTCATTCAAGCCGTCGAGCGACATATAAACAGGCTGATAGACCCGCTTCACCTCGTCGTATTTCGGGCCGTAGCTGCGGTCGGCAAAGACGATACCGTTCATACAGAAGGCTTTGAGGTTGGGTTGATCGCCAAAGTCGCCACCATAAGCCATCTGCAGACGGCCATTCTTGAGGCGGGCAATGCCTTGATCGCACCAATCCCAAATAAAGCCGCCCAACATACGGGGATGGCTGTAAATCTCGTCCCAATACTCCTGGAAGTTGCCCAAGGCGTTGCCCATCGAGTGGGCATACTCGCTCGTCAAGACGGGACGGTCGTCGTTCGTGCGGCGGGCAATCGACAGCAGACGCTCCCAGCGGGCATTCTCGGCACGCTCGGCATCGGCTCCCTCCTCGATACCCGGGTTCAGATACTCCTCCTGCACACGGGGATAGAAGCGACTGATGACATCGACCGTCTTGGGGTCAGGTGCCCCATCCACCCCCTGTGCCCCTTCGTAGTGAACGGGGCGGGTGGGGTCGAAGTCGTGCAACCAGGCCGAGATGGCGGCAAAGTTGGGACCATAGCCGCTCTCGTTACCCATCGACCAAAAGACAACCGACGTGCAGTTCTTATCTCGCTCGGCCATACGCACGGCACGATCCATAAAGGCGGCGTGCCAATCGGGGGTACTGGCCAGCGTACCACGCAGACCGTGCTCCTCGATATCGGCCTCGTCCATCACATACAGACCCAGCGAATCGCAGAGTTCGTACCAACGGGGGTGGTTCGGATAGTGGGCCGTACGCACGGCATTGATGTTGGCACGCTTCATCAGCAGCACATCCTCCAACATCCGCTTTTCACTCATCACACGGGCCGTCAGCGGGTCGTGTTCGTGGCGATTGACCCCTCTAAAACGAATCGGGGCACCGTTGATGAGCACCTGCCCACCCTTCACCTCGACCGAGCGGAAGCCCAAGCGCTGCTCGGCACGCTCGATGACCTTGCCCGTCTCGTTCTTCAGCGCCAGACGCAGGCGGTAGAGGTAGGGGGTCTCGGCCGTCCAACGCTTCGGGGCCTCCACCTCACACTTCATACGACCCAACTTGCGGGGGCCTCGCTGCGGAAACCACTCGTTCATCAGGGCCGCCTTGTGGTTTAGATCCAAGACCGGCTCGATGGGAATCTCCATACGGGCCACCTCACGTCCCTCGGCATCCTCCAACAGCGCCTCGAAGGTGTAGCCCTCGCCACGCTTATTGCGATAGACCGAAAATTCGGGGTCGATTTCGAGGCGGAAATTGCGGTAATCGGCATCGGGAACGGTGCGCACCGTATAGTCCGTAAGTCGCACATCCTCGGTATGATAGACCACGACATCGCGATGGATGCCGCCAAAACGCCAGAAGTCCTGATCTTCGAGATACGAGCCGTCGCTGTAGCGATAGACCTCGATGGCAATCTGATTCTCGCCGCCACGCACATACTTCGAAATGTTGAACTCCGAAGGCTCCATACTGCCCTGCGAGTAGCCCACCATCTGGCCATTGACCCAGACATAGAAGGCACTCATCACACCCTCGAAGCGAAGGAACGTCTGCCCCACGCCCCATTGGGCGGGCAGCTTGAAGCTACGGCGGTATTGCCCCACCGGGTTGCGCTCGGTGTAGGTCGTGTATTTCTCCTTCGGCGTACCCATCACACGCGGGGGATCGATCTTGAAGACGTAGCCGGCCGAGGCGTAGATGGGGGTTCCGTAGCCATTCACCTCCCAGTTGGCCGGCACTTGGAAGTTATCCCACTTGCGGTCGTCGAAGTCGGTGCGGTAGAACTCCTTGACACGCTCTTCGGGGCGGGCCGTCCAGCGGAATTTCCACTCGCCGTTGAGTGAAATGGTGCGGTCGCCCTTCGTTTGGCCGTAGCCGATGAACGAGGCACGAGCCGGCTCACGGTTGATTTGCAGCACGTGGTGATTCTCCCAATCGGGCGTCTCGGCCACGGCCGTGAGGGTCAGGGCCGTAAGGCCCAGCAACGATAAAATTCTCTTCATAACGCTTTATTGCACATCGAGCGACTCAAAGCCCAAGCCCTGCATCTCCTCGCCCGAGATAATTACACGGTATTTGCCGGCATTGATATAGCCGCCCGACGTGGTACTCAGCACACGCCACTTCTCGCCCAAATCGGGCAACATCACCTCCTGATCACGCAACACGGCACCTGCGGGGTCGATCAACTGCAAACGCAGCGGCACCTGCTTGCCCGTGAGGTTGATGTACTTGAAGCGGAAGGCATAGACCTGTGCCAAACCCGTCTGTACGGTCCACTCGATACGGCCCTTGCCACCCTCGAAGAAGACACCCTCCTTCTTGCGCAGCAGCTCCTTGTGGTGCTTGCCCTCGACGGTGGCCGTCTCGGCCTCGTAGGTGGTCGTGGGTCGGGTTACAGGCTCCTCGGGGAGCAACTCCTTCGGCGTCTTGGCAAAGGTATCCCGCTCGGCATCGGCCCAGCTCCAGGTGGTAGGCGGCAGCGGAGCCACACGCACCGACGCATCGGCCGTAGCGATGGCGATGGCCGAAATTACGGCCTGACCCGCCTTGACCTCGGGGAAGTCGATCTTCAGTTCGCCCCCCTTCACCTCGGCCTCAACGGCCACCTTCAAGGCGTTGTCGTGACCCTTCTCGGCCCAAATGTCGAGGTCATCGACCACCGTACGACCATTCACGGCCACATCGAAGATGCGTAACCCCTCGCAATCGGTACCGTAGCCGCCACCCGTTCCGTGCCACGGCTCGATGAAGTAGAGCTCGACACGATACTTGCCATCGGGCACGGCAAAGCGGTAGTTCAGACGATGACGACCCCAACGGAACGACTGGAAGAGCTTCCAATCACGGGTGCCGCCAATCGGGTCGTAGATCATCCGCTGGCTTGCCTGGTGCGGGGTCAGGGCATTCAAATCCGAGCCCCACGAGTGCGAGTAGCGCACATCGTCGGTGTCCCACACCTGCCCAAACTCGTCGGTATAGCTGTCGCCACCGCAATTCACACGATAGAGGTAGTTCATCCCCGCCTCGCCCTTCAAGATGGGCTGCACGTCACGGTACAGGGCATCGAAGTTGGGGGCCTCTTCCAAATTATTGAGCACCAACACATCCTCGGCCACAGCCTTGCCCTTGTAGTAGCCCACGGCACGCAGCACATTGTAGCGAATCTCACGCAGCGGCCAAATCAGGTGGTGACCCACCTTGCCACGCAACTTGCGCCCCAGGAAGGCACGGCGGTGAGGTGCGGCATCGTTGTAGAGCAGCACCGAGTCGCAGTTGCTGTAGGCCTCAATCGTGGCACGGCACATCCCCTCGAAGCGGTCGGGCCAGGTGTGCGACACCAGATAGACCATCGGATCCTTCTCGGGCGAAATGTAGTTGGCACGATACATATAATAGACATCGTTCGGCTCCTCCCAGGGGGTCACCAGACCCTTGTTGTTGAAGGGACCCACCTTGTCGATACGGCGCAGTGCCTCCTCGGGCTGACGACGACCCGGATTGTCGTGGCTCGAGTAGATCCACTGATACTGACCACACAAGCGGTGACGATTCTCCTCGGCCAAGCGCACCTTGGTCTCCATAAGTTGGGTCATACGGCTCTCGCTCCAAGCACCCTGAGGGTCGAAGGGCGACGGCTCCTCGTGCAGGCCCGTCGTACGCCAAGCGCCATACTCGCCGTTGAGCAGCTGATCCTCGGCCGAAAGCTCCTCACCGTAGTTGAAGAGGTCGCCGCCATACGTGCCGCTCCAATTCTGCACCACATTCCAATCCGTACCCACACCGCCGTTGCAGGTGGTTACGGGACGCATCGTGGCACTCGTGGGGTCCATTTCACGGATGATGGCCACACACTCCTCGGCAAAGTCGCGAGGCAGCACACTCTCGTTTTGCAGACCCCACAGCATCACCGAGGGGCTGTTGCGACGCTCCTTGACCCAACGACGCAACATCGTCTTGAAGTTCTGGCGGAACTCGGGCGTATCGTACCACACGTGGGCCGAGAGCTGCGTCCACCACAGAATACCGTGCTTGTCCCAATAGGTCTGGTAGTCGAGGTGGTGGGGCTGGTGAGCATCACGGAAGGCGTTGAAGCCCGCCGCCAACATCTGCTTCACGCGGGCAGCCACCTGCTCGTGCGAGAAGGCGTGGCTCTGGCCAAACTGGTGCTCGTATTCGCAGGTGCCGTTGATGAAGGTCGGCACACCATTGACATAGAAACGGTTATCGCCATCCTTGCGGAAGACGGGCCACGAGAAGGTGCGGATACCGTAGGGGGTTGTCACCTCGTCGGCCGTGCGCTTGCCTCCGTCACGCTTGATCATCGAGGCCAGCGAGTAGAGGTAGGGACGCTCGGGCGACCACAGCTCGGCATTCTCGACCGTAGCGGTCTGCTCGACGATTTTGGTTTCGCCCGCAGCCAGGCTCACCTCCTCGACCAGGCGGAAGACCTGCCCGCCGTTGGCATTCGAGAACTTATTGACGACCTGAATCGTCTCCGCTCGGTCCGTATAGTTCTTCACCTCGGTACGGATATGCACCGTCTTGTTATCGCCCTCGTTCCAGATGTGAACGCCAAACGGCTCGATGCGGATTTGGTCCGTCAGTTCGAGCTTCACGGGGCGGAAGATGCCGAGCGGCTGCGAGCCTTCGCTGAAGCCCACCTCCGACGAACAGCCACCGCAAATCCAGGGCATATCTGCAATCATTTCGGGGTGCTCGGCCTTGACAACCAGATGGTTTCGGCCCGCACGCAGCACATCGGTCACATCCAACGAGAAGACCGTGCGACCCACCGGATGGCGACCCAGGTTCTTGCCGTTGAGCGTGATGGTGGCGTAGGTGCCCACACCCTCGAAGTGGAGGTAGGCCTGCTTATCGGTAACAGACTCAACCTCAAAGGTTTTTTCGTAGTAGGCCGTGCCGTGCAGGTTGCCGTGAACCAACATTCGGTAGCCATAGTAATCGTCCCAATTGTGGGGCACCGAGACCGTTTTATGCTCCGACTCTTTGCCCTCCAGCCAGCTCTTCCAGCCGTGCTCCAACTCTACGATGGTGCGGCGCCCCTTCTTATCGGGGGCGGGGAACTTTACCTTTGAGCGGCCCATCGGGCGGGAGGTGGCTACGGCGATACCACGCTGATCGTCGTTATTCACGGCGCAGTAGAAGTGATAGACCACCCCGTCGTGCTTCACCACGAAACTCTTGTGGGCAAACATCTCGTCGTAGGGTTTGGTCGGGTAGATCAGATCGTCGCCCTGCCAATCGTCCCACGTCACCAGGTCGTAGCTGCAAGCAAAGGTGTTGTAGGCCTTGTAGGGGCGTGAGGGGTTGAAGGCCGAGAAGTAGAACATCACATACACATCGCCCATCTTGACAATCTGCGCATCGCCCGTGATGGTACCCTGCGACTCGTGCGAGAAGACGGGGTTGCCCTCGTAACGGCTCCACTTCTTCATATTCTTCGACAAGGCGATACCGATTCTCTCGCCCTTGTAGCCCGTCTCGGGATTCTTGCCGCCGGCGTTGTAGAACATCACAAACGGCGCACCAAGCGTCTCGTCACGGTCCCAATAGACCATACTCTTGTACTGCACCAACTGCTCCCACCACTGCACATCCTTGTCCTCGATCGAGAGCAAGGGTTTCAGCGGTGCCTGCCACGGGTGGGCCTCGGTGGGGTCCTTCTTGGTCCAGGCCTGGCCGATGTTGAGCGGTGCGCTGACCGCCTCGTAGCCACGACCTGCACCACCGATGTAGGTCATCCAACGGCGGTTCTTGTAGCTTTGCAGCGCATACGAGCCACCCCACTCCATATCGATGAGCGAGAGGAAGCCGCCACGCTGATTTTCGTCCCACGTGCCATCGCGGAACGGGAGGATGCGTCCCAGTGTACGCCACTCCAAGAGATTGTCGCTCTCGGCCAGCCACGTCTCGTAGCCTCGGCCATCCTTGGCACCCTTGCCGTCATAGACCACATAGGTCATATACCAACGGTCGTTCTCACGAAAAACGGTCGGGCAGTCGATTTTGTGGTGGTTGTCCTCGGGGGCGATGACCATACCATATTTATATGGGGTACGGGCCTCGTCATAGACCTCGGCCATTCGCTCCTGCGAGACGTGACGCTGCGCCACGGCACACAACGTGAAGGCCACGCCAAAAAGGGTAAATAGAAGTCGTTTCATCGGGGTGGTGGTTTTAAGACTCCACCGCACAGGTTGTGTACGGTGGAGTGGTTTAGGTTGCATTAATAGAAGAGCCAATCGGGGGTCTCATCCGAGCCGGCCAGACCCACGTTGCGGGCCTTCACATCGCTTGAGGTGAAGCCCAGCACCAACAGGTAGCCTCGGGGCAGCGTCACCTCGTGCGTACCCGCCTCGAAGTGGTAGGGGTGGACATTCGTCACGGCCCAACCCTTCACGTTCACGGCATTGGTCAGCAGCGGCTCGGCCTGCTTGTAGTCGTTGGCCGTCGCATCAATCTCGAGCTTGGGGGCCTGGGCAAAACGCTTGTTGTCGCCCTTGAAGTAGCCCACGAGCAGTTTTACAGGCTCGTTGCAGCTAAATTTGAAGGTCGTAGCCTCCGTACGCTTGGCCTCACCATCAAAGACGAAGCCCTTCAGCCCCACCAACTCGGGGGCGATGGCCTCGATCGTCAGTTCGGGACGATTCGAGAAGGGCGATACCCCCTCACGCATCTCGACACGGCGCCACAGCCCCTCCAACTGCACCTCGGCATTCGTGGCAGGCTCCACAACGGCCGTCTCTACGCCGCCATCGCTCTTCAGCAGTTCGATGTTGGCCTTCAGTGCCTCCAACTCCTTCTCGTAGTGGGGCAACATCTCGATCCAGGTCTTGTGTTTACCCCCCTCGCCGCTAATCGGAATACGACGCTGAGCGGTCTGCATACTGTTGGCATAGAGGTAGGTATCTTCGGTGAGCGATACCAGCTCACGGTAATACTCCAGGCTCTTCTCCAACAGAGGCACGGCGGCATCCAGGTAGGCTACATCCTTGGTCCACTGGTAGCGCAGCACCTCGGCAGCCGATTTCACCTTCCAATAGAAGGCGTAGGCGAAGGCTCGGTAGCAACGCATATCGTTGGCCACACGCTCAAACTCGGCCTTATTACTCTTGGCCTCGACACGCTCGATGGCCGCTACGGCCTTATCGCCGTGGGCGATGCACTGCTCGACAATATCCAACGGGAACTCGCCGCCGGGGATGTGGTCGATACCCTTCTGCTCCTTCTCGATATACTCGATGAGCTTCTCGCCCTCGGGGCCGCAGCTCTCGTAGAAGCCCGGGTAGATGGTATATTTGTAGGGATTCACAAGCTGGCTCATAAACATACCCAACAAGAGGGTCTGACGGTTACCCTCCGTGATGCCGAAGCGACGCAGCAGTTTGGGGGCAATCTCACCGGCCTCCTCGTAGGCCTCACGCACCGAAGCACCCGCCTCGTCGCTCATCCCGAAGAACTCGCCATACGAATGGTTCCAGTAGGCAATCTCCTCGGTGCGGTCACGGCGGCAGTTCCAGGCATAACGACCCCAGGCACGATACCACGCCCAGTCACGGTCGAGCTGCTCGAGACGGCTGCCATCGGCCAACTTATCGGCCGTGTAGGGCCAATCCCAATACGAGGCCTGCGGATAGAGGTGCAGGGCATTGGCACCGTGTACGTCGTGCATCGCCTGCACGGTCTTCTGCGTAAAGTCGGGCGACGACCAACGGAAGGGCTCCAGGTTGGCCAGAATGTGTACGTTCGAGATATGGGTCGAACCGAGCGACGAAAGATCCTTGTGAATCTGACCCCACGGGCCACCCGGGGTGTAGGTCGTCAGCGACTCGCCGTTGTACTTGTGCATCGTGTAGAGGTTCTTATAGATCGGCAGCGCGGCATCCATCACCATCTGGCAATTCGTGTCGTGGGCACGCAGCAGTACGGGGGGCTCGTCCGTGCGACCGAGGGCCGAAAGGCCATCCTTCACACCGGGCAGCACCACCTTCGTAAACCACTCCACATCATCCTCGTAGGTAGCCATCGCCTCGCCCAGGCAGCACAACAGACCCACGTTGGGATACTTCTCCACGAAGGCGGCAATGCTCTTACGGGTGTAGTCGGCCACGAGCGGCGTGATGGGGCGGTTTCGATCCTGCGTCTTCATCCCGTAGTGCTCGGCAAAGGGTTTCGAGAGGAGGATGTTGTAGAACATCTGGATGACGAAGATGCCACGCTTCGAAGCCTCGGTCGTGATGAACGAGAACATCTCCTCGTTCAGGCGGAAGGTCTCGTCATCGACCTCGACGGCGAAGGGGTAATCCTCCAACTTCACGAGCGAAGCAAAGGGGTGTCCGTTCCACAGATAAACCGAGTTCATACGGTTCTCGACCAGCATATCGAGGTACTTGATCCACAGCGCCTTGTCGTAGAACCAAGGGAAGCTCTCGGGGGTGTAGGGATACTCATAGACCGTGCGGCCGGGCAGGTAGTAGGTCTTCTGTACACCGATGCAGGTACCGCGCAGCACCATCTCGGGCGCATCCTCAAAGTGGGCAGGAGCATCGAGCTCACCCGTCATCTCCATGCGGTCGATCAGTTCGCGGCAACCATACAACAGGCCACCACCATCGTGACCCGTCACGGTAATCGTTTTGCCGTCATTTTCGATGCGGAAGCCCTCCTTCTTCAAGGCACTGATGTGGACAAACTGGGTGTCTCCACCCCAATCCTCCGGCACCAGCCCCAGGTCGGAAAGCTGGGTCTTCACCCGGTCGGGGTTGGCCTCAGGCTTGTCCACCTTGTTCACCGCCACGATG
>CALAQA010000007.1:0-8148 GCA_937889065.1 uncultured Alistipes sp.
GCCCCGGTATGTATATCGGCAAGTTGGGCGACGGTACCCAGTCCGATGACGGTATCTATGTCCTGATCAAGGAGGTGACGGACAACTCGATCGACGAGTACATGAACGGCTTTGGTCGCCAGATCGAGATCACGATCGAGGATAAGACCGTGACGGTGCGTGACTACGGCCGCGGTATTCCGCTCGGTGCTTTGTCGGCAGCCGTGAGTGTGATGAACACGGGCGGTAAGTACAACGACGACGAGGAGAATGCCGCCTTCAAGAAGACGGTGGGTCTGAATGGTGTCGGTGTGAAGGCTGTGAACTACCTTTCGAGCGAGTTTATGGCCCGCTCGGTGCGCGATGGCGAGGCCCACACGGTTTGGTTCGAGAAGGGTATTGAGACGAGCGACCGATGGGAGAGCGGCGTGGAGGAGAAGAACGGTACGATGATTCGCTTCCGTGTCGATGAGGAGGTCTTCGGCCCCTATGCCTATCAGTTGGAGTATGTCGAGCAGTTGGTGCGCAACTACACCTACCTGAACAAGGGCCTCACGGTCAAACTCAACGGCCAGAGCTACACCTCGAAGAATGGTCTGTTGGACCTCTTGAACGAGAATATGACCGAGTCGGCCGCCTATCCCCCCATCCACCTTTCGGGCGAGGATATCGAGGTGGCCATCACCCACGGTTCGGGCTATGGCGAGAGCTACTACTCGTTTGTCAATGGCCAATACACCTCGCAGGGCGGTACGCACCAGGCGGCCTTCCGTGAGGCGATTGCCAAGACGCTGAAGGATTTTTTCCACAAGGATTACGACCCCTCGGATGTCCGCACCTCGATTGTGGCGGCCATCTCGCTGAAGGTCTCGGCCCCGATTTTCGAGTCGCAGACCAAGACCAAGCTCGGCTCGCGCGATATGTCGAAGGCGGGCCCCACGGTGCGCCAGTTTGTGATGGACTTCCTGGCCAAGCACCTCGACGACTACCTGCATAAGAATCCCGAGACGGCTCAGGCCATCCAGAAGAAGATTGTCGAGAACGAGAAGGAGCGCAAGGCCATCTCGGGCGTGCAGAAGAAGGCCCGTGAGACGGCTCGTGAGGTCTCGCTCAACAACAAGAAGCTGCGTGACTGCAAAATTCACCGTGGCGATAAGAGTGAGCTGGCCGATCAGACGATGATCTTCATCACCGAGGGTCTTTCGGCATCGTCGTCCGTCACGAAGTGCCGTGATGCCCGTACGCAGGCCGTCTTCTCGTTGCGTGGTAAGCCACTCAACTGCTACGGTCTGACGAAGAAGGTGGTCTATATGAACGAGGAGTTCAACCTCTTGCAGGCGGCCCTCAATATCGAGGAGGATGTGGATAACCTGCGCTACGAGAAGGTGATTGTGGCCACCGATGCCGATGTCGATGGTATGCACATCCGCTTGTTGATTACCTCCTTCTTTTTGCAGTTCTTCCCCGAGGTGATTCGTCGGGGTCACCTCTACATCCTGCAGACCCCCTTGTTCCGTGTGCGCAACAAGAAGGAGACCCACTACTGCTACTCCGAGGAGGAGCGTGTGGCTGCCGTGGCGAAGTGTGGTGCCCAGGCCGAGATTACCCGATTCAAAGGTCTGGGTGAGATTTCCGATTCGGAGTTCAAACACTTCATCGGCGAGACGATGCGTCTGGATCGTGTCCGCATTACGAAGGATGACCCGATTCACGACCTGCTGGAGTTCTATATGGGCAAGAACACCTTTGATCGCCAGAACTTCATCGTCGAGAACCTGCGCATCGAGGAGGATTTGGTCGAGTCAGACCTGTAAATGAGCTAACCCGAAACGAAGAAACAGAACCGAAATATGGCTAAAAAAGAGAACGAAGAGTTGGACGATCGTCTGGTTCCCGAGGCCGAAGAGGCTCAGGAGATGGAGGAGTCGGCATCGGAAGAGTTGGCAGCAAGCGACGTGGAGGATGAGTTGGAGGCAACCCCTACCCGCCGCAATGCCAAGTTCGATCGACTGATGCAGGACCAGAGCGGTGTGCGTCGTCTGACGGGAATGTATAAGAATTGGTTTTTGGACTACGCCTCGTACGTCATCCTGGAGCGTGCCGTGCCCCACATCGAGGATGGTCTGAAACCCGTGCAGCGTCGTATTCTGCATACGATGCGTCAGGTCGAGGATGGTCGCTACAACAAGGTGGCCAACATTGTGGGCCGCACGATGGCCTTCCACCCCCACGGTGACGCCTCGATCGAGTCGGCGCTGGTGACCCTCGGACAGAAGGATTTGTTGATCGACTGCCAGGGATCGTGGGGTAACATCCTCACGGGTGACGGTGCGGCTGCCGCCCGTTACATCGAGGCCCGATTGTCGAAATTTGCCCTCGATGTGGTCTTCAATAAGAAGACGACCGAATGGATGCTCTCCTACGATGGTCGTCAGGAGGAGCCGGTGACCCTTCCGGTGAAGTTCCCGTTGCTGTTGGCACAGGGTACGGAGGGTATTGCCGTAGGTTTGGCCTCGAAGGTGCTGCCCCACAACTTTGTGGAGCTGATTAACGCCTCGATTGCCCACCTTGAGGGGCGCGATTTCCAACTCTATCCCGACTTCCCGACGGGTGGTATGGCCGACGTGAGCCGCTACAACGATGGTCTGCGTGGCGGTGCGGTGCGTGTGCGTGCCAAAATCTCGAAGATCGACAAGCGTACGCTGGCCATCACCGAGATTCCCTTTACCACCACCTCCGAATCGATTAAGGAGTCGATCATCAAGGCCAACAAACGCGGTAAAATCAAGATTCGCAAGGTCGATGACCTGACGGCCGACAAGGTCGAGATTGTCATCCAGGTGGCCCCCGACGAGTCGTCGGACAAGACCATCGACGCCCTCTACGCCTTCACCGACTGCGAGGTCTCGATTTCGCCCAACTCGTGCGTCATCTGCGACGACAAACCCTGCTTTATGGGCGTAAGCGAGATTCTGCGCCGCTCGGCCGACCGCACCAAGCAGCTGCTGGGTCGTGAGTTGGAGATTCGTCTCGAGGAGCTGAATGCCGCTTGGCACGCCGCCTCGTTGGAGCGCATCTTCATCGAAAACAAACTCTATCAGCTCATCGAGGGTTGCAAGACCCGTGAGGCTGCCTATGCCGCCGTGGATAAGGGGTTGGAGCCCTTCAAGAAGCTGTTGCGCCGTGAGGTGACGTTGGAGGACGTGCAGCGCCTCACGGAGCTGAAGTTTATCCGTATCTCGCGTTACGATTCGGACAAGGCCGACAACGAGATTAAGCAGATCGAGAAGGATATCAAGGAGACCAAGCACCACCTGGCCCACCTGACCGAATATGCCGTAGCCTACTACGAGCGTATCCGCGAGAAGTACGGCAAGGGGCGTGAGCGCAAGACCGAGCTGCGCACCTTCGACCAGATTGAGGCTACGAAGGTGGCCGTGACGAATGCCAAACTCTATGTCGATCGTGCCGAGGGCTTCTTCGGCATCGGTAAGTCGATGAAGGATGCCGAGTTTGTCTGCGACTGCTCGGACATCGACGATGTGATTGTCTTCACCAAAGATGGTCGCTATGTGATTACGAAGGTCTCGGAGAAGGCCTATTTCGAGAAGAATATCTACTACATCGGCGTCTTCAAGCGTGGCGACGAACGCACGATTTACAACGTACTGTATCGTGACGGCAAGAACGGCCCGATTATGATGAAACGTTGCGCCATCAAGTCCGTTACGCGCGATAAGTGCTACGATATGACCAAGGGTACGCCCAAGAGCGAAATCCTCTATATGACGGTCAATCCCAACGGCGAGGCCGAGGTGCTGAAGGTCTATTTCCGCCCCCGTCCCCGTCTGAAGCGTGTGATTGTCGATTTGGACTTTTCGACGCTGGCCATCAAGGGTCGCCAAAGTCAGGGTAACCTGTTCTCTCGCTACGGCATCAGCAAAATCGTGCTCAAGGAGCGAGGTACCTCGACCCTGGCGGGTCAGAACATCTGGTTCGACGAGGATATCCGCCGCCTCAATGCCGATGGCCGAGGCCGCCTGCTGGGCGAGTTCAAGGGCGAGGATAAACTGATTGTCTGGACGGCCAAGAACCAGTGCTACGTGACGGGTTTCGATTTGGGACAGCACTTCCCCGACGACACGATTCACGTTTCACGCTTCCGCCCCGAGGCGATCTATGCCCTCTGCTACTACGATACCGAGCAGCAGTACTACTACCTTAAGCGCTTCCCCATCAAACTCACGGACAAGCTGCAAACCTTCCTCGAGGAGGGCCGCTTTGTCTGCCTGACGGAGGTGGCCGGTGCTCAGGTCGAGCTGACCTACAAGGGGGCTCACGAACACCGTCCTGCCGATTTGTTGGATGTCGATAGCTTTATCGGCGTGAAGAGTGCCCAGGCCAAGGGTAAGCGCCTCTCGACCTTCGATGTGGCTACGGTGCGTTTCATCGAGCCGGAGTTGCCCGAGCCCGAGGAGCCTGCCACCGAGCCGATGGAGGAGGAGCCGACGGAGGAGCGTGAAATCGATGTGATGGAGTTGGAGGATGTGGAGGTCGATTTGACCCCCGTCGAGCCGATTGCCCCCTCGGGTGTGCCCATCGAGATTGAACGTGCCGTGGGCGACGAGGAGGATGTGATCGACCCCGAGCAACTGAACCTCTTTTAAGCAACGCTATGGCAGCAAAACCACTCTTCCTGGTTGGCTATATGGGGTGCGGCAAGAGCACCATCGGTCGCAAGTTGGCCCGTCGCCTCGGTGTGCCGTTCATCGATACGGACAGCCGTGTCGAGGAGCGTGAGGGGGCAACCGTCTTCGACATCTTCCACTACGAGGGCGAGAACTACTTTCGTCGGGTGGAGCGTGAGGTGATGGAGTCGGCCGCCCAAGAGGGGCTGGCGGTCATCTCGACGGGTGGCGGTCTGCCCGCCTGGAGCGATAATATGGAGCGAATGAACGGGCTGGGGCGCACGATTTATCTGCGTCGCTCGGCAGCCAACATCGCCTCCCGCTTAAGCCCCTACGGGCGTCAGAAACGACCCCGCCTGCGTGGCCTGAACGACGAAGAGTTGGTCGCCTTTATGGAGCAGGATATGGCCCTGCGCGAGCCTTACTACGGCAAGGCACAACAGATTTTACCGTGCGAGGGGATGAGCGACGAGGAGATTATCGACGCCATCATCGCCTTTGAAAAATAGAGAGAAATGGATCATCGTCCGATAGGTATTTTTGACTCGGGGATGGGCGGTCTGACCGTCTGGCGGGAGGTGCGGCGTGCGCTTCCCGGCGAGTCGATTGTCTATCTGGGTGATGGGGCCCGCTGCCCCTACGGCTCCCGCCCTGCGGCCGAGATTTGCCGCTTCTCGGAGGAGGCTGTTGAGCGGCTGTCCGACTGCAAACTCATTGTCGTGGCCTGCAATACCGCTACGGCTGCCGCCATCGACCACCTGCGTGCTACCTATCCGATTCCCTTTGTGGGAATGGAGCCGGCCATCAAACCTGCCTGCCTTGCGACCCGCAGTCGGGTGGTGGGGGTGCTGGCTACGGAAAGGAGCCTCGAGGGCGATCTGTTTCGCCGCACGGCTGCCCGCTATGGGGCCGATATCGAGGTGCTGACCACCCCCGGGCGAGGCCTTGTGGAGTTGGTCGAGGCGGATAAGGAGCAGAGCGACGAGGCCTTGACGGTGTGCCGCACCCTGCTGCAACCGATGTTGGAGCGGGGGGCCGACCGCATTGTGCTAGGCTGCACGCACTATCCTTTCCTGATCGATACACTGCGCCGGGCCGCTGCGGGCTACGAGGTGGAGTTTGTCGATCCCTCGCCTGCCGTGGCCCGAAGGGTGGTGCAACTCTTGGATGAAAATGAGCTCCACGCCGAGCCGACCCACCAACCTTGTTACGACTTTATAACCTTTGCCGATGCGGCTTATGCCGAGCGACTGCGCCGCAAGGCCCTTGGTAATAAATAACCTTTGCGAAACGTTTTATTAACGACAATAACTATGGCAACAACCCATAAATCGGCCTCGAATGGTCGCCAGAAAGTGAAAAAGAACGAACGTACCACCTCCGACAGCCTGCGCTGGATTGGCGGTCTGCTGCTGATTTTCATCGGTCTGTTTGCAGCCGCTTCGGTCCTCTTCTCCTTCTTTTCGTGGGAGGCGGACCAGAGTGGCCTGTGCTTTACGACCGAGGAGCGTGTGCTGCGTGACCTGACCCCCGAAAACCTGTGCGGTTGGACGGGTGCACGTGTGGGTATGTTGCTGGTAGATAAGATGTTCGGTGTGTTTGGTCTGTTGCTACCCATCATCGTGCTGCTGTTGGGTGTGCGCATCATTCGCAAACGCCCCCTGCTGTTCAACCACCTCTCGTTGTCGCTAGTGTTGGTGATGCTGCTCGGCTCGCTGACCCTTGGTGCCCTGCTGGGCGAGAAGTGGAGCCTTTGCTCCTCGACGGGGTGGGGTGGTGCCTATGGTGTGGCGGTGGCCGAACTGCTCGATACCCACATCGGCCCGATGGGTCTTGCCATTCTGCTTCTGGGTGGTTGGATTTTGACCGGTGTCTTCATCAATCGCAACTTCATCGATACGATCAATAGCTACTTTTCCGGCATTACCAACAACATAATTTAGGCGGGTCAGGTGGTCGAGCGTCTGCGCCATCACGAAACGCCGACCGATGTCGAGGTGCCGACCATCGACGACGAAGAGGAGATTCCCGCCCCCATCGAGCCTATCGAGCCGCAACCACAACCGCAGCCCGTTGAGCCGGAGCCGCAACCTGCCCCTGTGGTCGAGGAGGAAGAGGACCCCTTCACGGTGATTGACCTGCCCCACAAGAACGAAGAGGAGCAGATTACCGAGCCTGTCGAGCCCGAGCCTGCCCCCGTGGAGGAGCACGACCCCGACGATCCCTTCACCGTGATCGACCTCAAGAAGGATCGCCCCCAGCCCCAGCCCGAGCCGCAGCCCCAACCGCAACCCGCTCCCCAACCGACTCCCGCTCCCGTCGAGGAGCAAGAGGGCATTGTGGTGATTGTCGAGGAGGGCAAGGAGGAGGAGCAGGTTAAGAAGACGACCGAGTTGTACGACCCCACGAAGGACCTTCTGATCTACAAGAAGCCCCCCTTCACCTTGTTGGAGGATTATCAGTCCGACTCGGAGGTCTCGGAGGATGAGATATTTGAGAATAAGAGCAAAATCGAAGAGACCCTCAAGACCTTCGGCATCCCCATTCAGCGCATCAAGGCCACCGTCGGCCCCACCGTGACGCTCTACGAGATTGTTCAGGCGCAGGGTGTCAAGATCTCGAAGATTCAGGGTTTGGAGCAGGATATTGCCCAGAGCTTGAAGGCCTCGGGTATCCGTATCATCGCCCCCATTCCGGGCAAGGGTACGATTGGTATCGAGGTGCCGAATCGCCACAAACGCATCGTCTCGATGTACTCGGCCATCCGCTCGAAGCGTTTCCACGAAACGAAGGCCGAGCTGCCCGTGGTGATTGGCCGCACGATTCAGAACGAGAACTATGTCTTCGACCTGGCCAAGCTGCCTCACCTCTTGGTGGCAGGTTCGACGGGTACGGGTAAGTCGGTGGGTCTGAATGCCATCATCACCTCGCTGTTGTATCGCAAGCACCCCTCGGAACTCAAGCTCGTGATGATTGACCCCAAGATGGTCGAGTTCTCGCTCTATGGTCGCTTGGAACGCCACTTCCTGGCCAAGATGGAGTCCGAAGATAAGGTGATTATCACCGACCCGATGAAGGCAGTCTATACCCTCCAGTCGTTGTGCGTAGAGATGGAGAACCGCTTGGAGCTGTTGAGTAAGGCCGACACCCGCAACATCGTGCAGTACAACGCCAAATTTACTGCGCGTCGCCTCAATCCCGAGAAGGGACACCGTTTCCTGCCCTACATTGTGGTGGTGATTGATGAGTTTGCCGACCTGATTATGATGGCCAAGGAGGTTGAGCGCCCCGTGATGCGTCTGGCCCAGAAGGCCCGTGCGGTGGGTATTCACCTGATTGTCGCCACGCAGCGTCCCGATGTGAAGGTCATTACGGGTGGTATCAAGGCCAACTTCCCTGCCCGCATCGCCTTCCGTGTGATTCAGATGATCGACTCCCGCACCATTTTGGACCGCCCGGGCGCCGAACAGTTGATTGGTCG
>CALAQA010000008.1:0-3228 GCA_937889065.1 uncultured Alistipes sp.
GGAGCCGCTGCTCAAGATGAATCTGATCAAGGGCGGCGATCTGGACAACGCGATCGTCGTTGTCGAGAATCCCGTTTCGGACGAGCAGTTGGATCACCTGAAGAAGATCTTCGGCAAGGAGGACATTCGTGTTACGGGCGGCTATCTGAACAACCTCCAGCTGCGCGCAAGCAACGAGTTGGCTCGCCACAAGTTGCTCGACCTGCTGGGCGATTTCGCACTCTTGGGTATGCGCATCAAGGGCCGTGTATGGGCTTCGCGTCCGGGCCACTATGCCAACACCGAGTTTATGAAGCAACTCAAGCTGAGCATCCGCCGCAGCGGCGAGAAGCCCCGCCTGAAATACAGCCCCAAGAAGCCCGTGGTGTTCGACATCAACGCCATTCGCCGCATCTTGCCCCATCGTCCTCCCTTCCTGTTGATTGATCGTATCTTCCACTGCGACGAGACGACGATCGGCGGCATCAAGAATGTGACGATGAACGAGCCCTTCTTTACGGGTCACTTCCCCGAGGAGCCGGTGATGCCGGGTGTGCTGATTGTCGAGGCAATGGCCCAGTGTGCCGGTGTGATGATTCTGCAAAGCGTGCCCGATCCCGAGCACTACTCGACCTACTTCCTGAAGTTGGAGGAGGTGAAGTTCAAGCGCAAGGTGGTCCCCGGCGACCAACTCCAATTCGAGGTGCGCCTCTTGGAGCCCATTCGTCGTGGCGTGGTGCGTGCCGAGGGTAAGGCCTTCGTGGGTGAGCAGCTGGCCTGCGAGGCGGTGCTGATGGCCCAGGTGGTTAAGAACAAAGAATAACAATTAAAAATTCAACGAGATATGATTAGCAATTTGGCATTTGTGCATCCCGACGCAAAGTTGGGCAAAGATGTGGTTGTTGAGCCTTTCGCCTACATTGCCGGCGACGTGGTCATTGGCGATGGTTGTTGGATTGGCCCCGGTGCTGTCATTCACGACGGTGCCCGCATCGGTAAGTGCTGCAAGATTCACACCGCAGCCTCGATTTCATGTCTGCCTCAGGACCTCAAGTTCGCAGGCGAGCAGACGACCGCCGAGATTGGCGACTACAACGACATTCGTGAGTATGTGACCATCAGCCGTGGTACGGCCTCGAAGGGTAAGACGGTGGTGGGTGACCACAACCTGTTGATGGCCTATGTGCACGTGGCACACGACGACGTGGTGGGCAGCCACTGTGTCATCGCCAACCGTGTCTCGCTGGCCGGTGAGGTGACCGTGGGTGACTGGGTAGTGATTGGTGGACACGTGGCTATCCACCAGTGGTGCACCATTGGCGACCACGCCATGATTCAGGGTATGACGGGCCTGTCGCAGGATGTGCCCCCCTTCATCATTGTGCGCAATGCCGACCCCGCACGCTATGCAGGTCTGAACAAGGTGGGTCTGTCGCGCCGTGGCTTCACGGAGGAGCAGATCAAGGCCATATCCGACTCGTGCCGCATCCTCTTCCAGAGCGATTTGAACTATATGAACGCCTGCGATGAGGTGGAGCGCACCATTCCCCAGAGCAAGGAGCGTGATATGTTGATCGACTTCATCCGCTCGTCGAAACGTGGCGTGGTAAAACCCTTCCATGGCAGATAGTGAAATTCAAAATTTGGGGTTCGACGTTTCCCCGAAAACATTTATTCTAACACCTTAAAACTTTTAATTATGAACACACAGACATTGGCTGCGGCGCTCAACCTGGCTTGGGCGGTTGCTTCGCGCGACGGAATGGAAGACTCGGAATGGGCCGTAATGATAAAGGAGATGAAGAGCTTCAATATGACGGATGAGCAGGTCGATCGAGTTACGAAGATGTTTAAGGAGATGGATGTACTTGATGCCGTCAAAATCATCCGTGGTGCAGACACTGCAACCCGTCGTGAGGCACAAGCCCTCATTATTCTGACCGTCATTGGTGATGGTGACCTCTCGGATAAGGAGGCCGGTGCCTTCTTGCTGATGAAACTCCTCTGCCAATTTGACGATATGGACATCGAAACGGCACATCGTGTCATCGGATTCTAAAGAGGGTAATGGCTCAAAATTGGGGGTTGTGGTTTGCCACGACCCCCTTTTTTTTGGTTTGATAAGGTCGCTATAAGTCGCTATAGGTCATTATAAGTCGCTATACGAAGCGGACCTAATTCCCATAGGTCTCATAGGTCCCATAGCGACCTGTCGTGTCACGGAGTGACCTCTTGCGACTCGAAATCAATAATAATTTGAAAATCACGAAAATTGGGTGGATTTTTCTTGGATTTTTCGCCACTTTGCGCTATATTTGCACCGTAGAAAACCGACAGGAGGCCGCCCTAAAGCGGCCTTTTGTTGTAGATATAGCCCGCCTAACATTAGACAAATGATTGATAAAGAGCAAATTATAACCATTGCCGAGCGTCATATCGAAGGCTCGGACCTCTTCATTGTCGGGTGCAAAATCTCGCCCGCCAACGAGATTGAACTGCGCATCGACGCCGACTCGAAGGTCGATATCGACCAATGTATCACCCTCTCGCGTGCCATCGAGGCCGAGTTGGATCGTGACGCCGAGGATTTCGAGCTGACCGTGATGTCGGCAGGTATCGGTGAGCCGCTGGTCGATATGCGTCAATACCGCAAGCTGATTGGTCGCTCGGTCGAGGTCATCCTCAAAAACGGCGTGAAGGTGTTGGCCAAGTTGGACGAGGTGACCGACGAGGCACTGACCCTCTCCTACGAGGAGAAGCAACTCGTCGAGGGCAAGAAGCGCAAGCAGCTTGTGACGGTGACCCGCAGCTACCCCTTCGAGGAGATCAAGCAGACGGTCGAATACCTCGACTTCAAATAGCGAAAGACAAGAAAACAATATAAAAAAAGAGAGAAAAGAGATGGACAATCTGAATTTGATCAGCACCTTTGCCGAGTTCAAAGAGCTGAAAAACATTGACAAATCGACGATGATTGGCGTGTTGGAGGATGTCTTCCGTCACGCCTTGCAGAAGCAGTTCGAGACGGACGAGAACTTCGACGTGATCATCAACCCCGAGAAGGGCGACCTGGAGATTTGGCGCAACCGTACCGTCGTTGAGGACGATGCCGTAGAGAACCCCAACACCGAGATTGCCGTGTCGGAGGTGAAGCTCATCGACCCCACCTACGAGGTAGGCGACGAGTATGCCGACCAGGTGCAGTTCTCGGCCTTTGGTCGTCGTGCCGTGCTGTCGCTGCGTCAGAAC
>CALAQA010000009.1:0-6063 GCA_937889065.1 uncultured Alistipes sp.
CGTGGATGCCAAGCCCGAGGTGCTGGCACAGTATGGTCTGCTCGGCTCGATCTACGCCCAGTCGGTGATGGGGATCGAGAACCCCCGAGTGGCACTGCTCAACATCGGCGAGGAGGAGGGCAAGGGCAACGCCCAGGCAAAGGCCACCTACGATTTGCTGAAGGCCGATAAGCGCATCAACTTTGTGGGCAATGTCGAGTCGTCGTACATCTTCACGGGTACCTATGGCGGTCCCGACCCCGATGTGGTGGTGGCCGATGGTTTTGTGGGTAACACGGTGCTGAAGATGGCCGAGGCGTTGTACCGCATCAACTTCAAGTTGGGTGGCGGCAAGCCCCGTCTGATGAACTTCCTGCGCCCCGTCTTGGGTCGCATCATCCCGAAGCTCTACTACCAGCAGGATTTCTGGGAGCAGATGAACTACGAGTCGGTGGGCGGTACCCCCGTCATCGGCATCAATGCTCCGGTGATGATTGGTCACGGCTCGTCGTCGGCCCGTGCCATCTGCAGTATGATCTGCACGATGGAGCAGAACATCAAGGGTGACTTCCCCGCCAAGCTGCGTGCCGCTCTGGCCGCCACGAAGGAGGAGTAACCTGCCCGACTGCCATGTGAGTTAAAAACCGATAATCGAAAGATTCTCGGTTTTTTTGTGGCCCGGTATGGCGCATCGCCAAAAAAATTGTATCTTAGTGGTATGAAACCGAACTTTTGGAACCGTATATTTCACCACAAAGCCCCCAAACCGTTCTACTTTGTGCGGGGTTTTTGGCGTTATTTTACCCCCAAGTGGGTGACCCAACGCCGCCTCGAAGGGCTGCTGCGTGAGGCTCGCCAACGCCCCGATTGGGAGTATATCCGCGACCGTGTCGATTACTATTGCCAACTCGAGAAACTCCCCTCGACCCCTGCCGAGTTGAAGCCGCTCGGAGCGCATCGGGTGGGGACGATTCAGTCGGCCTACTTCTTTGACTCTTACGAGTTTACCCGCTTCTTCGACGATTCGCTGCGGTGGAACATCGAGCCGGGTGACGTGACCGAGGTGCCTGACCTGCCGTCTATTCTCAAGAGCCGCCCTGCCACCGGCGAGCGAGGCCGTGCCGTAGTGCTCAATATGGACAAGCATCGCCACTTTATGTTCTTAAGGGACGAGATTCCGTTTCGTGAGAAGCAGAATCGGGCCATCTTCCGAGCCAACATCAACTACCCACACAAGAACCACGTCGTGCGCCTGCGCTTTGTGGAGCGTTACTTCGGCCATCCGTTGTGCGACATCGGCGTGAGCAACCACGCTCCGGTCGTGAAGGAGGAGTGGATCAAGGGCCACATTTCGGAGTACGACCACCTGGACTATAAGTTCATTATGTGTCTGGAGGGCAACGACGTAGCGACCAACCTGAAGTGGGTGATGTCCTCCAATTCGTTGGCCGTGATGCCCCCTCCGGTCTATGAGACCTGGTATATGGAGGGACGGCTCATTCCCAACTACCACTATGTGGCCATCAAGCCCGACTACTCGGATTTGGAGGAGCGGTTGCAGTACTACATCGACCACCCCGACGAGGCCGAGGCTATCATCCGCCACGCCCACGAGTGGCAGGAGCAGTTCTTCGACAAGCGGCGTGAGAAACTCATCTCGCTGTTGGTGTTGGAAAAGTATTTCGAGCAGACCTGCCAGCGATAGCCAAAAAAAGAGAGGACCCCACGACGGGAGTCCTCTTTTTTTGTGGTATGTCGGCATCGGGGGCCTTACTCGGCCGACGTTGCCAGGGGCGAAGCCTGCGTGTAGGTGCGGGCAGCCAACTCCTTGTCGAGCTGATACATACCATACTTGTCACCCTCAACGGCCTCGGCGGCGAAGATCATATCGCGAGCCGACTCCTCCTCCTCGATCTGCTCGTCGATGAACCATACAAGCATATTCGACGAAGCAAAGTCACGATCCTCGGCGGCAATGGCAGCCAGGTTGTTGATCAGGCTCGTTACGACCTTCTCGTGCTTGAGCGTCTCCTGGAACATCTCCAGCACCGAACTCCACTCGGTCTGCACCTCGTCGATGGGCTTGAGCTCCACCTTGCAGTCACGCGAGTTGAGGTAATTCATCAGGATGCGGGCGTGGTCCTGCTCCTCCTGCCACTGCACGAAGAACCAATTGGCAACACCCTTATAACCCTTGGCCTCTGCGTCCATCGACATCGAGAGGTAGAGGTAGGCCGACCACAACTCGGCATTGATCTGTGCGTTAATCGCATCGTGTAATTTCTGGCTTAACATAGTTGTATTGTTTTTAGTGTGTTTTACTTTTTTTAGTTTACGGGTCGGGAACCGTTTTCTTCCTTTCCATACACAAAGATACAACAGATTTTCGAAAAACAAACATTTTTCCAATCATCTTATTTTATGCCGCTATAAGCCCTTTTTATACCCCCTTTCGGTGGGTTAGTCCTCCACTTCGAGCAGCTTTCCCGAGTGGCTGAATTTCAGCTCCAAGCCGTTGCGCAGCTCCACCTCGTAGCCTCGGCGGTTGCGCTCGATTTGGCGTACGGCAACCCCCTCGAAACGTTCGTCGATGGTGTGGCGAATCGGCTTCGGTAGGAGCGTGGCGGGCACGCCTCGTCGAGATTCGGCTTCGCTCCACATGCCGTTGCGGTCAAATTCGATGTAGCCCCCGTCCGAGAAGTAGATGGTCCACTCACGGCCGACCATCGAGCGTTCGACCTCGATGTGGCTGATGGTGGCCTCGGGGTAGTGGCGGGCGATGGTTTCACGAGCCGCCTTCGGCAGATCGTTGAGGGTGGTGGGGCGGCTTTCGGCAATGGCCGAGGCACCGAGCAAGAGGGCCAGCAGCAGCCCATAGATCAGATTTCTCATAGCGATACAGTTTTATAGGGGCATCAAACGACAAAAACTGCACCAAAAAAGGGTCGTCCCCGAAGGAACGACCCTGAAATAATAACTTTGCAACGGATGATTACATCATACCGCCCATACCCCCTGCGGGCATCTGTGGCATAGCGGGCTGCTCCGACTTCTTCTCGGCCAGCACACACTCCGTGGTGAGGAACATCGAGGCAATCGAAGCGGCGTTCTCCAGGGCTACACGCGACACCTTGGTGGGGTCGATGATACCTGCGGCCAGCATATCCTCGTAGCGGTCGTCACGGGCGTTGTAACCAAACGTACCCTCGCCCTCACGCACCTTGTTCACTACGACCGAGCCCTCGCCACCGGCGTTGGCTACAATCTGACGCAGCGGCTCCTCGATGGCACGCTTGATGATGTGGATACCGGTCGTCTGGTCGTCGTTGTCACCCTTCATACCCTCCAGGGCAGCCGTGGCACGGATGTAGGCCACACCACCACCGGGAACGATACCCTCCTCGACGGCGGCACGGGTAGCGGCCAGTGCATCATCCACACGGTCCTTCTTCTCCTTCATCTCCACCTCCGTGGCGGCACCTACGTAGAGCACAGCAACACCACCGGCCAACTTGGCCAGACGCTCCTGCAACTTCTCACGGTCGTAGTCCGAGGTCGATTTCTCGATCGAGGTGCGAATCTGGGCTACACGGGCGGCAATAGCCTCCTTGTTGCCGGCACCATCGACGATGGTGGTGTTCTCCTTGTTCAGGGTCACCTTGTCGGCCGTACCCAGCATCTGGATCGTGGCCTCCTCCAACTTCATACCCTTGTCGGCCGAAATGACGGTGGCACCGGTCAGCGTAGCGATATCCTCCAACATCTCCTTGCGGCGATCGCCGAAGCCCGGAGCCTTGCAGGCAGCAATCTTGAGCGTGCCACGCAACTTATTGACAACGAGTGCCGAGAGGGCCTCGCCATCGACATCCTCGGCGATGATCAGAAGCGAACGACCGCTCTGAGCCACCGGCTCCAGAACGCTCATCAGCTCCTTCATCGTCGAAATCTTCTTGTCGGTAATCAGGATGAAGGGCTTGTCCAGCTGGGCCTCCATCTTCTCGGGGTCGGTGATGAAGTAGGCCGAGATGTAACCACGGTCAAACTGCATACCCTCGACCACCTCGACGTGGGTCTCGGTGCCCTTGGCCTCCTCGACGGTGATGACACCCTCCTTGTTTACCTTGGCCATTGCCTCGGCGATGAGCTTACCGATGTTCGAGTCGTTGTTGGCCGAGATGGTGGCTACCTGCTCGATCTTGGCGTAGTCCGAGCCTACCTCCTGCGACTGCTCACGCAGCGACTTTACGACGGTGGCTACGGCACGGTCGATACCACGCTTCAGGTCCATCGGGTTAGCGCCTGCCGTCACGTTCTTCAGACCTACACCGATGATGGCCTGGGCCAATACGGTTGCAGTGGTCGTACCGTCACCGGCATCGTCGTTGGTCTTCGAGGCAACCTCCTTGACCATCTGGGCACCCATATTGGCAAACGGGTCCTCCAGCTCGACCTCCTTGGCGACCGATACACCATCCTTGGTGACCTGGGGTGCGCCAAACTTCTTGTCGATGATTACGTTGCGACCCTTGGGGCCGAGGGTTACCTTCACGGCATCCGACAGGGCATCGACACCCTCCTTGAGAAGCTCACGAGCCTCTACGTTATATTTAATAATCTTTGCCATAGTGTGTTGCGTTTTTTTAGATGATTGCCAAAATATCGCTCTGGCGCATAATCAGATACTCTACGCCATCGATGACAAGCTCCTGACCCGAGTACTTGCCATAGAGGACCGTGTCGCCCTCCTTGACCTCCATTTGAATCTCCTTGGTGCCGGGGCCAACGGCTACCACTTTACCTGCCAGGGGCTTCTCCTTGGCCGTGTCGGGGATAAACAGACCACCTGCGGTCTTCTCTTCGGCGGGATTCGGGAGGATAAGCACCCGATCCGATAACGGTTTTACGTGCATAGTGTTTGTTGTTTTAGTTATTTATTTTTCTGTTTGTTCGTTTGGTTGTTGCACCCCAACGGGTACGCAAAGATAATAACAATAGGTGTGCCAACCTACGGTTGCAGGTTGTTTTTCGGCTAAAACTGACATTTTGGCAGACTTTACTCCTGCTCTTTGGCGCTCATACGGTCCATAATGACTGCCAACAGAATCACCAGACCCTTGATGACCTGCTGCCAGAAGGGCGAGACGTTCATCAACACCAGTCCGTTGTTCAGCACGCCTATGATCAGGGCACCAATTACCGTGCCCCAAATCGAGCCCTTGCCGCCATTGAGCGAGGTGCCGCCGATGACCACTGCCGCAATCGAGTCCAACTCGTAGCCCGTGCCTGCGTTGGGTTGGGCCGAGTCGAGGCGGGCGGTGACAATCAGGGCAGCCACGGCCGAGAGCAGACCGGCCACGGTATAGACGAAGAGTTTGATGCGCTTGACATTGATACCCGAGAGGCGGGTGGCTCGTTCGTTGCCGCCGATGGCGTAGATGTAGCGTCCCCAGGGGCTTTTACGCATAAAGAGTGCAAACAAAACTACCACCACAGCCGCCACGATGACGGGCATCGGAATGCCGCAGAACCACCCCGTGCCGAGGAACTCGAACTGTGCGCCCAGCCCCGTGATGGGGTGGCCGTTGGTGTAGAGCATTGTCATACCGCGTGCCATTGTGAGCATACCGAGCGTGGCGATAAAGGGGGGCACCCGAAAGCGGGTCACCATCCAGCCGTTGAAGCCGCCCAACAGGCCACCTACGAGCAGTGTCACTATCACAATGCCGAAGAAGCTGAAGCCGAGGTGGAGGTTGGCCCCCTCCCAGGCCCAACCCGACTTGACCAGACCTGCCGCCACGGCACCGCTCAGGGCCAAAATCGAGCCGACCGAGAGGTCGATGCCGCCCGTCAGAATTACAAGGGTCATACCGACTGAGATGCAGAGATTGACCGAGACCTGGCGCATCACGTTGAAAAGGTTGTCGGAAGAGGCAAAACTATCCGATAAGAACGACATGGCAAGCGTCATCACCACCAGAGCAATCAAGGGGCGCAAAATCGAACGGTCGATGTGCAATATGTTTTTCTTTAACATCTTTTCGTGTGGTTTATGTGGTTGGTAATGAGGATTTCAAGAGTTTTTCT
>CALAQA010000010.1:0-11950 GCA_937889065.1 uncultured Alistipes sp.
CCGGCAAAGCCTGCCGAGAGGCGCACACCCCACCCCTTTCGACCGTAGTAACGAAGCCCTGCAAAGGCCGCAACTTGCGGCACACCACCGGGTCGGCACTCGGCCAGATGGGCCGTGGCATCCTCATCGATGGGGCTGTTGTCGTTGTCGGCCACGACATTCACAACGGCATCGTCCGTATAGCGATAATCGCCTGCCGAGAGGGCGGCCGAGAGGGTCCATCGCGAGGCTACACGCCACTCCACAGCCACCTCGACC
Organism: uncultured Alistipes sp.; assembly: GCA_937889065.1. Lineage (GTDB taxonomy): Bacteria > Bacteroidota > Bacteroidia > Bacteroidales > Rikenellaceae > Alistipes. The sequence continues at coordinate 259 of CALAQA010000010.1, forward strand.
CCCAAAGCCCGCCACGCAAGCCCCTGCACACTCATATCGGCATAAAGTCCCGACAGGTCGTCGAAGTAGCTGCGACGCTCCATTTCGTGGGTGTGTTGGGTGGCGAAGGCCGTAGCAAGCAGGTCGAAATACTCGCCCCGATGTCGGTAATCGACCTGAATACCGTAATAGTGACTCAACTCGGGGTTGCTGACAATCAGATTGTTATAGAGTGGCTGCATAAACAGATCGGCAGCCGAGGGGGTCACCGTTCCCACAGCCACCGCAAGGTGCAGACTGCGCCGAGGCGAGAAGAGCCAAGCGGCATCGCCTTTGAGGGTGTAAGGGGTAAAATGGAGGGTGCGTGAGGGGCCAAACGACCCTGCACCAGGGAAGAGCTCCTTCTCGTAAAAACCCTCACGTTTGATGCGCACATCGCCCACCTCACCCCAGAGGCCCAGCCGCCAACGGTCGTGTTGCCAACGCACCCCCAACCAAGCCCGACTATCGAGGCGAGTGAGGGCATAATCGTAGCCGAAACGGTCGCCCTCGGTAATGCGTCGGGCGGGCGAACGGAGGTTGTTTTCCAGGTCGTTGCGGTAGCTATCGTCGTCCAACAGGAATTGGTCGATGTCGATTATGTGCGTCGCACCAAGCAGGTCCTTCATCTGCTTGAAATTGCGGCTGTTATCGTAGTTTATCCGAAGTCCGTAATGAAGTGTTGCACGCTCAACCGAGGAGGTAAATTCGGCCCTTGCACCGAGCCGCACGAGCCGTTCGATGCGTTCCTCCAAAGCATAGACGGCGTGGCCATCACCCAGGCGGTTTTGGGCAATCATCTCATCCCACGCCAACTGCGTGTAGCGGGTATCGTTTTGTTGCCACGCCTCGATTGTGGCACGGTCGGCGGTTGCCGAAGGGAGGTAGCGGTAATTATCGGGCAACGGAGTGCGTGCATCGTACCAATTCAGCGCACTCACGCCCAACCGCCCTACCTCGCCGCCAAGGGTTGCCTTTAAGCGTGTGGAGGGCGACAACGGCAGGGCAAAATGGGCCGCCACCATCGGCAACAGATCGTTTCGCACACGGGCGTTGCGCACCTTGCCCGCCTGGTAGCCCCACGAAGGGTTGTAGTAGGGGTTATCGAGCAGCGTAAAGGCCTCCTGCGTCGAAGCCGACCGTCCGCCCCGTTCGGCAAATGGAAGCGTAAAAGCCAAATGCAACTCACTATCACTCTTCCATTTGCGGCTCATACGCACACCTGCACGCAGCGAGTTTTCAAACAGACCCTCGACCAGCGCATCACGTCCCGTACGCCCCTCGACCACAGCACCTATGTGCCACCCGCCCACCTGCCGATTCATCGTAGCACGCAGGCCGAAGCGGTAGTTTTGCATCGCATAGCGGGCCGAAATGGTGTAGGGCTGCATCGGCTCGGCATCCGAGAAGCGGAAGTGGCGTTGTCCGCCCGCACCACCCACACCATCAGCGGAGGGCGACACACCCGCCACATACTCCTCGTCGGCAGCCATTCCCCGCAACAGCGCCGTCTGGCGGTAGCTGACAGGCAGTCCGTAGAGGGTGGTTAGCTCCGAAGCGTAGTGTTCGCCTCGGCGGTACGAGGAGATGGGAAGACGAAAGTCGGTCAGCCGACCATACAAATCGCCCAGTGCAAAGGAGGCCTCGTAGAAAAGCAACGAGTCGGAGCGAGGATCTTCGCTCCTCGTCTCCGGCTCGGCATAGGGATAATAGTAATCGTCGTGGGGCTCCTGGGCAGCAACACGCAATGCAACAAGCGACAAAATCGCTATCAGCAGCCCCCTCATACTCATTGGTTTAGATGCGCTTCAGCACCTCGCACAGCAGCTCCCAGAACTTGGGAACAGTGGCAATCTCCAGACGCTCGTCGGGCGAGTGAACGCCACGCAGCGTGGGGCCGAACGAAACCATCTCCAGCTCGGGGTACTTCTCCAAGAAGAGGCCGCACTCCAAACCGGCGTGGATGGCACGCACCTTCGGCTCGACGGCAAAGAGGTCGCGATAGGCCTCGACGGTCACCTCCAGCAGTTTCGACTGCGGGTTGGGTGCCCAGCCCGGGTAGCCGTCCGTATGGGCGACATCGGCACCGGCCAGGGCGAAGACCGACTCAACCATCTGCATTACATAGGTCTTGGCGCTCTCCAACGACGAACGCTGCGACGAGGTGACAACAATCGTATGCTCATCGACAAACTTCACCGAGGCGAGGTTCGTGGAGGTCTCGACCAACCCATTGACGGCAAACGACATCGAAATCACCCCGTTAGGCACACCGACAATCGAATAAATCAGGCCAAACTGCGTCTTCTGATCGAGCACCTGGTCCACCTCGGGCATCTCGTTGAGCGTGATTTTGAAGTTCGGCTCACGGAACTGGAACTCGGCAGCCATATCTGCAGCAAAGAGCTCGTAGCGGCGCAGGAACTCCTCCTTGAATTTGGTCGGCACACCAAAGATGGCATAAGCCTCACGAGGGATGGCATTGCGCAGATTTCCGCCCGAGAAGTAACTCAGGCGCAGGTCGCAGCTCTGCATACCGTCCCACAGCAGGCGGGCAACGGTCTTGTTGGAGTTGGCACGCCCCTTATCAATATCGTCACCCGAGTGGCCACCCAGCAGGTCCGACACATCGACACGGAAGAAGGCGTAGTTCTTCGGCGAAGGCTCCATCGTTGCGTGGAAGGTGGCAATGGTGTCGATACCACCGGCGCAGCCGATGAAAATCTCGCCCTCGTCCTCCGAGTCGAGGTTGATCAAATACTTGCCCTTCAGCATCCCCTCGCCCAGCTCGAATGCACCCGTCAGACCGGTCTCCTCATCGACCGTGAAGAGGCACTCGATGGGGCCGTGAGCCACCGTCTGGTCCAACAGCACCGCCAAAGCGGCTGCCATACCGATGCCGCAGTCGGCACCCAGCGTCGTCCCCTCGGCCTTGACCCAACCATCCTCGATGCGGGTCGTGATGGGGTCGTTCTCGAAGTCGAACTCCACGTCCGAATTCTTCTCGCAGACCATATCCATATGGGCTTGCAGGATGACCATCGGGCGATCCTCCATACCCGGCGTAGCGGGCTTGCGCATCACCACATTACCAATTTCATCTTTCTGATACTCAATCTGATGCTCTTTGGCAAAATCGACCAAAAAGTCGATAATCTTCGCCTCTTTCTTCGAGGGGCGAGGCACACGGGTAATGGCATCGAACTGCTCCCAGATGAGCTTCGGCTCCAAATTCGTAATTGCTGACATCTATTAATCGTTTTATGTTTATTCTATCTATTCACGCTTGGCCGCGCTGTTCTCGCCGCCGTTGGCGTCGTTTGCAGATTTTACCCACCCCCAAACCCCCGCCTTAGGCAGGGGCTTGGTCGCTTCGCTCCCTTGGGTGGTGCTAATATCGGTCACAAAGATACACTTTTATCTATAAACCGACAATCAATCGGCCACTTTGCGGTACTCAATCACAACGGTTTGACCGTTATACTCGTATGTGCTCGATAAATGACGGATAAAATCAGGCTTCGTCTGATCGTCAAACCACGCCTCTACAACCAATCGACCACCCTCGCCCGGATTCCAATGCGGCGTGAAGATATTTAATTTTCGATTATTGCTGATATTCAGCTTTTTGATTTGGCAACTCGAGCAATCGAACTCGGTCAACTCCGCGTTTCCACCCATATCGATTTCGCTGATCGGATTCCCCTCGCAGTGAAGCAATTGCAGTTTCGGATTCTGCTTTACATCCAATTTCGTCAAAGCGTTAACACCTACATGCAACCACTCGAGATTGGGACAATGATCAACCGCCAAACTCTTTAACTTACCTTGTAGAGCGACCAGGCGCTCGAGCTTCGTGCAGGAGGATATATTCAACGCACCAAGCGACGAGTTCTGCCCGCAATAGAGCCACCTGAGCTCCGGACACTGACTAAAATCAAGGGACGAAAGTTTGTTATTGGTAAGATAGACCCACTTCAGGCAGTCATTCGCGCCAAACTGCACCGAGCTGAGTTGATTTTGTTCCAACGACACCTCTTCGAGCAACGGATTACGGCTTAAATCGACCGAGGTGAGTTTGTGGCAATCGCAACGCAACTTTTTCAACGACTCGAAATATTCGATACCGCGCAACGATGTAATCGGATCGTAGGTAATCAGCAAATCGCCATAGACGAAATCAATCTTTTCGATTTTGCGCACATCGGCACGAGTAATCCGCAAAGCATTAGCAATCAGCTTGTGGCGCTGAAGCTCCTTTGCAAAATTCGCATCAATGTGTGCTGTAATATCCTCCGTATAGTCAATTTCGGGCTTCGGTGTCGGCTCCTCCTCCGGACCCCCCTCACTGCATGCCACAAAAGAGACAGAGAGCATCAAAAGCCACATCAGCATCAGTCTTTTCATCACTATCGGTTATTAGAAATACATAGAATAGGTAGTGCAAAAATAGGATAATTTCCGATAATTTCCTACCTTTGCTCCCAAATTATATAAATAGGTATATGCATAAAAGCGGTTTTGTAAATATCATCGGAAATCCCAATGTCGGCAAATCGACGCTGATGAATCAACTCGTGGGCGAGAAGCTCTCGATCATCACCTCCAAGGCCCAAACGACCCGTCATCGCATTATGGGTATCGTCTCGGGCGAGGATTTTCAGATTGTCTATTCCGATACGCCGGGTATTCTGAAGCCCTCGTATAAGTTGCAGGAGTCGATGATGAAGTTCGTTACCGGCGCCCTAACCGATGCCGATGTCATCCTCTTCGTGACAGACACGGTCGAGGAGAGTGACCGTGCTGCCGAGATTCTCGACCGCTTGAAGCAGACCTCGATTCCGGTGATTGTGGTCATCAACAAGGTCGATTTGTCGAACCCCGAGGCCCTCGAAGCGTTGGTCGAGAAGTGGCACTCGGAGCTGCCCGAGGCACGCATCGTTCCCGTGTCGGCCAAGGAGCAGTTCAACATCGAGCCGCTGTTTCAGACCATTCTCTCGTTGCTGCCCGAAGGCCCCGCCTACTACCCCAAAGATACGCTGACGGACAAGACGTTGCGTTTCTTTGCCTCGGAGATTATCCGTGAGAAGATTCTCAAAATGTACGACAAGGAGATTCCCTACTCGTGCGAGATTGCCATCGACAGCTACAAGGAGGAGCCGACCATCGACCGCATCTCGGCCACCATCTATGTGGCTCGTGACTCGCAGAAGGGCATCGTCATCGGCCACAAGGGCGAACGTCTGAAGCGTGTCGGCCAGGCGGCTCGTGAAGATATGGAGGCCTTCCTCGACAAAAAGGTCTTCCTGCAACTCTACGTCAAGGTCAATGACGACTGGCGCAACAACGACCGTGAGCTGCGTCGCTTCGGCTACGAGTTGGAGTAATAAACCGTTGCCTCGACACGTTATTCTTTCAGCCCAATGCGTACACTTCGACTGCTACTGATTTCACTGGTGCTGCTGGCCGCTACCGAGGTCCGAGCCCAGTACAACCGAGAATACTTCTTCTGGGTCGGGCGGTCGTGTATGATGAACAACGACTATCAGGAGGCGATCCGCACACTCAACACCCTGTTGCGCTTCGACGACAAGGCCTTCGAGGGCTACTTCCTGCGAGGCATTGCCAAATACAACCTCGACGACCTGCTGGGTGCCGAGGCCGACTTCTCGACCGCCATTCGGCTCAACCCCGTCTATACGCAAGCCTATACTTATCGTGCCATTACCCGCTCACGATTAGGCAATTACGACGATGCACTTCAAGATTTCCGTGAGGCCATCGACCTGCGTCCAGACCTGCCCGGTCCCTACTACAGCCGAGGTGTAACCCGACTTTTGAATCAGCAGTTCGAGGAGGCCATTTCCGATTTCGACAAGTTTATCCGCCACGAAAACAAGGTGGCCGATGCCTTCATCTGCCGAGGGTTGAGCTACTTGCATCTGAAGGATACCACGCAGGCCTACGAAAACTTCAACACCGCCATCCGCACCAACAGAGAAAGCCCCAACGGTTACAACCGTCGTGGTACGCTCTACCTGCAACAGCGCAAATTTACGGAGGCCGAAGAGGATTTCAACAAGGCCATTTCGTGCGACTCGTCGTACCTGGTCTCCTACTTCAACCGTGCGTTGGTCTATTCCGATACGAATCGCCCGCTGTTGGCATTGGGTGACTTCGACAAGGTGATTCAGCTCGACTCAACCAGCTCGATCACCTATTTCAACCGTGCTATGTTGCGCAGCCAAATCGGCGACTACAACCGTGCGCTGGAGGATTACGACAAGGTGGCCCTCTACTCGCCCAACAACGTGTTGGTCTATTACAACCGTGCCGGTGTCTATGCCCAGCTGGGTGAGATCGAAAAGGCGGTGGAGGATTATACGTCGGCCATCCAACTCTACCCCGACTTTGCCAACGCCTACATCTATCGTGGGCGGTTGCGCACCCTGCTGCGTGACGAACGTGGTGCCCGCCAAGACCAGCAGACGGCCCAAAAGAAGATTGCCGCCTATCGGGAGCGTCTGAGCGACAGCACCTACTCCATCTATGCCGACACCACGCAACATTTCGACAAGCTGCTCTCGTTCGACAGCAAGTTTGCAGGCTCGTCGTTCGAGCGCATCGGTGGTCAGGGCGGACGTGACGAGATGCGTCTGCTGCCCCTCTTCAAATTCACGCTTCAGCACCCCGACACGGCGCTGGTCGTCAAGCGGTACAACCCGAAACGTTTGGCCGACTTCCTTCGCCGCATCGACAACCCGCTCCTGCAACTCGCTTGGCGTGATACGGCCATCACACCCGACTCGCTGGTACTGCTCGACAAGGAGTATGCCCACCGTCTCAACACCGAGGAGCCTTCGTGGGAGGTGCTGTTCCAACGTGGTATCACTCAATCGCTTATCAAGCAGTACACCAACTCGGTGAATACCTACTCGTCGGCCATTGAGAACAACCCGACCAATCCGTTCCTCTACCTGAATCGCTCGACGACCCGTGCCGAGATGATCGATTTCATCTCGTCGATCGATAACTCCTACCAGCGAATTACCATCGACTCGGACCCCGCCAAGCGACTCAACAACCACTCGAATCGAACCTATAGTTACGACGAGGCGATTGCCGACCTGAACAAGGTCTTAAAGCTCTACCCCGACTTCGCCCACGCCTACTACAACCGAGCCAACCTGAAGGCTCTGTCGGGCGACCTGCCTGCCGCCTTTGAGGACTACACGAAGGCCGTGGAGCTCAATCCCCACTTTGCCGAGGCCTACTACAACCGAGGCATCGTGCAAATCTATATGAAGGATACCCGCAAGGGGTGTCTCGACATCTCGAAGGCGGGCGAGCTGGGCATCGTCGAGGCCTATGAGGTGCTGAAACGCTATGCCCACACGGAGAATTAACGAAACACTTACAAAAAACTTAAATAATTATGACGCAAACACTTACACAAAAGATGAACGACAAATGGTATCTGCGTTGGGGCGCATTGCTGCTCATTGCATCAATGATGTTCTTCGCCTATATGTTTGTCGATGTGATGTCGCCCCTCAAGTCGCTCGTCGAGTCGTCGCGCGGCTGGAGCAGCTCGACCTTCGGAACGTATGCCGCCTCGGAGTACTTCCTGAATGTCTTTGTCTTCTTCCTCATCTTTGCAGGTATCATCCTCGACAAGATGGGTATCCGCTTCACGGGTCTGCTGTCGGCTTCGCTGATGGTGTTGGGTGCCGTGATTAAGTATGTCGGCATTACCGATTGGTTCCAGACCACCGAATTCTGCGCTTGGCTCAACTCGTGGTGGGTTGCCTTCCCCGCAAGCGCCAAGGTGGCCTCGTTTGGCTTTATGATCTTTGGTTGCGGTTGCGAGATGGCCGGTACGACCGTATCGAAGGCCATTGCCAAGTGGTTCAAGGGCAAGGAGATGGCCTTGGCTATGGGTATGGAGATGGCCATTGCCCGTCTGGGTGTATTTGCCGTGATGTGGTTGGCTCCGATGGTATCGAATATGTTTGACCAGTCGATCGTCGCCCCCATCGCCTTCTGCACCGTGCTGCTCATCATCGGACTGTTGAACTACGCCATCTTTGTCTTGATGGACCAGAAGTTCGACAAGGAGCTGATTGCCTCGGGCGAGCTGAAGGAGGAGGCCTCGGAGGAGGAGTTCCAGATCAAGGACCTGGGCAACATCTTCCGCAGCAAGATGTTCTGGCTGGTAGCCCTCTTGTGCGTGCTCTACTACTCGGCCATCTTCCCCTTCCAGCGTTACGCCCCCAACTTCCTGGAGGTAACGCTCGGCATTGATGCCGAGGCAGCGGCTCGTCTCTTCAGCTGCCTCCCCATTCTGGCTATGTGCCTCACCCCCTTCCTGGGTGGACTGCTCGACTTCAAGGGTAAGGGTGCTTCGATGCTGATGGTAGGTGCCATCATTATGATTGTCTGCCACCTCTCGTTCGCCTTCATCCTGCCGATGTTCCCCACCAAGACGCTGGCGCTGTTGCTGGTGGTAACGCTCGGTGTGTCGTTCTCGCTGGTACCTGCCGCCCTGTGGCCCTCGGTACCCAAGATTATCGACTCGAAGATTCTCGGCTCGGCCTACTGCGTGATCTTCTGGATTCAGAACATCGGTCTCTGCCTCGTGCCGCTCTTGATTGGTACGGTGCTCGACGCTACGGGTTCGTATGTTGCCCCGATGGTCATCTTCTCGTCGTTTGGCGTATTGGCCTTCGTTATCAGCCTGTTGCTGAAGGTGGAGGACAAGAAGAAGGGCTATGGCCTGGAGGAGCCGAACATCAAGAAGTAAGTTAACAGTTGAAAGCTGAAAGTTGAAAGTTAGGTTGCACGACCTGACACAGCACAGCAAAAAGGGAGATAGCCTAATCGGTGGCTATCTCCCTAATTTTTTATTGCACGCCTGAAAGCACTTTTAACTTTTAACTCTCAACTTTCAACTCTCAACTCTACCTCACCCTATCGTACACCACCATCAGTTTCGAGCACATCTCCTCCCACGAGAAACGTTCTCGTTCGATGAGGGCATTTTGGTGGAACAGCTCAAGCTTTTCTGCCGACCAGACGGCCTCGATTTTTTCGGCTATGGAGTCGGCATTGGGCTGACACAGGTAGCCCACCTTGCCGTCGGGGACAATCTCCTTCAGACCGCCCACATCCGTGACGACCATCGGCGTGGCAAATTGGTAGGCAATCTGCGTCACACCACTCTGCGTGGCCGAGCGGTAGGGCAAGACCAAAAAGTCGGCTGCCGAGAAGTAGGCCGCCACCTCGCTATCGGGAATAAAACGGTCGTGCAGCAACACCTCGTCGGCAATCCCCTCCTCCTCGATGAGGCGACGATACGGCTCGGGCGAGGGGTAAAATTCGCCTGCCACGATGAGTTTTCTGCCTGCGGTCTTGCCTGCACGCTTCATCGCGCCCCACGCACGCAACAACAAATCCAACCCTTTGTAATCCCGAATAAGGCCAAAGAAGAGGGCATAACGGGTCTCGGGCTGCAAGGCCAACTGCCGACACGCCTCCTCACGCTCCAGCCCCTCGCCAAACTGCTCGAAGCGGGGATGGGGCGAGAAGATGGCCGGAGCATCGGTATAGCTGCGCAGCTGACGGCCCACCTCGTCCGACATATAGACAAAGCCATCGACCGAACGTAGGAAGTAGCGATTGAAGGGTTTATCGATTATGTGGTGTTCGTGCGGCTCGACATTATCAATCTGGCACAACACCTTCGTGTGGCCGTTTTGGCGGGCCAAGCGGGCAATCGTGCCAAAGCAGGGGGCCATAAAGGGGGTCCAATACTTCAAGAGAATGAAGTCGGGGCGGGCCTTGCGCAATGCACGTCCCACTCGCCACCAATTCAGCGGATTGCAGGTATTCACCTCGCGGCGAATCTGCAAATCGGCAGGGGGCGGCGTGGTGACCGTCTGACTCTTGCCGGGGAACAACAACGAGGGGTACTGCACAGTAAAGGTGCAGATATCGACCTCGTGTCCCTGCTGTTGATAGACACGAGCCATTGTCTCCATAATCGACGCCAAGCCGCCACGATAAGGGTGTGCGGGACCCAACACGGTAATTTTCATCACTCAAAGGTAACAAAAAAAGGGAGAAAAGCGACAGCCTCTCCCCCATTTCTTTTGCTTTTCGTCTTTTTTAACCCCGACAAAGCCCGTTACAACCACTTCACGGCGGCTCGCACGCAGGGTTTTTCGTCGGTGGCAATCTCGAACAACAGCACCCCCTCCTGCTCCGAGGTCGTGATGCAGAGCATCTCGCCCAGCACCGCCTCGTTCAGGAAATGGATATCCAGACGGAACGGGCGATTCTCGCCAATGGCCTCGATGGGCAGGCGGTCGAAAATCATCTCGATGTAGCGAATCGTATTCATGTGGCGGTTGAAGTCGATGTCGCTGTAACGCACACGGTGGTTGTGCTTGTCGCCCTCGGTCAAGGGGCGCAGACGGCAGGCCGGCGGACACGGCTCGGGATCGGGTACCATATAAGTATTGTGTACCTCGGCCGTCGTGCGGGTCAAATCGACCGACGTGCGGGTGGTCATATCGAGCATCGCCCACTGCGAGGTCATCACGGCAAACTCTTCGCCCGCATCGTCGTACATCCGAAAATTACGGGTCGAAAGGATGCGGTTGTAGCCACTGATCCAGGTCTCGATGCGATAGTCGGAGTACTGCTTCGGACGATCCTTGATCTCGATGGCCATACGACCCAAGACCCAGGTGTGGTTGTCGGCCTCCATATCGACATAGTCGAAACCCTTGTTGTGGGCATCGCGACCCGCCGCATTGAGTGCAGCCATAATCAGATTGGGAGCCTTCAGACGGGAGGTGAAGTCCAAATCCTGCGGCTCGACGTGGTTGGTAAAGTATGCTTTCTCTGCCATTGCGTAAGTGATTTTACGGGGACAAAGATACTAAAATTTCCGATTATTTGGTATAAAATGGAGGGAGGAGGCAAGAAAATTATCGAAAAACAATAAATTTTGTTTGTTTTTCGGAAATTTACACTTATCTTTGTGGCAAATCGAAACATTATGCAGAACAAAACGACCTATCTGAAGCGGATGCTTGCCATCTATATTGCCTTCTTTGTGGTGCTGCTGGCAGGACTGATGTGCAATGTCATCCCTGGCACACAACAAGGTTTGCAGGAGGGTGTCCGCCTGGGCCAAGAATTGGAAGAGCTGAACCAAACCGGCCCGCAGGCACTCTATCAATTTTGGGGAATTCCCGTCGCAGGGGGCGAAGTAACCACCCTTACAACAACCGACACGCTGCGTCGGGTGGTGGCTCATCCCGTAGCCCTCAATCTGGAGGTGCGTGAGCCTGCCGGCGACCACTCGGCGTGGTGGGTAGCCTTTGCGGCCATCTGTGGGTCGCCCTGGGTCTATGTGCTCATCTTGGCCGGTACGTTGAGCTTTCTGGCCATCATTGTGTTGATGGGTCTTATCATCCGTTCGGTGCGTCGTTCGATTCAGAAGGAGTTGCCTCTTGCGAAGAGCAACGTATGGATGTTGCGCACGATTGCCCTTCTGACTATCCTTACCGACCTGATGAGCCGCACGGCCAACTGGATTGCCTTCTCGAATGCCGCCCGAATGTTGGAGGGGAGCGGCTACACCGTTAAATCGGGCTTCACGATG
>CALAQA010000011.1:0-4336 GCA_937889065.1 uncultured Alistipes sp.
TAACCCAGAACTCGTAGTAGTACGAGAGGTAGGCCGCCGCCATCGGAACGGGTACAACTTCTTCGTTCGTGCTCCACTGCAACAATACCCTGTTGTCCAAATGAAATCCGCCCAGGCGGAAATCTTTGCGCAGATAGACACCCGTCAGCGACACCTCGCCATCCCACTGGGCCACGTGTGCATCGGTTCCGTAGTAGATCGGATCCGACACAACACTCTGCCATACACCGGCCTCCAAAGCCCAATCGGGGATTGACAATGCTGCCTCAAAACGGGTTTCAGTCTCCTTATTCAAAGGAGTGGACCACATAAAGTGGTTCGAGTAGAGATTCTCCTGCCAGAACGAGGGCGATCGACGATCGACCTTGAAGGCACCACGAAGAATCAGAGGGTGTCCGCGAAGATAGCCCGTCAGTGTCAAATCGGCACCAAAGGTCAAATCTCCGCCTCGATAACCGCTGGGGTGATACTCCACATCGGCACCCCAGTCCACATACTTTTTAATCTTTCCGCTCACCTTGCCATAGACAAAGTAGTCGGTCTCCTTGGTCTTGCGCAACTTACCGGACAGGTAGTCGCGGGCATCGAACTGCGAGTAGGTATGCATATTGATGCCCACGCCGGCATCGATCGTACCCACCACGCCGTTGCGATCCCAAGGTTGGGCCTGCACAAACAGACGATTCGAAATTCTGCGCTCGTAGAGCGAATCTCGGGTCTGCAGCGGATTGATATACCAATTTTTATAGTACTCGCCTTTGGCCGAGACGAAATCGCCGTTCTCGTCACGGTGGTCACGCTCGTTGGTGTACTCGGCACGCACATCCTGGTAGATTTTGCTCCACGAGTTGTACTCGAAGGCGTGGCCGATATAGACCGCCGAAAGACCCGCCATCGAGAAGTCGCTGTCGGTCATTCGCTGCAACGGAATACCATACGACTGCACGATGTAGAAGGCGTTGTTGCGGTAGGTGTTCTCCGCTTCGGCCTCGGCCAACTTCATCGGCACACCCGACGGCATCTGGAAGGTGGTATCGGCAATGGCCCACTCACCCACTACACCACCATTCTCCTGCTGCTCGATGTGGTTGTTAATGTAACCGGCGTGGACCGAGTAGCGACGCCCCGTGTGGTTCACGGCCACCGAGAGGTTGTGGTTCTTGGTGCGCTGCCAATCGTACTGACCGCGCGTACCACGTGCCTTGTACTCCACGTTGAAGCTCGTCGAGGGGCTGATGTTTTGGGCGTGCATCACCGCAAAGTTCTCCTCACGGAAACGCTTCTGGCCCGACTCGATGTAGTGCAGGCGGGTCATCGGCTTCTTCACGTTGTAGAAGGGGACATTCTCACGGGTGAAGGTGTAGGCATCGAAGGGCTGGGCAAAGGTGAAGTCGAACTGCTGCGGACGACGGAAGTAGTTGAGCGGCAGCGAGGTCTGACCCAAAGCACCCTGCGAAATGTTGCCCACATCCTCCAACAGGTGGGGATAGTCGATGCGGAAATCCTCCAGCGTGGTATCCATCCGAATGATCTCGACCCGATTGTAACGCTCGCTCAAATTCCAACGGAAGTTGGGCAACGCACGCACCGAATCGCTGAAGAAGTAGCTCTCGAGCGGCTTCTTGATGCGTTTCTCCTTGGTCGAGTCGGTCTGCTCGGTGGCACCCTCCTCGCCCTCTTCGCCCTCGGTCTCCTGGTAGGGATTCGAGCCGTAGAGGTTGGTGTTTTGACCGTTGCGTTGGGCACGAACCAGGTCACGGGCACTAAAACCCTGGGCAAGCACCTCCGTACTTGCAAAGCCCAGCGTCAGGCAACACAGCAAAAAGCCGATTCGTAAACTACGCAACAATGTCATTCTCAGGCGATAAAAATCGCGGCAAAGTTAATAAAAAATTTTCAAAACTCCAAATCAGTGCTTTTTGCACACCATATTGCGCCCCAACGACAACAGCACATAGAGCACAATCACCAACGGCACGGCATAGAGACGAAGCACCACAAGCAACACGGCCGAGAGGGCTATAAAGCTGTAACGCAGCTCGTTACCCTTCCATCCAAAGCCTTTGAACTTCAAGGCAAAGAGGCGCACCGGAGCCACCATCATCACCGCCACCAGCCACGCAATAACGACCACGCCCCAGGCGGGCATCACCAACTGAAACTCGTCGGCCAACACACCCAGCGAGGTAACCAACAGCGTAGCTGCGGGGGTGGGAAGCCCCTCGAACTCGGTATGCTGCGTGTCGTCGATGTTGAACTTCGCCAGACGCAGAGCGGCAAAGGCGGCCACCACGAAGGTCGTGTAGCCCACCCACTCGGGCAGTGCCCCCTGGTTATAACGGCCAAAGAGGGCAAAAAGTACGAGCGCAGGGACCAAACCGAACGAAATATCGTCGGCCAGCGAGTCGAGCTGCACCCCGAGCGGGCCGCTCTGCTTCAAGAGGCGGGCAACCATCCCGTCGAAGAAGTCGAAGATGGCGGCAGCAACCACCAAATAGAAGGCCAACGTCAGGTTGCCGTCACGCAATACAGTCACAGCAGCCAGAGCACCGCAGACCAAATTGGCCAGGGTGATGAAGTTGGGAATGGTAAAGAGGCGTATTTTCATCGTTTGTAAGTAAAATTCATTGCCATTAGGCGACAAAGTTACAAAAAAGATTTTATCTTTGTACTACAAAACCCACAATTATATAAGTATCGCTATGACACAGAATAACTACTGCATCATTATGGCGGGCGGTATCGGCTCCCGTTTCTGGCCCAAAAGTCGCCAGATGATGCCTAAACAGTTTCTGGATATTTTGGGCACCGGAAAGAGTTTCATCCGCCACACCTACGAGCGTTTTGCCAAGCTCATCCCGGCCGAGAACTTTCTGGTTGTCACGAACCGCAACTACAAGGATTTGGTCCTCAAGCATCTGCCCGAACTCAATGAGAGTCAGATACTTTGCGAGCCTATGCGTCGTAACACCGCGCCCTGTATAGCCTATGCCGCCTACTCGCTTTTGAAGCGCAACCCCGAGGCCGAGATGATTGTCACGCCGTCCGATCACCTCATCCTCAACGAGGAGGATTTTCGCTACATCATTGCCGAGTGTCTGGAGTTTGCCGCCCAGGAGAATGCCCTCCTGACGGTCGGCATCAAGCCCACCCGCCCCGATACGGGTTACGGCTACATCCAGGTCTCGAACGATTCGCAGCTCTCGAAGGTGAAGTGCTTTACGGAGAAGCCCAACTTGGAGTTGGCTCAGACCTTTGTGCAGTGTGGCGAATTTTTGTGGAATTCGGGCATCTTCATCTGGACCGTGCAAAGCATCGTCAAGGCCTTCGAGCAGCACCTGCCCGAGCACCACGCCCTCTTCTCGGACCTGATGCCTGCGTTGGGCACCGAGGCCGAGCAGGAGGCCATCGAAAAGGTCTTCTCGGAGTGTCGTGCCATCTCGATCGACTACGGCATTATGGAGAAGGCCGACAATGTCTATGTGCGTAGCGGCGAGTTTGGTTGGAGCGATGTGGGCACCTGGGGCTCGGTCTATCAACACTCCCGCAAGGATGGCTATGCCAATGCCGTGCCGGGCGATGGCTGTTTCCTCTACAACACCCGCAGTTCGTTTATCTCGCTGCCCGAGGGAAAAATTGCCGTCATCAGCGGCCTGAAAGAGTATATCGTAGTCGATACGGAGGATGTGTTGATGATCTGCCCCCGCAGTGAGGAGCAGAACATCAAGAAGTTCATCGACGACGTAAAATTCACCGATGGCGACAAACACATCTAATCAGATGTCAGCACTTTACGAAAAATACCTCGACCATCCCTTCATTTCGACCGACACCCGTCGCATTCGCCCCGACTCGCTCTTTTTTGCCCTTCGGGGAGCCTCGTTCGACGGCAACCGTTTTGCAGCGGAGGCGTTGGCCAAAGGGGCCGCTTATGCCGTCGTGGATGACGCCTCGGTGGTGCAGGACGAACGCTACATTTTGGTCGAAGATACCCTCTCGGCCCTCCAAGCGTTGGCCCGTGAGCACCGTCGTGCGTTGGGTATTCCCATCCTGGCCGTAGCCGGCTCGAACGGCAAGACCACCACCAAGGAGTTGGTGAGTCGGGTGCTGGCCCAAAAGTTCCGCCTCTACGCCACGCAGGGCAACCTCAACAACCACATCGGGGTGCCGCTGACCCTTCTGGCAATGGACCGCACCATCGAATTTGGCGTGGTCGAGATGGGGGCAAGTGCCCAGGGTGAGATTGCCGCCTTGTGCGCCATTGCCGAGCCGAATTTCGGCATCCTGACCAACGTGGGTCGTGCCCATTTGGAGGGCTTCGGCGGCGTGGAGGGGG
>CALAQA010000012.1:0-6634 GCA_937889065.1 uncultured Alistipes sp.
TCACATTTGAACTCATTCGCGAGGTTGCCTTGCAGCCATCGTTCGACGAGGCGAAATATAACGATGCCAAGCCGCGTGAGATTATCGAGTGGATTGTCGAGGATCTTCGCACGCTCTATGCGCGTCGTGCCAAGAGTGTAGCCGACACCGTGCGTGCCACTATGGAGCGCATCTATGAGGATAATAAGCACCAGATGGACCGCAATATCTACTTCCCGCTGACCGATGGTCATTTGGGCTTCAATGTGCCGGTAGAGTTGCAGCGTTGCAAGGACTCTGACGGTGCCGAGATTTACAAGGTCTTCTCGAAGATAGTTCTCTTTACGACTATCGACGACGCTTGGCGTGAGCACCTGCGTGAGATGGACGACCTGCGTCAGAGCGTGCAGAACGCCACCTACGAGCAGAAAGACCCGCTCTTGATCTACAAGTTCGAGTCGTTCGGTCTGTTCCAGAAGATGCTGCTGAAGGTGAACCGCGAGACGCTGTCGATTCTCTGCAAGGCCTACATTCCGGTCGATGACCGCTCGCAGCAGCGCCGTGAGCAGCAGCGTGCCAAGGTCGATGTAAATAAGTTGCAGGCCTCGCGTATGCAGGCCGCCGCACAGGCCGGTCAGGGCGAGAAGTCGAAGCCGATGCCCATCCACGTCGAGAAGAAGGTGGGCCGCAACGATCCCTGCCCCTGCGGCTCGGGCAAGAAGTACAAGAACTGCCACGGCAGAGGCTTGTAAACCAACAAGAAAAGCAAACCAAACAAAGGCAAAAAGATGGGTTACGCAGAAGAGAAACAGCGACAGCTGGACATCCGCTACCTGAAGATGGCACGCATCTGGGCCGAGAACTCCTATTGCGTGCGTCGCAAGGTGGGCGCACTGATTGTCAAGGATAAGATGATCATTTCGGATGGCTACAACGGCACCCCTTCGGGCTTCGAGAACATCTGCGAAGACGAGGATAACCGCACGAAAGCCTATGTGCTGCACGCCGAGGCCAACGCCATCACCAAGGTGGCCAAGTCGGCCAACAACTGCGACGGCTCGACCCTCTACATCACCGCTGCCCCCTGCATCGAGTGCTCGAAACTGATCATTCAGGCGGGCATCAAGCGGGTGGTTTATGGTGAGGAGTACCGCTCGGAGGAGGGCATTAACCTCCTAAAGCGAGTCGGCATCGAGTGCATCTACCTGCCCATCGAATAACTGCGAAACGAATGAAACGTATCGTCATCATCGGAGCGACCTCGGGCATTGGGCTGGAGGTCGCCCGTCTTTTTTTGAAGGCGGGCTGGATGGTGGGCGCCGCTGCCCGCCGTGAGGAGCTGTTGGAGGCATTGCGAATGGAAGCCCCTTTGCAGGTCGTCACCCGTCGCATCGACATCAACGACACGAAGGCAGACGAAGAGCTGCGCTCACTCATCGAGGAGTTGGGCGGCGTGGATATCTACCTCCACGCCTCGGGCATCGGCTACTACAACCCGACGCTTGATGCCGAAAAGGAGCTCTCCACCGCCACGACCAACGGCGTGGGATTTGTTCGGATGGTCCGCACGGCCTACGACTATATGGCCTCGCACGGCGGAGGACGATTGGCCGCCATCTCGTCGATTGCCGGCACGAAGGGGTTGGGAATGGCTCCCGCCTACTCGGCCACGAAGCGGATGCAGAACTGCTACCTCGACGCCCTGGCACAACACGCCCGCCTGGAGAAGACGGGGGTCAAGATTACCGACATCCGTCCGGGTTTTGTCCGTACGTCCCTCTTGGCCGACCGCCCCTACCCGCTGTTGATGGAGGTCGAGCCGGTGGCACGTGCCATCTACCGAGCCCTTACGAAGGGGCGTCGCAGGGTTGTCATCGACACACGCTACCGCCTTTTGGTGGCCCTTTGGCGCCTGATTCCCCAATGGCTCTGGGAACACCTACCCATCAAGAACTAACAAAAAGAGGAGAGCGAAATGCTCTCCTCTTGCTTTTTTATCACTCCCCACACGATTAGAACGGCAGGTCGTCCGAATCATCAGCAGGGGCAGCCACCTGTTGCGGGGCAGGCTGCTGATACGAGGGTTGTGGTACGGTCTGCTGATAGGTCTGCTGGTAGGTCTGCTGAGCCGTAGGCTGCGGCTGGGCGGTATAGGTGCCCGTATTGTCCGACACACGGCCATTGTCGGCACGACGACCCAAGAGGTTCATCGCATCGGCCAAAATCTCGGTCGTATAACGCTTGGCACCCGTCTGGTCGGTCCACTCACGGGTACGCAGGCGACCCTCGACGTAGATTTGCGACCCCTTGCGCACATAGTTATCCACCACGTCGGCCAAGCCACGCCACAAGGTGATGGTGTGCCACTCGGTGTGCTCTTTATTCTCGCCACTCTGGCGGTCACGGAAACGCTCGGTCGTTGCAAGGCGTACACGGGCCACCTTTACGCCGCCCTCCATCGTACGCACCTCGGGATCCATACCGACGTTGCCAATCAAAATTACCTTATTTACCATATTGTATTACAATGCTTTAATCATCTCCTTAAAGAGCTTCTCCATACGCACGGCCGCCTTCTTGCCCTGGCGCTGCACATCCTCGTGGTCGCCCACCTCCTCCGATAGACCGCAGTTGGTGATGACCGAAACGCCGAAGCAGGGGATACCCATATGGCGTGCCACAATCACCTCGGGAACGGTGGACATACCTGCCGTATCGCCACCAATGGCCTTGAAATAGCGATACTCGGCCTGCGTCTCGAAGGTCGGGCCCGTGCCACCTACATAGACACCATACTGCAACTTAATGCCCTCACGCTCGGCAATCTCGGTTGCCTGCTGAATCAGCGTCTTATCGTAGCAGTTGTGCATATCGGGGAAGCGGGGACCCAACTCCGAAAGGTTGGGGCCGATGAGCGGGTTGGGCATCAGGTTGATGTGGTCGGTGATAATCATCAGATCGCCCACACGGAACGAGGTGTTGATACCACCCGAAGCATTCGAAACGAAGAGGTACTGAATACCCAGCAGCTTCATCACACGCACCGGGAAGGTGACCTCGGTCATCGGGTAGCCCTCGTAGTAGTGGAAACGGCCCTGCATAGCCACCACCTTGCGCCCCTCGATCGTACCGAAAATCATACGACCCTTGTGGCCCTCCACGGTCGAGATGGGGAAGCCCGGAATATCTTTGTAATCGATCGTATAGGCAGCCTCGATCTTCTCACCGAAGTCACCCAGACCCGTACCGAGAATAATACCCACCTCGGGGCAGAAATTGTTTGTCACAGCGGCCAAGTGAGCGGCCGTAGCTTTAATCTTTTCTAACAACATCTTCGTCAAGTTTTTGGAGGAAGTCCGTAGCGGAGTCCTCGATGAAGGTTATATCAATCGGAATGTAGTAGATGGCCCGACGCACCGCCTCGGGAATGTGTTGGCGGCGGGTGAGCTTGATGGCATCCTTCTCGGTGGTGACGATGGCCGCATCGGGGAACTTTTTGAGTAGTCCGACCAACTCGACCATATCACTGCGGTGATAGACGTGGTGATCGTCCTTCGTCAGTTCGGCAACGACCTCGTACTGACGCTTCAGCCCATCAACAAACTGTTTGGGGTTACCGATACCCGACAAGGCAATCACACGGCTATGAGGCGTCAAGGGTTGCAGGGCCTCATCGGCATAGATGGGCTGCGGCGAGAAGCTCTCGAAGCGGGTGAAGTAGATTTGCTGGTAGGGGTAGCGAATCAGCACCTTGCGTTGCAGACGGCGGTCGATGGGGGCCATCTTCTCGGGGCACTTCGTCACCACAAAGTAGTGGGCACGGTAGAGCTGATCGGGCAGGTCGCGCAACGAGCCGAGGGGCAACATCTTATCGAACTGAATCGGGCGGGTCGAATCGACCATCAGGATATTGATTTTCGGCGTTACATAGCGGTGCTGGAAACCGTCGTCCATAATGATAAGGTTCACCTCGGGGTGCTCCTGGCGGATGCGGCGGATGCCCTCGACACGCTTCTCGCAGACGACAACCACCGTCTGGGGGAATTTGCGCTTGAAGAGCAACGGCTCATCGCCCACCTGGCGATAGTGGCTCTTGGTCTCCACCTCCAGATAGCCTTTGGTCGTACGGCCATAGCCGCGTGAAAGGATGGCCACACGGTATTTGCGTTGGAAATAGGAGATCAGCATCTCACACATCGGGGTCTTGCCCGTACCACCTACGGTGATGTTGCCGATGCAGATGATCGGAATGTCGAACTTCTCGCTTTTGAGCATACCCCAGTCAAAGAGGCGGTGACGGAAGGTCACAGCCAAACGGTACAGAAGGGCCAGCGGGGCATAGAGAATTTCGCGCATTTCCTCTCTCAATTATACGAATCATTCAAAGATAGCGGTTTTTTTTCGTTTTCCCAAACGAAATCCGTTTTTTCTCCTTTTTATGGAGAATATCCCCCTTGGCGGATAATTTTCTGCGCCTTTTTTCGTATCTTTACAGCCTACGATAAAAAGCTGAAAAAAATGAGATACTCACACCTTCTGTTACACACCCTGCTTGTGACCCTGCTGTTGGCCACGCTTTCGGCTTGCAGCTCCTCGTCGAAGGAGGAGGCCGCCGAAGAGGAGGCCCCCCTCAACCTTGTTTACGGCATCAATGCCGACCTCTACCGTCTGGAGACGGGCGAAGTAGCCTCGGGGCAGACCGTAGGCGGCATCTTGGGCGGCTACGGGGTTTCGGCTCGGCTGATTGACCGCCTCGACCGCTCGTCGAAGGAGCTCTTCCCGCTGCGCAACATCCGCCCGGGCCACAAATACACCGCCTTCATCCACGAAGATTCGCTCTATGCGCCCCACCTGGATTACCTGGTCTATGAGCAGAATGTCTCGGATTATGTCATCTTTGGCTTTGTGAACGACTCGGTCACCATCGAGAAGGGGTCGAAACCGACCACCATCCGCCGTACCCGCAAGAGTGCCGTCATCGAGAGTTCGCTGTGGGGTGCCATTATGGAGGCCGACCTGCCGTATGCGCTGGCCGCCGAGATGGAGGACATCTACCAATGGTCGGTCGATTTCTTCGGTATTCAGGCCGGTGACGACTTCACGGTCATCTACGAT
Source organism: uncultured Alistipes sp. (assembly GCA_937889065.1). Classification (GTDB taxonomy): domain Bacteria; phylum Bacteroidota; class Bacteroidia; order Bacteroidales; family Rikenellaceae; genus Alistipes. The sequence continues at coordinate 5,095 of CALAQA010000012.1, forward strand.
GAGAAGTTCATCGACGACACCCTCTCGGTCGGCATTGGTCGGGTGTGGGGTGCCCGCTTCAACCACGGTGGCAAGAGCTACTACGCCATCCCCTTCCGTCAGGGGGGCAAACTCCAATACTGGGAGGCCGATGGCGGCTCGTTGCGCAAGAACATCCTGAAGGCACCGCTCAAATTCTCCCGCATCTCGTCGGGCTTCTCCTACTCGCGTCTCCACCCCGTACATAAGGTGCGCCGCCCCCATACGGGTGTCGATTATGCCGCTCCGGCAGGTACCCCCGTGCGTGCCGTAGCCGATGGCGTGGTGACCTTCCGAGGCTGGGGAGGCGGTGGTGGTAACACCATCAAAATCAAGCACCCGGGCAACCTGATGACCGGTTACCTGCACCTGAGCCGCTTTGCCAAGGGCATCGCCGTCGGCACCCGCGTGTCGCAGGGTCAGCTCATCGGCTATGTCGGTTCGACAGGCACCTCGACGGGTCCGCACCTGGACTACCGCATCTGGAAAAACGGCACCCCCATCAACCCCTTGAAGGTGCCGCAGGAGCCTACCGAGCCTATCTCGAAGGAGAACCGCGAGAAGTTCGAGTTTGTGCGTGACCGCATTATGGCCGAGCTGGAGGGCAACTGCCCCGAGAGCGACATCATCACGCAGGTCGATTCGATTGTACTACCCACCATTGCTGCCGACTCGGTAGCCCAACCGACCCACTAAGATGGCACGCACGGCAGTTATCATCGTCGCCGGAGGGGTGGGCCAACGAATGGGTGGCAGCCTACCCAAACAGTTTCTGTTTCTGGGCGATAAGCCCATCCTGGCACAGACCATCAACCGCTTCCACGAAGCCCTGCCCGAGGCGCAACTCATCGTGGTGCTACACGAAGCACACATCGACTTTTGGCGCAACTTCAGTGCCCGCTTCGAGGTGGCACGCCACACGATCGTAAAGGGAGGCAAAGAGCGTTTCCACTCGGTCAAGAATGGCCTGGCGGCGGTCGCCTACGACTGCGAGTTGGTTGCCGTGCAGGATGCCGTGCGCCCCTTGGCCTCGGTCGAGTTGATTCGTCGCTCGATGGAGGAGGCGGCACACTACGGCTCGGCGATTCCGGTGGTCGAGGCGGTCGATTCGTACCGCATCATCGAGGGCGAGGAGTCGAGAATCATCGACCGCCGTCCGCTGCGCATCGTGCAGACCCCGCAATGCTTTCAGCGTGCGCTGTTGGACGAGGCCTACGGGGTGGAGTATTCGCCCCTGTTTACCGACGATGCTTCGGTAGTGGAGGCGATGGGTGAAAAGGTCCATCTGACACAGGGCGAGCGCAGCAACCTGAAGATCACAACCCGAGAGGATATTACCGTCGCCTCGGCTCTGATGATGGGCGAAGAGGCAGAAAATCAATAAGATGAACCGCACATTCCGTTTCCGTTTCGATCGACGCACGCTCTACATTACGGCCCTGCACGTCGTACTCTACCTGGCCATTGGCGTGGGGTTGTACCTCCTTTACGAAGGGGGCTACTTCTCGGCCTGGTTTGCCTC
>CALAQA010000013.1:0-2353 GCA_937889065.1 uncultured Alistipes sp.
GTACCACGAACATGCGGCCAAGATGCCCATCATCGACTACCACTGCCACCTGATTCCCGAGTATGTGGCTTCGAACCACAAGTTCGACAACCTGTCGAAGATTTGGTTGGAGGGTGACCACTACAAGTGGCGCGCTATGCGTACCAACGGTGTAGACGAGCGCTATTGCACGGGTAAGGATACGACCGACTGGGAGAAGTTCGAGAAGTGGGCCGAGACGGTTCCCTATACGATGCGTAACCCGCTCTACCACTGGACCCACCTCGAGCTGAAGACCGCCTTTGGCGTGACGAAGCTGCTGAACCCCTCGACCGCTCGTGAGATCTACGACGTCTGCACCGAGAAGCTCCAGACCCCCGAGTTCTATGCCCGTGGCCTGATGGAGCACTACAACGTGGAGGCTGTCTGCACGACCGACGACCCCGTTGATTCGCTCGAGCACCACATCAAGGTGGCTGCCGACGGCTTCAAGGTGAAGATGCTGCCTACGTGGCGTCCCGATAAGGCGATGGCCGTTGAGGTGCCCGCCAACTTCAAGGCCTACATCGACAAACTGGCCGAGGTTTCGGGTGTCGAGATTAAGAAATTTGCCGATGTAATCGAGGCACTGCGTGTTCGCCACAAGTTCTTCGAGCAGGTGGGTTGCCGCCTCTCGGACCACGGCATCGAGGAGTTCTATGCCGAGGATTACACCCAGGCCGAGATCGACGCCATCTTCCTCAAGGTGTATGGCGGTCAGTCGCTCTCGCACGAGGAGATTCTGAAGTACAAGACCGCCATGATGGTCGAGTTCGCCATTATGGACTGGGAGACGGGTTGGACGCAGCAGTTCCACTACGGTGCCATCCGCGACAACAACGGTCGTATGTTCCGTCAGCTGGGTCCCGATACGGGCTTCGACTCGATTGGCGACTTCACGGTAGCCAAGAAGATGTCCAAGTTCTTCAATATGCTCGACGAGCAGGATAAGCTCACCAAGACCATCATCTACAACCTCAACCCCCGCGACAACGAGTTGGTTGCCACGATGTTGGGTAACTTCCAGGATGGCCGCTACGGTGCCGGTAAGATTCAGTTCGGCTCGGGCTGGTGGTTCCTCGATCAGAAGGACGGTATGGAGAAGCAGATGAATGCCCTCTCGACGCTGGGTCTGTTGAGCCGCTTCGTGGGTATGCTGACCGACTCGCGTTCGTTCCTGTCGTATCCTCGCCACGAGTACTTCCGTCGTACGCTCTGCAACCTGCTGGGTAACGACATCGAGCAGGGCTTGCTGCCCGCTTCGGAGATCGACTTCATCGGTAAGGAGATCGTCGAGGGCGTATGCTACCGCAATGCGAAAAACTATTTCAAATTCTAATAACTCAAAAAATTACACACAATGAAAATTGTAACTTTGGGTGAGATTATGCTGCGTCTTTCGACGCCGGGCAACACCCGTTTCGTTCAGTCGGATTCGTTCGACGTAGTTTATGGTGGCGGTGAGGCCAACGTTGCAGTGAGCTGCGCCAACTATGGTCACGAGGCCTATTTCGTAACCAAGCTGCCCAAGCACGAGATTGGTCAGTCGGCCGTGAACGCTCTGCGTCGCTATGGCGTGAATACCGACTTCATCGCTCGTGGTGGCGACCGTGTAGGTATCTACTTCCTCGAGACGGGTGCTTCGATGCGTCCTTCGAAGGTGATTTATGACCGTGCCCACTCGTCGATTGCCGAGGCTGATGTCGAGGATTTCGACTTCGATGCCATTATGGAGGGTGCCCAGTGGTTCCACTGGTCGGGTATCACGCCCGCTATCTCGGACAAGGCTGCCGAGCTCACGAAGCTGGCTTGTGAGGCTGCCAAGCGTCACGGTGTTACGGTTTCGGTGGACCTGAACTTCCGTAAGAAGCTCTGGACCAAGGAGAAGGCCCAGTCGATTATGCGTCCTCTGATGCAGTATGTCGATGTCTGCATCGGTAACGAGGAGGATGCCGAGCTTTGCCTTGGCTTCAAGCCCGATGCTGATGTGGAGGGTGGCGAGACCAATGCCGAGGGCTACAAGGGTATCTTCAAGCAGATGGCCCAGGAGTTCGGCTTCAAGTATGTGATTTCGACCCTGCGCGAGTCGTTCTCGGCTACGCACAACGGCTGGAAGGCCATGATCTACAACGGCGAGGAGTTCTACGAGTCGAAGCGTTACGATATCAACCCGATCATCGACCGCGTAGGTGGTGGTGACTCGTTCTCGGGTGGTGTGATCCACGGTCTGCTGACGAAGCCCAACCAGGGTGAGGCGCTTGAGTTTGCTGTGGCTGCCTCGGCGTTGAAGCACACCATCAACGGCGACTTCAACCTCGTTTCGGTTGAGGAGGTA
>CALAQA010000014.1:0-13527 GCA_937889065.1 uncultured Alistipes sp.
AGTAGCCCGGCCACATATTGCCCAGAATATCCTTCGATACCTCACCGTGCAGCCACGACACACCGTTCACCTCCTGCGACAGGTTGCAGGCCAATACCGACATCGAGAACTTCTCGTTGGGGTCGTTGGGGTTGGTCTTACCCAGGTTGATGTACTGCTCCCAGGTGATGCCCAGCACGTCGGGATAGTGCGACATATACTGACGAATCATCGACTCGGGGAAGGCATCGTGACCTGCGGGTACGGGGGTGTGGGTCGTGAAGAGCGACGACGAGCGGATCACCTCCAAAGCCTCCGAGAACGACAGGCGACGGCGGTGTACCAGGTCGCGGATGCGCTCGATGCCGATGAAGGCGGCGTGACCCTCGTTGCAGTGATATACGTCGTGCTTGATGCCGATCTTGCGCAGGGCACGGATACCGCCGATACCGAGCAGGATCTCCTGCTTGAGGCGGTTCTCCCAGTCACCACCATAGAGGTAGTGCGTTACCTGACGATCCTCCTCGAGGTTGGCCTCGTAGTCCGTATCCAGCAGGTAGAGGTTCGTACGACCTACCTGGCAGAGCCATACACGAGCCGAGAGGGTACGACCCGGAAGGGCCACCGTCACGGTAATCCAGTTGCCGGCAGCATCACGCACGGGCGAGATGGGCAGCTTGTAGAAGTTCTGCGCCTCGTAGGTAGCCTCCTGGGCACCCTGCGACGAGAGGCGCTGCGTGAAGTAACCATAGCGGTACAACAGACCTACGGCAGCCATCGGAACGTTCTTGTCCGAAGCCTCCTTCAGGTAGTCACCGGCCAAGATGCCCAGACCACCCGAGTAGATCTTGAGCGACGAGTGCAGACCATACTCCATCGAGAAGTAGGAGATCGTCGTAGCACCCTTGGCGGGCTTCTCCTCCATGTAGGTGCGGAACTGACCATACACGGCATCGAGCTGTGCCAAGAAGGCGGCATCCTGCTCGAGCTGCTTGAGGCGCTCCATCGGCAGTACGTCGAGGAAGGCGATGGGGTTCTGGTTGCACTCGAGCCACAGGGCCTGGTCGATACCCTCGAACAGGTCACGGGCCGTAGCATTCCAGCACCACCAGAGGTTGCGCGACAGCTCCTCCAGGGCACGCAGACGTGCCGGCAGGGTCTTGTCGATCATCATACGGTTCCAGTTGGGCTTCTCGGCGAAGAGCTGCTGACGTACGAAGTTGATCTGCTCGGTGCGCGAGCCACCCTCACCCAATACGGCACGGTTGGTGCGCAGCGATGCGCTCTCGATAGCCTCGCTGTAGGCCTGCTCGTAGAACGAGAAGAGATTTGCCCACAGGGCCGTGTTCGAGATCTCGAGGGCCGACTTGCGGGTAGCCTCCACCTGCTTCTCGTCCATCTGGCTGAAGCGCAGCAGTGCATCGGCAATCTTGAGGGTTACCTCCATATCGTTGTAGTCGTCACGACGGATAACCTCTACGCCGGCGTGCTCCGAGCGCTTCTCCACCCACAGACCGAAGCCGGCCAACGTGGTGGTGATGGTCGGTACCGAGAAGGCAACCGACTCGAGCGGGGTGTAGCCCCACGGCTCGTAGTACGAGGGGAATACCGTGACATCCATACCAACGAGCAACTCGTAGTAGTGCTTGTTGAAGATGCCGTCGTGGGTGTTGAGGTAGGTAGGAACAAAAATCACCTTCACCTTCGACTGCTCGGTCGTCAGAATCGAGCCGTTCAGGGCGTTTACGATCTGATCCGTGTTCTGGTACTCCAGGCGGTGGGTCGAGAACTTGTACTGACCCAGGTCGATGGGGTTCTTCGGATCCTGGAGGTGTGCCTGCAGGTCCTCACGGGCGCCGAGGTTGGCAGCCGGTACGGTGATGTAGGCCAGCACCTCACGCTCCAGACCCTCGCTCATAGCCAGACGCTTCAGCGACTCGATGAACAGATCCAGACCCTTGTTGCGGAACTCGTAGCGACCGCTCGTGCCGACAATCATCGGCTCCTTCTCGAACTTCTGACCCAGGCAGGCCTCAGCCACCTTGATCATCGCCTCACGGGCCTCCTTGCGCTTCTTCTCGGCCTCCTTGCCCGTCCATACAAAGTCGTTCTCGAAGCCGTTGGGCGTTACGCTGTCGGGCTCACGGCCGATCAGGTACTTGCACTCGTTGGCCGTGATGTCGCTCACGGTCAGGAACTCGTCGGCGTTGGCAGCGGCCATCTTCTCGATCGAGTGCTTGGCTACGACGTTGAACTGGCGAGCCAGGTCGTCGGCGTTGAACTTCGTCAGATCGGTGTAGAGGGGCAGACGGTTGCCTGCGATGCAGCGACCCATCACGGTGGCGTGGGTCGAGAAGAGGGTAGCGATGTAGGGGGCGTTCGAGCGCAGGTAGAGTGCACCGGCAGCCGTCATCCACTCGTGGAAGTGGGCAGCAGCCTTCTCGGCGGGCGAGCAGAAGGTATCGACATACGAGGCGATTACCTGACCGGCAGCCCAACCAAACAGCACCGGCTCGATGTAGTCCCACTGACCCGAAATCGAATCGACGTGGTACTCATCCCACAACTTCTTCAAAATCTCGTCCTTCTTCGAGAAGAGCGACGTAAAGTCGATCAGGATGGCCGTGGGCTCACCCTTAATCTTCCAGCGGCCTACGCGGATACGGATACCCATCTCATAGACACTCTGGCGCCACGCACGCAGCAGCGTGGCATCCTCCTCGAACTCGGGATTCGAGCCCTCGTGCTGCAAATCGGGACCGATCAGCAGGTAGCGCTCGCCATACTTGCGAAGGACGCTCTGCGCCTTCGTAGCAACGACGGTGTGGATACCGCCAACCTTGTTGCAAACCTCCCAGCTCACCTCAAAGAGGTAATTGGGGGCGATTTTCGTGTTATTCATATACTGATTGTTTGTTGTTTTAGCAAACATAAATTGTTGCAAATTCGGGCGCAAAGGTAATACTTATATTTATATATTACAACTTTTTCCGATTTTTTAAGAATTTTTAATAATAATTTAACTTTTCGCCTTATTATCGCTGAATGAGTAGGTTATAAGCCAAAAAGTGAGCCAATGATGTAGTCCGAGGTCATCAAATGTACCACAGGTATCGCTATATGGCCCTCTGAGACCGTGAGCGAGCCGTTTTCGAGGAGTGGACGAGCTGCATTCAAGAGGCGTTTGGTGAGCGATTTACCAAACCTTTGTTCAAATTTTTCGAGGTTCACGCCCCGTCGGGTACGCAGACGGGTCATCAACCACTCTTCGAGGTGCTCCTCCTCGCCGAGTTGTTCCCGTTCGGGGGCTTCGCCCGCCAAATAACGTGCCACCGAGCTGACGTTCCATTGGCGGGAGTGGCCATCGTAGGAGTGGGCTGCGGGGCCGATGCCGAGGTACTTCACCCCGCTCCAATAGCTGCTGTTGTGGCGTGCCTCGAAGCCCGCAAGGGCGTAGTTTGAAATTTCGTAATGGTCGAATCCCGCCTCGGTTAATCGGTTGTGCATCAGTAGATAGGCCGCTTGTGCCTCATCGTCGTCGATGGGGATGAGCTCGCCACGCTCGGCCATCTTTCCGAAGCGGGTGTTGGGCTCGAACGAGAGCAGGTAGGCCGAGATGTGTTGCACGCCGAGCGCCAAAGCCTGGTCGATGGAGCGGTGGAGCGAGTCGCCCCCAAACCCGGGCACCCCAAAAATCAGGTCGATGGTGATGTTTTCGAATCCGACCGCTTGGGCACGACGTACCGCATCGATGGCCTCTTGGGCGGTGTGGCGGCGATTCATCAGGCGAAGACACTCGTCATCGAAGGATTGGATGCCGATCGAGAGGCGGTCGATGCCTGCCCGACGCACCCCGTTGAGGTAGTCGGCCGGGAGGTCGTCGGGGTTGGCCTCGAGGGTGGTCTCCACCACTTCGGAGCAATCCATCACCTCGGAGGTGGCCGTCAGCAGCGTAGCGATTTGGTCGGGGCTGCATAGTGACGGGGTCCCTCCGCCAAAGTAGCGGGTTGTGATCTTTTCGCCCCCAAGGTAGTCGCTTCGACGGCCGATTTCCTTCGTCATCGTCTCCACCACCTGTGGCAAATCACACATCAAGGCTGTGCGGTAGAAGTCGCAGTAGCCGCAGATGCGTTTGCAGAAGGGAATATGGTAGTAAATGCCTGCCATTGAGCCACAAAAGTAAGCAAACAAACTGACAAAAACAAGCCAAAAGGGGCTTTCGGGACCCTCGGAGGAGCACTTTTGTTAATTTATTATTAAATTTTCTTAAATTATTTCTAAAAAATTTGCGTAATCCAAAATCCCGCCTTACCTTTGCAGTGAAGTTTTAAGGTTCATTTTAGGTTAGTAGTTTTAGGTTGGTTGAGTGTGAGTGGCAGGATGCCGGGCACGAAGCCCGACTAGACAGCCCCGAGCGGTGCTCGCCGGTGTGCGGTCGAAGACCTCCAACCCACCTCAAGAAAAAGGGTTGCCCCGTAAGGAGCAACCCTTTTTTTATGCACTTCTTCGAAGGTGCGGCCGATTATTACACGGTCATAATCTCCTTCTCCTTGGCGGCCAAAATCTCGTCGATCTTCTTCGAGAACTTGTCGAGCATCTTCTGTGCGCGCTCGCCGCCGTCCTTGGCCTCGTCCTCGGGCATACCCTCCTTCTGGGCCTTCTTGAAGGCCTCGATGGCATCACGGCGGGCATTACGCAGGCTCACACGAGCCGTCTCGGCCTCGCCACGGGCACGCTTTACCAACTCCTTACGACGCTCCTCGGTCAGCGGGGGCATTGTCAGACGAATCGTCTCGCCATTGTTCGAGGGGGTAAGGCCGATGTTCGAGTCGATGATGGCCTTCTCGATGATGCGAATCAGGTTCTTATCCCACGGCTGGATGATGATGGTCTTGGCATCGGGTACCGTCACACTGGCTGCGCCCGAGACGGGTACCTGCGAACCGTAATACTCCACCATCACACCGTTGAGCACATTGACCGATGCCTTGCCGGCACGGATGTTCAGCAACTCCTCCTCGAGGTGTGCTACGGCCTTCTGCATACGTACAGTGGCTTCATTGAGAATCGATTGGGTATCCATATACTTTTCTGTTTAATTGTTTATTTCGTCATTTCGTCAATCTTGGCGACGAGGCGCTCGAACTCCTCGGGCTCATAGCCTACCGTAGCCATAACGACCTTGCCTTGCTGGTCAATCAGGAAGTTGCGGGGAATGTAGTTCGAGGCGTATTGGTCGTAGATCGTGCGCTCGGCATCCAGACCCATCGGGAAGGTGTAGTTCATCTTGGTGCGGAAGTCGGCGACGGTTGCCTGCTCCTCGCCACGTGATATGGGCAGGAAGACGAACGCTCGGTCGGCGAAGCGGTCGATCAGATCGCTCTGCACTCGTGTCAGCTCCTCACGGCAGGGAGGGCACCACGTGGCCCAGAAATTGACCAGCACCACCTTGCCCTTCAGCTTCGAGAGGGTCAGCTCCGAGCCATCGAACATCTTAACGGTAAAATCGGGGGCCTGCATCCCCTCCTTAACGAGGGTTGTCGAGGCGATTTCGTCCTCCTGGCTCTGCTCGGTTTGGGGTGCCGAGGCGGTCGGCTCCTCGGCAGGGGTCGTCTGGCCTGCGGGGAGGAGGAAAATCACGGCCACCACTACGATGAGCAGGGCCACAAGCAGCCACAATCGGGTGGTGCTTTGCTTTTTGCGGGTTCTGATAGCCATACTGTTATGCCAATTTTACAAGGGTTCCTACCTTCTCGCCTCCGAGCAGCTTGCAGAGGTTGCCGTAGCTGTCCATATCGAAGACGATGATTTGCAATTTGTTCTCACGGCAGAGCGTGAAGGCGGTCTGGTCCATCACCTTCAAACGACGGGCCAAGACCTCATCGAAGGTGATCTCGTCGAACTTGGTGGCGGAGGGATCCTTCTCGGGGTCGGCCGTATAGACGCCATCGACACGGGTGCCCTTCAGCATCACGTCGGCCTCAATCTCGATACCGCGCAGGGCCGAGGCGGTGTCGGTCGTGAAGTAGGGATTCGACGTGCCGCCGCCGATGATGACCACATAACCGGCCTCCAGATACTCGATGGCCTTCGCCTTCGAGAAGTACTCGCCGATGGGCTCCATACGAATCGAGGTGAGCACCTTGCACTTCACGTCGTTGTCTTCGAGGGCCGATTGCAGGGCCAGCGAGTTGATAATCGTGGCCAACATACCCATCTGGTCGCCCTTCACACGGTCGAAGCCGCGCTTGGCACCCGTCATGCCACGGAAGATGTTGCCGCCACCGATGACGATACCAATCTGCACGCCCGTCTCACGAGCTGCCTTAATCTGTTCGGCGTAGGCCTGAAGCACCGTGGGGTCGAGGCCGTATTTCTGACTGCCTTGGAGCGATTCTCCGCTCAGTTTGAGCAAAATTCGGTTGTATTTCATATAGATAAAGCTAAATCGTAATGCGAAGATAAAAAAAAACTTTGAATTAACAGCCAAAAAACGTTATCTTTGTGGTGCAATGACGGCACAAAAGTATCAATACATCAATTCCATCAACTCGCCCGAGGAGCTGAAACGACTCTCCGAGGCGGAGTTGAAGGGCTATTGCGAGGAGCTTCGACGCTATATTGTCGAGGCCTGTTCGGTCAATCCCGGCCACCTGGGTTCGAGCCTGGGCGTGGTGGAATTGACGGCCGCCTTGCACTATGTTTTCGACACACCGAACGATAAGTTGGTGTGGGATGTCGGCCACCAAACCTATGCCCATAAAATCATTACGGGTCGCCGTGAAGCCTTCCTCACGCAGCGCAAGAAGGGGGGCATCAGCGGTTTTCCGCGTCGTTCGGAAAGCCCCTACGATGCCTTTGGCGGTGGTCACGCATCCGTCTCTATTTCAGCCGCTTTCGGTATGGCCAAGGCGGCCGAGTTGCAGGGCGAAAAGTCGCACATCGTGGCCATCATCGGCGACGGTGCCCTGACGGGCGGTCTCTCGTTTGAGGGGTTGAACAACGCCGGTGCAAGCCGTCGCAGCGACCTGCTGGTCATCCTCAATGACAACAATATGGCCATCGACCAGCCGACGGGTGCCATGAAGAGCTACTTGGTGAAAATTACCTCGTCGGTCCACTACAACCGCCTCAAGCAACGTCTGTGGGGGTGGTTGTCGCATACGCCCCGCCTGTTGCGCTTCCTGCAAAAGGCTGGCACGGCCACCAAACAGGTGCTGCTCAACAAGAGCAACCTGTTCGAGAGTCTGAATTTCCGCTATTTCGGCCCCATCGACGGCCACAACCTCCCCGAGTTAATTCGCACGTTGCAGGCACTCAAAGAGATCAAAGGCCCCAAACTGTTGCACGTTCGCACCAAGAAGGGCAAGGGTTACGGCCCCGCCGAGAAGGACCAACCTACGTGGCACGCTCCGGGCTGCTTCGACCCCGAGACGGGCGAGCGCTACCAGTCGAAACGGGGCGTGGATCGCTATCAGGATGTCTTCGGGCAGACCATCATCGACCTGGCAAAGGAGGATAAACGGGTGGTGGGAATCACCGCTGCAATGCCTTCGGGTTGCGGTTTGAGTGCGATGATGGAGCAGATGCCCGACCGAGTTTTCGACGTCGGCATCGCCGAGGGACACGCCGTGACGTTTGCTGCGGGTCTGGCCGCAGAGGGGATGGTCCCCTTCTGCGCCATCTACTCGACCTTTATGCAGCGAGCCTTCGATAATCTGATTCACGATGTGGCCATCCAACAGCTGCCCGTCGTCTGCTGCCTCGACCGAGGCGGTCTGGTGGGCGAGGATGGTGTAACCCACCACGGTCTGTTCGATATGGCGGCCTTCCGTTCGATTCCCTCGTTGGTGATTGCCGCCCCGAGAAATGAGTGGGAGCTGCGCCAACTGATGTACACGGCCAAGGAGTCGGGACGCCCCTTTGTGGTGCGTTATCCCCGAGGAATGGGCGAGGGTGTGGCGTGGCGCAACGAGCCCTTCACGATGCTCGAAATCAGCCGTGGCGAGCGTTTGAAGCAGGGTGGCGATGTGGCACTGCTCACCGTCGGTACGACGGCTCACGAGGCTTCGGTGGCAATTGCCGAGGCCGAGAATGCGGGCATCAGCGTGGCCCACTACGACCTGCGTTACGTCAAGCCGCTCGACACGGCGTTGCTTGACGAGGCGGCTGCATTGCCCCGCATTGTGACGGTCGAGGATGGAATCCTGGCCGGTGGCGTAGGTGAGGCGGTGACGGCCTACCTCACGTCGAAGGGCTATCGGGGCGAGATTCTCCGTCTGGGTGTACCCGACGAGTGGGTGCATCACGCCACCCCCACCGAACTGAAGGAGGAGTGCGGCTTCGATACTGCGGCCATTCTGCGGGCCTTGAAAAAGGGATAGCAACGGGCCTTTTTGGCACCGAATATGTAATAAAGTGAGGTATGAAAACGATTCTTACCTCACTTTTGTTTTGTCTGGCGGCCTCGGCTCCGATTGATAACGAGCCCATCCACACCGTTGATTTGGGCCGTTTTATGGGCCGTTGGTACGAAATTGCCCGCTTCGACCACCGTTTTGAACGCCATTTGGAGGGCGTGAGCACCGAATATACGCTGCTCGACGACGGGAAAATCCGCATTGTAAATCAGGGTATTGATACCCGCACAGGGGCCAAAAAGGAGGCCGTGGGGCGGGGCCGTGTCACCTCGACCACAGGGCTGCTCCGAGTCGCCTTTTTCGGCTTCTTCTATGCCGATTACCGCATCTTGGAGCTCTCGCCCGACTACTCCTGGGCGCTCGTTGGGGGCAATTCGGACCGCTATCTGTGGATTTTGTCCCGCACGCCGACCCTCCCGACAAAGACCCTGCAACAGATTCTGCGCCTGGCCGAACTGCGGGGCTACGATACAAAAAGGCTGATCTATGTCGATCAGCCTTGATAAGTCGGTTGGTGTCTGTTTTATCCCACCGCTACGCAGGCGATGCCCAACGCACGCACCCGCTCGGCGATGAGGTCCAATTCGGCACGGGGAACTTTTTGAAGCGTACGGCAGGGGGTATCTCGGTCGAGCGAATAGACCATCACCTCCCGTGGACGAATCTCGGCCACCAGCTTGAGCCAAGCCGAAAGCTCCTCTTCGGAGGTGTTGTCGAGAGCGGTTTGGTCGATGGCGCCACGCAGGAACATGGTCTGCAAAACCATCTGACCTTCAAACTGTTTCATCTGCTCCACGATACGCTCCACACGGTACGATGCCTGCTTGGGGCGGTTGATGAGGGCGACCGTCGGGTCGAATGCCGAGTCGAGTTTTAAGATGTTGTTGTCCACCCGTCGCAGGGCACGACACACCTCCTCACGATGGAGTTGCGTGGCATTCGAGAGGACCGATATTTTGGCCTTGGGGCAGAGACGGTTGCGTAACGCAAGGGTGTCGTCGATGATGGCCTCGAAGTCGGGGTGCATCGTCGGCTCGCCATTGCCGGCAAAGGTGATCGTGTCGGGCGGAGTCCCTTCGGCGGCCATCTGCTGCAACACCTCTTCGAGGGCACTACGCACCTCCTCACGACTGTTGAAACGCATCTCGCCCCGCCGCTCGGCATTCCAGCCGCACTCGCAGTAGATGCAGTCGAACGAACAGATTTTGGCGTGTACGGGCAGCAGATTCACCCCGAGCGAAAGCCCGAGACGCCGTGAACGCACCGGTCCGAAAATAATGGCTTCAAAGAGAGCTGTCATAGCGATTTATAAAGTGTTGTTTGCGGATGGGTCAAGGGGCATAAAACAAAAAAGAGGCCTTTCAGCCTCTTCTTTTGTAGTGGATAGGGGATTCGAACCCCTATGTCGTGCGTGAGAGGCACGTATCCTAGCCCTTAGATGAATCCACCATTTCTTGTTTGGTGATGCAAAGATAAGGCAAGTTTTTATTCCCTGCAAATTTTTCGAGCAAAAAAATGTAAACTTTTTTCAAAATCGGCCTCGTAGCCTTCTGTGGGGCTCTTTTTGAAATTCCCGTTTTGGCGGCAAGAATCGCCCTTTTTACAGTTTGACGAGCGATTTCACGGGGGCAATCTTTTCCAGACGTTGTGCCCCCTGCAGTTCGGTCAGCTCGACCAGGAAGACAAATTCGCTGATCTCGACCTCGTATTCGACCCCCTCTTTTAGGATTTTGCGCCCTTGAAGCGATTGGGCGATTCCCTCGGCCGTGCCGCCCGTGGCCAGCACATCGTCGATAATCGAGAGACGAATCTTGCCGTCGGTGACCTTGCCCGCAGCGATGTCGCTCAGGCGGTAATAGAGGTGGTCGGCGCCGTACTCCTTCTCGATGTCGATGGCCTGCAGGTCGCCCTCGGCGAAGGGGAGTTTGCCGCTCTTGCGGATGGGCACCAAGTTTTCCACTTCGGGCTTGGCGACAAGCAGCGGTGCAGCAAAGAGAAATCCGCGTGCCTCGGGTGCCACCACATTCGGGGCTGTCACCGCCTCGGCCATGCGGGCGGTCAGTTCGGCAAAGCGCTGTTTATCCTGCATCAGGGGGATAATATCGACAAAGACGATTCCCTCTTTCGGGAAGTCCTTATAAAATTTTAGGCAGTTTTTCATAATAGCACCTTTTACTGCAACGAAGTTAGTGAAAAACAGCTATAATACAAAACCTCCCTCAAAAAATGGCGCAGCCGCCCCGCCATGGAATCATTACCCTTAACCCTAATATATGCTGCCGGAGGGTGGCTTTTTTTTGTGGCGATGCGAAAAAATACCCGCTTCGTGCGATTTATTCCACCCCCGAGGGGCGGTTTTTCGATTTCTTTGTAGGGTGAAAATGGACGAAAACCAAAGAATGAACGCTATATGAAGAGATTGCTTTTTTTGTCGGTGGCCCTGGTGAGCTTTTTATCGCTCTCGGCTGCCCCCAAGGTCGGTTTTGAGGCAACCGTTGCGCTCGATGGTACCGGTGATTTTGTGTCGTTGCAAGAGGCGATTAACGCCGTACCCGACAATGCCGATTTCCGTTCGGTGATTTATATCAAAAACGGAGTTTATGACCGTGAGAAGCTTATTGTGCCCGCCTCGAAGCGCAACATCACCTTCCGAGGGCAGAGCCGTCGCAAGAGCATCATCAGCTACCATATGTATAATGGACCCTCGCCCGAAACCCGAGGTCAGTTGCCCGTGGCTGACTATCACCGTTGGAAGTACGATCCGATGTTGGTCCGCACCTCGGCCACCATCATCATCCTTTCCGAGGGGTGCTGGTTTGAAAATCTGACCATCCGCAACACCGCCAAACCCCTCGGGCAGGCGCTGGCTGTGGCCGTCTGTGGCGACAAGACGAAGTTTTTGAGTTGTGACCTGCTGGGCTACCAAGATACGATCTATCTCTGGACCGGTGGCAAGCGCACCTACTTCGAGCGTTGTCTGGTGGTGGGGCGTACCGATTATATATATGGTGGCGGCATCGGCTACTTCTATCGCTGTCACATCAGCTCCTACGGCGGCGGCTGGATCACAGCCCCCTCGACCACCAAGGAGCAGCCGTATGGCTTTGTCTTCGACCGCTGCCGATTCACCTACCGTCCCAACTCGCCCCGTGAGGGCGATGACGGTCAGCCCTACGCCATTGGTCGTCCCTGGCACAACTTCCCGAAGGTGATGGTCAAGCACTCCCGCCTCTCGAAGGAGTTGCATCCGATGGGGTGGTTGCCCTGGAATATGCGCTATGCGCCGACCAGTCCCGACCTGCACCTCTACGAGTACCGCAACCGAGGCCGTGGTGCCGATATGAGTGGCCGCATCGATTGGGTGGGTATGCGTGAACTGAATGCGCAAGAGGCTGAAAATTACCGCATTGAGCGTGTTTTTGGCGAGCACCCCGATCGCTGGTAGAAAAAATCGCACGATGCAACTTTGTGAATTTTTCCACGCAAGGGGTAAAAAATTCCACATCCTCCGCCTGCGGAATCTGTAATTTTGTGTATCGAAAATGTCAAAAATTCCTGCTCAAAACTATAAACAACCAAAATAACCAATAAATGTCAAACCTAAAATGTGTAGAATGATGAAAAAGAACTCTATGCTCGCAACACGCGGAATGGTAAGAAAGCTCTCGCTTTTGGTCTGCTTTCTCTGCATCTCCGTGTTTGCATTTGCCCAGTCGAAAGTGACGGGTACGGTGACCGACGAAGCGGGTGAACCCGTGATCGGTGCCAGTGTGATTATCGAGGGTACGACGACCGGTACGACGACTGCCGTCGATGGCTCCTACGCCATCAACGTACCTGCCGGTGCCACCTTGAGCGTATCCTTCATCGGTTACGAGCCGGTTTCGAAGCAGGTGGCTCAGGGCCAGACCAAGGTCGATTTCCAACTCTCGGCCTCCAATACGGAGCTTGAAGAGGTGGTCGTAATCGGTTACGGCACGGTGAAGCGTCGTGATTTGACGGGTGCCGTGGCTTCGGTGACGGGTGAGAAACTCGCCGCTAACCCCGTATCGGATGTGGCTCAGGCCCTCCAGGGTAAGCTGCCCGGTGTAAACGTCATTACGCAGGACGGTCGCCCCGGCGCCGAGGTTTCGGTACGTGTACGTGGTGGTGGTTCGATTACCCAGTCGAACAATCCGCTCTTCGTCGTGGATGGTTTCCCCGTAGGTTCGATTTCGGACATCCCCGCCTCGGAGATCGAGTCGATCGACGTGCTGAAGGATGCCTCGGCAACGGCCATCTATGGTGCTCGTGGTGCCAACGGTGTAATCCTTGTTACGACGAAGGGTGCCAAGGCCGGTGCCGTGAAGGTAACCTACGACGGTTATGTACAGGTCAAGAGCGTAGCGAAGCGTCTGGAGACCCTCTCGGCGCAGGACTATGTGCTGCACAACTGGAGCTATGCTGCCTCGCGTGGTGCTGCCAACCAGGATGCCGTAGCCAAGTATTTCGGTCTGGGCTCGAAGTTTGGCAACCACTTTGACGACTATGCCAACGTGGAGGCACACGATTGGACGGATGATCTGCTCCGCACCGCCTTCACCCACAGCCACACCATCAACGTATCGGGTGGTACGGAGAAGACGCAGGCCGTAGCAACGTTCAACTTCATCGACGATGAGGGTATCAAGATCAACTCGGATCTGAGCCGTGTAAACGCCTCGTTCAAGATTCGTCAGCAGCTGGCCAAGCGTCTGCACCTCGATGTGGATGTTCGCTACTCGGAGACGAGCCAGAACGGTCGCGAATCGACCACGAGCGGCAAGGGTTCGGATATCTCGGGTGCCTATTTCTATAAGCCCATCGACAACCCGCTGGGTGGTGTACACTACTCGGATGTGGCTTCGGGCTTCTCGTTCGGTATCGCCAACATCGACGATACGCACAACCCGCTCGAGATGGTCAATAACATCATCAACAAGAGCAACAGCCGTTCGTTCCGTGGTTCGGCCGCCCTGTCGTGGGAGATCATCGACGGTCTGACTGCAGGAACTGTTCTTGAAGACAAGATCGACGTTGTATTTGACGCATCCGCAGGTGCTCAGTGGGCAGAGGCATTCCGTACCGGTGCAACCCAGATCGGTTTCGG
>CALAQA010000015.1:0-9521 GCA_937889065.1 uncultured Alistipes sp.
TTTGTGATGAATTTATTTGATTATTGGATGGTGTTTTTTTGTTTTTTTCGCATAATTGTATTAGGTTTCCTAATTTTTCTTGAATGTAACTTTTGATCTATAGTCTTTTTCATAAACGCTCCCTCATTTTTCTACAAACTTTCCTATATCTATTATAATTCTTTTATTATGAAAAGAACAAAAGTAATTAAACAAGTTAATTACTCAGGCTAAAGCCTGTTTTATGATATATTAATATCATTTAAGCACCAAGCATATAAAATGTTTGGTGTTTTTTCTTAGCATTTATTGCTTCTATACATTCTCGTATATTACTAGCTCTAAAATATGTTTCTATAAAATTGAATTTATCTTTCTTTATAATAAAACTTTTTCTAGTATTTTCATAATTATCAATTAATTGATAACAATAAATTTCCTCAAAATTGCTTGTTTTTAAGTATTCATACTTCTCTAATAAATTTTTAAAAGCTTCTTTTTGATTTTCACCTTCAACAATTCCAATTAGTTGTGCATTATCACAGTCCGGTTCTATACTTTGAGAATTTGGTTGATATGTATATCCTTCTGTTGCTAAAAAAATATATTTATTCATATCTATATTCTTCACTTTCTTCAGCATCTTGCTTTGCCTTATCATATAAATCTTTGAGCAAAGTATAGTCATCGGTCGAAAGAGTCATCTCCTCGGGGAACAGCAACATTTGCGATAGCGAGCGATTAGCGCCCAATGCTGCCGAATACTCCTCGTAGAGGACACTCTCGCGCGCACGACGCAAATCGACAACCACCATACGGCCGTTCATCAGGGCTATGGCCAGAGCACCACCAACGGCCATCGGGCGCTCGAACTTTAGCTCGGTTGATAGGTCGAGTTGCTGCTCCTGCGGCTCCTCCGCACCAAATTCGATGCGGCTCTCCTCCTCCTCGAACGAGGCCATCTCGATGGTCGAAAACTCCTCCAAAGTGGAATGTTCATTGCCCTCGGACGAGAACTCCTCCCACTCCTCGGTCGGCAGCTGCGGCACAAACGTTCGGGAGGAGCTATGCGGACGCACCGAGGTATCCGACACCCCCTTCAACGGCCCCGTGAAGGGGACATCGAAGCCTCGGTAGTCGAGGTTGGGATCGGGGGCCGAGGGGTCGATATAGTCGTCGGCAAAGGGGTTGTAATCGGCACGGCTCACCGCCTCGGGCTCGCCATAGACTGCTCCCCGTTGCAGGATGGGAATCTCGACACTCTGTTCGGCATCGAAATCCATCATCGGCACCGAGCCCGACTTGGCCAACGTCTCACGCACGGCGGCGTGGACAATCTGCCAAACGGCCTCCTCATCGTCGAAGCGCACTTCGGTCTTCTTCGGAAGGATATTCACATCGATGCGCGAGGGGTCAATCTCCAAAAAGAGGAAGAAGGCGGGTTGGGTCGATTGAGGAATAAGTTTTTCGTAGCCCCGCATCAGGGCACTCACCAGGTAGGGCGACTTGAAGTAGCGGCCATTCACGAAGAGGAATTGGTCGCTGTTATGTTGTTTGGCGGCCGACGGGCGACCGATATAGCCTTTGAGTGAGGCTATCGAGGTCGAAGCATCGACCTCCAACAGATTCTGCTTGATCTGACGTCCCACCAAATCGACGATACGCCCTGCCAACGAGCTGACAGGCAGCTGATAAACGGGGGCTTCGTTGGCATAAAGCTCAAACGAAATCTCGGGGTGACAAAGGGCCACACGCTGAAATTCCTGACGAATCTGACGGGCCAGCGTAGCGGGTTTCTTGGCAAAGCGACGTCGTTCGGGCACATTGTAGAAGAGGTTGCGCACCGAGAACTGTGTCCCTTTGGGGCAGGCAACCACCTCTTGGCGTTTCAGCTCGCCGCCGCAAATTTCAACCAACGTACCCAACTCATCCTCCGCCTGACGGGTGCGCAGTTCCACCTCGGCCACCGCCGCAATCGAGGCCAACGCCTCGCCACGGAAACCGAAGGTGTGGAGGGCATAGATATCCTCCACCGAACGAATCTTCGAGGTGGCGTGGCGGTCAAAGGCCAGGCGGGCATCCGTCGGCGACATACCGCAACCATCATCGACTACCTGCACCAACTCCTCTCCGCTGCCACGATAATTGACCTTGACGGTCGTGGCACCGGCATCGATGGCGTTCTCGACCAACTCCTTTACGACCGACGACGGGTCGGCGACCACCTCACCGGCGGCAATCTGGTTGGCAACAACCTCGGGCAGTAGTTTGATTCTATCGGACATAGCTCCTTGTGGGGGTTTTACTCTCCTTGGTAATCGTTCGGGACAATGGTGATGGGCTGCGCCTGCCACTCCAGGTCGCTGATGCCGCGCTGATCCAGCTCGTCGGCCGTCTCACGGGCCTGCCAGGTGGGCAGTGCCTCTTCGGCACGCTTCGTTCCTGCCGTCTGAAAGGCGGTCACCAAGCGAGGCAACAGAATGGCAATGAGCAACAACATCGCCACAGCACCCAGCAGCAGCTTCCAAATCGGACGGCTCTGCGTGCGCTGCGACTCCTCACGGCGGGCAGCACGGGCGGCACGCTGCGTACGGATGTACTTGCCGGGGGTATATTCGGCCGTATCGTCCGAACGCTCGCCCCGCAACTCGGCACGACGCTGCTCACGACGCTCCTTCTCGGGGTCGAAGTAGCGAGGGATGTAGTTGAAGGGGTTGGCGTGGCGCTTATAGGGTGAAAAGAGTCCCATTAAAAAAATCAGTGTTTAGTGAAAAAACCGACGCATACGGTCAAAGGCATTCTGGTTGCCGTCGCCCTCGGTCTGCTGGAACGAAGGCATCTGGGCCAGCTGCTCGACCAACTTACGCTCCTCACTGGAGAGGCGCGAGGGGATGGCGATGTCGATAATGACCTTCAAATCGCCTCTTCCATAGCCGTTTACGTCGGGAAGGCCCTTGCCGCTCAAGCGCAGCACCTTACCTGCCTGCGTACCCGGAGCCACCTTGATCTTGGCACGGCCATCGACCGTCGGCACCTCGACCGAGCCACCCAACAGGGCGGTCGTCACGGGAATGGTGAGGTTGTGAATCAGGTCGTTGCCGTCACGCATCAGCTCGGGATTCTCCTCCTCCTCGATGAAGACCTGCAAATCGCCATTCACACCACCGTGACGGGCGGCGTGGCCCTTGCCCGTGACCGTTACGACCATTCCCTCGGCAACACCGGCCGGAATCTGAATCTCAACCACCTCTTGGTCACGCACCGTACCCTCGCCGCCGCACTTGTCGCAACGCTCGGTAATCACCTTACCCTCGCCACCACAGGTGGGGCAGACCGACTGGGTCTGCATACGGCCGAAGATGGAGTTCTGCACCGATACCACATAACCCGTACCGTTGCAGGTCGAGCAGGTGGCGTAGGCATTGCTGTTCTTGGCACCCGTACCGCCGCACTTGTCGCAGGCGATGTTCTTGGTCAGTTTGATCTTCTTGGTCACACCCTCGTTGATCTCCTTGAGCGTGAGGCGCACCTTGATACGCAAATCCGTACCACGATTTACCGTGCGGCCTCGGCCACCCGACGAGCGAAATCCGCCCCCGAAGTGACCCCCGAAGATATCGCCGAACTGCGAGAATATATCCTCCATCGAGAAGCCGCCAAAGCCGCCGCCAAAGCCGCCTGCGCCACCACCCGGGCCGCCCATACCGGCGTGTCCGAATTGGTCGTAGCGGGCCTTCTTCTCGGGGTTCGACAGCACATCGTAGGCCTCGGCGGCCTCCTTGAACTTATCCTCGGCCTCCTTGTCGCCCGGATTTTTGTCGGGGTGGTATTTAATGGCCGCCTTGCGGTAGGCCTTCTTAATCTCGTCGGCGCTTGCGTTGCGACCAACGCCCAGCACCTCGTAGTAATCTCTCTTCTCTGCCATACGTTACTCTCCTACCACTACTTTGGCAAAGCGCAGGATGCGCTCGCCCAAACGATAACCCGTCTGCACCACGTCGATGACCTTGCCACGCTGCTCCTCGCCGGCGTTGAAGCGGGCCACCGCCTCGGCCACCTCCTCGTCGAAGGGCAGCCCCACCACCTCGATGGGGGTCACACCACGCTGCTTGAGGGCCTCCGAGAACTTCTGGGCAATCAGCTCCACGCCCTGACGCACGGCGGCCGCATCGTCGGTCTTGGCCATAGCGGCTACGGCACGCTCCATATCATCTACGACGGGCAGCATCGCCAGCAGGACATCCTTGCCACCGGTCTCGACCAGCTCCATCTTCTCGCGCAGCGTACGCTTGCGGTAGTTGTCGAACTCGGCCTGCAGACGCACATACTTATCCTTCCACTCGGCCACCTCTGCTCGCAGGGCCTCGGCGGGGTCAGCATCTGCCACATTGGCAGACGCAGCCGCCTCACCGTCTGCCACATTGTCATCGGTCGGGGTGTCGGTCGCAGCCGACGAGGTGGTTTCCGCAGGATTTACCTCCTCCTCAACTGCCTCATTATAAGTCTTTTTCGTATCCATATCTTTTATTTTTCGTTTTCTCCAAAACATAATAGCACAAATTATATACCACCCTACCCGATGATGAAAATTGCCGGACGACGCTGCAGGTCGGGAAGCTGTGTTCGACGCCAATCCACCACCCGTTGCGTGCGCACATATTGGGTAGGCGAGGTCAAATCCATCGCAATCGTCAGGCGGGTCTCGCCTTGCAGGGTCTGCAACAGCTCCTCCACGAGCTTTTGGTTGCGGTAGGGGGCCTCGATGAAGAGTTGCGACTGGTGCTCGGTGTGGGCTCGGCGCTCGAAGTGGCGAATGGCCTTCTGACGCTCACCCCCCTTGACGGGCAGGTAACCGTTGAAGGCGAACGATTGGCCGTTCAACCCCGAGGCCATCACGGCCAAAATAATCGACGAAGGGCCGACCAACGGCACCACCCGAATCCCCCGACGGTGGGCCGCCTCCACGACCAATGCTCCGGGGTCGGCTACCCCCGGCACGCCCGCCTCCGAAATCACACCTGCCGAGCGACCCGCCTCCAGCGGAGCCATCATCTGCTCGACCGCTTCACCACGCACGGTGTGCTCGTTCAGTTCGACAAACTCCAACGTATCGATCTTCAGCCCCAGCTGCGCCTTCGACAGAAAGCGGCGTGCCGAGCGGGTATTCTCGACAATGAAGTAGTCCAACTGCTGCATCACGCTGCGGTTGGCCTCGGGAAGCACCTCCCACGGCGTGGTCTCGTCCGAAATCGGACAGGGAATCATATAGAGCGTACCTTTCTCCACCTTCTTTTACCTTTTAATTGATATAGACGCGCTTCACACGGGCCGAAATCGAGGTCAGCACCTCGTAGGCAATCGTTCCGAGCACCTCGGCCATCGCTTGTGCCGTGTGACCCGGCTCGGCCGAGAAGATGACCACCTCGTCGCCCTCACGCACCCGATCGCCCAGCGCCGTCACGTCAATCATACAACTATCCATACATACACGCCCGACAATGGGGGCCTTGACCCCTCCCACCAACATCGACCAACGGCCGTTGCCCAGACGGCGATCCAGACCGTCGGCATAGCCGATGGGGATGGTGGCAATCAGGCGTTCTTGGTCGGCTCGGCCCTCACGACCATAACCGACCCCTTCGTTGGGGGCAATCGTTTTGAGCTGCACGATGTTCGTTACGAGGGTCGAAACGGGGCGTTGTCCCGCCTCCCAGCCATAGCCGTAGAGGCCGATGCCGAGGCGACACAGATCGTATTGCGCCCTGCCGAAGCGTACCATCGCCGCCGAAGCGGCAGCGTGGCGACGCACCCGATAGGGCAAGGCCTCCATAAGGCGGGTGGTCATCCGTTCGAAGCGGTCGAGCTGCTGCTCGGTAAACGCATCCTCGGTCGGCTCGTCGGCACACGACAGGTGGGTAAAGAGGGTGGCCACCTGCACCTCATCGCAGCGCAAAAGTCGCTCGATGAGCGGCTCAATCTGCCCCTCCTCAAAGCCCAGGCGGTGCATTCCCGTATCCAACTTCAGGTGGATGGGATAGCTCTTCACGCCCCCTCGCTCAGCCGCAATCACAAAGCTTTCAAGAGCGTGGAGGCTGTAAATTTCGGGTTCGAGGCGGTACGAAACCATCTGTTCGAAGCTCTCCTGGTCGGCATTGAGCACCACGATGGGCATCGTGATACCCCGCTCACGCAGCTCGACACCCTCGTCGGCAAAGGCTACGGCGAGGTATTCCACCCCCTCGTGTTGCAACATACGGGCCACCTCGAAGTTGCCTGCGCCATACGACGAGGCCTTGACCATCGCCACCACACCGACCCCCTCACGAAGGTGGCTGCGGAAGGCATTGAGGTTTTGACGCATCGCCTCCAAATCGACCTCCAAGCGGGTCGTGTGGCTCTTTTGGCTCAAGGCGTGGGCCAGCTTCTCGAAGCGGTAGTGGCGGGCACCTTTAATTAAGAGGGCTTTGCCGCCCAACCCCGAGCGGTCGAGGCGGGCAATGCAGTCGTCGGTCGAGAGGTAAAACTCCTTTTGACAATCGAACAATTCGCCATAGCGGGCGATATGTGAGCCGATACCCACCAGGCGGCTTACTCCGGCTCGACGCAACATCTCGGCCACACGACCATAGAGTTCGCCATCCGAAAGGTGGCTCTGGACAATATCGGAGAGGATGACCACCCGCTCACGCCCTACGGCCGCCTCGTGAAGGTAGTCCAAGGCCATCGAGAGGGAGTTCAGATCCAAATTATAAGCATCATTGACCACCAACGAGCCACCAATACCCTCCTTTACCTCCAGGCGCATCGCCAACTTGGGCACTGCCGAGAATGAAGGGCCGGGCCACCCCATAGCCAACAGGAAGGCCTCGACAATCTGTCCGTTGCGACGGGAGGCCTCGCCCCCCACCAACTCCATCTCGGGCGGGGTCACCGTCGAGGCATCGATCAGATGCGCCCGCTGCGAAAAGCGGCTCTCGATGAGTTGTGCAAGGCGGGTGTAGTGGCTGTGGTAGATGATCTTTTGGGCCGAACGAGCCAAGATGAGTTTCTCGGAGGCCTTCTCGTCCATCGACGAGAAAAACTCCTGATGGGCATCGCCCAGCGAGGTGAAGATTACCACCTCGGGACGGATGATGCGCTCCAGGCGCTCCATCTCGCCCGGCTCGGAGATGCCGGCCTCGAAGATGGCCAACTCCTCATTCCCCTCGAGCATCAAGACCGAAAGGGGGACTCCGAGTTGCGAATTATAACTCTTGGGCGAGCGGTAGAAGCTCACGGTCGAGGGCAACTCCTCGGCAATCCACTCCTTGATGACCGTCTTGCCATTCGAGCCGGTGATGCCGACCACCACACCATGAAAATGGGCACGATGGTAGGCGGCCAACTGTTGCAGGGCCTCGATGGCATTGCGCACCACCACGCAGCCCATATCCGCAGCCAACTCCACAGGGCGCTCGGTCAAAAAGGCACGCACCCCGCGACGATACATCTGCTCGATGAAGAGGTGCGAATCGTGGTGAGCACCGTACATGGCCACAAACAGCGGCTCGGCACCCAGCTCGCACGACAACGAGCGGCTGTCGGTCACCACCGACCGAGCCACGCAATCTACGCCCTGAAACCGTCCGCCCGTGATGGCGGCAATCTGTGATAAGCGGTAGTTCATCGTTTTTGTTGGCTTTTAGAAATTGTGAAAAGTTACTATCGTAATGCCCGCTCCGCCTCGGTCGGCGTGTTCGTCGGCCACGGTGGCCACCTCACGCACCGTACGCAGGTAGCGGCGAATCTCCTCTTTAAGTGCCCCCGTGCCCTTGCCGTGCAGGATGGTAACCGACCCGACGGCCAGCATCGTGGCATCGTCGATAAAGTCACGCACCTCCTCCAACGCCTCATCGACACGCATACCTCGCACATCGATGTGGTCACGGAAGCTCAGTTTGCGCTCCGAGATACCCGACGAGTAGGTCGTACGGGCTGTGGTCGGGCGGGTTGCCTCACGGTACTCGCTATTAGAAACCACCGTCAAGAGGTTGCGATTGACCGTCGTGAGCATCTGCCCGAAGGCCACCTGTACCCGCTTGCCCTGGATGGCCTGCACCACGCCGACCACCGCTTGGCCCACCATCTTAACCTTCGAGCCCACCACCACCTCCTGCGGTTTGGGTTGCTCCACGATGGGCGTTGCGGCTGTCTGCTCGCCCCGCTGGGCCTTGCGCTCCTCACGGCGCTTGCGACGACGCTCGATGCGCTCAATCTCTCGCTGCACCTCCTCCTGACGGGTGGCGGCATCGGCCTCCTCGAGGCGGGTGCGGAACTCCTCCAACTCGCGACGAGCCAGGCGGGTCATCTCCTTCTCGGCCTGCGCCTCACGGATGGCCTTGATGGTCTGCTCGATTTGGCGGTTGGCCTCGGCAATCATCGCCTGCGCCTCCTCCTTGGCTCGGCGCAGAATCTCCTGACGCTCGGCCTGAATGCGTTGCAGCTGCTCGGTATAGTTCTGCTCCAACTCCTCGACCTTGCGGTCGGTAAGGCGGATGCGGTCACGCTTCTGCTCCCAATAGTGGCGGTCACGGGCAATCTCACGCAGCTGACGCTCCAGATTGATGTGGTCCGAGCCGGCCTTGTCGCCTGCACGGCGAATCAACTCCTCGGGCAGCCCCATCTTGCGGGCAATCTCCACGGCAAACGAGCTGCCCGGCTTGCCCTGTTCGAGGCGGAACAGCGGGCGGATATGTTGTACATCGAAGGCCATTGCGCCATTCGAGATGCCGTCGGTCTGCGATGCGTAGTACTTGATGTTGGCATAGTGGGTCGTGATGACACCGTAGCATCCCCGCTCCAGAAGGCGCTCGAGGATGGCCTCGGCGATGGCTCCGCCGATGACCGGCTCGGTACCCGAACCAAACTCGTCGATCAAGACCAACGTGTGGGGCGAAGCACCGGCCAACATCTGTTTCATATTACTCAGGTGCGACGAGTAGGTCGAAAGGTCGTTATCCATCGACTGCTCATCGCCTATATCAATCATCAGCGAGCGGAAGACGGGCAGCTCCGAGCTCTCGGCCGCTGGGACCAAAAAGCCGCATTGGCACATATACTGCACAATGCCCGTCGTCTTCAGGCAGACCGACTTACCGCCGGCATTGGGGCCCGAGATAACCAAAATATGTTTCGTGCGATCCAACTCCAACGACAGGGGGACAATCTCACGTCCCTGCTGCTTAAGGCTCTGCTCCAAAATCGGGTGGCGGGCCTCCTTGAGAACCAACCGATCGTCGAGCGAAAGGATGGGCTTCACGCAGCGATTCTCGATGGCCCAATCGGCCTTGGCACGCAGCATATCGATGTGGCTCAGGTAGTCGCCCTCTTCGAGTGCCGAGGGTTCGTGGTAGCGTTGGTAGTGGTAGGCCGAGTCGTACTTGTGGTCTCTTTCGTATATGATGCCTTTGGTGTATTTGAGCTCTTTGTTGCTCATGTTGTAGACGATGGCGGTGTCGAGCACTGTTATTGCTTCGTCGTGCTGTTTTTCTTTGGATAGGGCG
>CALAQA010000016.1:0-5230 GCA_937889065.1 uncultured Alistipes sp.
ACTGTCAGACGTGGTCGTTCATCCTCGGTAAGATCTTCACCGACGGTGTTTGGTGGTTCTACCTGTTCTGGGCTCCGGCTTACTTCTCGGATATGGGTTACGGTATGGATACGACGATGGGTAAGTTGCTCGTATTCGTGCTCTATCTGATCGTGACGATCCTCTCGATTGGTGGTGGTTGGCTGCCCAAGTTCTTCGTGGAGAAGAAGGGTATGGAGCCCTATGCCGGTCGTATGCGTGCTATGTTGATCTTCACGGCCTTCCCGCTCTTCGCCCTCTTCGCACAGCCGTTGCAGGAGTACTCGATTTGGTATCCCGCCATCATCATCGGTTTGGCAGGTGCAGGCCACCAGGCTTGGTCGGCTAACCTCTTCTCGACCGTAGGCGATATGTTCCCCAAGTCGACGATTGCTACGATCACGGGTATCGGTGCTATGGCCGGTGGTCTGGGTTCGTTCGCCATCAACAAGTGCTCGGGTCTGCTCTTCACCTACGCCGAGCAGCAGGGTGCCGCCTTTACCTTCCTTGGTTACGAGGGTAAGCCCGCAGGTTACTTCATCGTATTCTGCTTCTGCGCCGTTGCCTACATCATCGCTTGGTCGATTATGAAGACGCTGGTTCCGAAGTATAAGCCCATCGTAGTGAAGTAAAGCTTAAAATTGAACACAACAATAATCTATAACAGAAATGATTAAGAAACTGAATAAGACGACGGTCGAGAAGGTCGAGCGTCCCGTTAAGATCCTTCAGTTTGGTGAGGGTAACTTCCTGCGTGCCTTCGTAGATTGGCAGATTGACATTGCCAACGAGCAGGGTGTAATGAACGCAGGAGTGGCTATTTGCCAGCCCATCATCGACCCCGAGAAGCGTGTCCTGAAGATGATTGAGATGCTCAACGAGCAGGACAACATGTACCACGTTTACCTCGAGGGTATCGAGGCCAAGCAGCCCAAGAAGGATGTACGTTTGGTAAAGAGCGTGATGGATTCGTTCAACCCCTACGAGGAGTATGCCAAGTACGAGCAGTACTTCCTCTCGCCCGAGTTGAAGATTACCATCTCGAACACCACCGAGGCCGGTATCCGCTACGAGGAGGGTGACGACCTGACGGCTTGCCCGCCCAAGTCGTATCCCGCCAAGATGACGGCACTTCTCTACAAGCGTTTCAAGCACTTCAACGGCGATCCCGAGAAGGGTCTGGTGATTATCTGCTGCGAGCTCATCGAGAACAACGGCTCGACGCTGCACGAGTATGTAATCAAGCACGCTCAGTACCACAACCTGGGTCAGGACTTCATCGACTGGGTAGAGGCCAACTGCCACTTCTGCGACACGCTGGTTGACCGTATCGTTCCGGGCTTCCCCCGCGATACCATCAACGAGATCAAGGAGGAGATCGGCTATGACGACAACCTCGTGGTAAAGGCCGAGCTGTACCACCTGTGGGCTATCGGCGGTCCGGGTTATAAGAAGGTAATGGAGGAGCTGCCGCTCGATAAGGCAGGTCTGCACGTAATCTTTATGCCCTCGATCAAGCAGTTCCGCGACAAGAAGGTACGCATCCTGAACGGTTCGCACACCGGTATGGTGACGATGGCCCTGTTGATGGGTTGCGAGACGGTGATGGACGCCTTCAACACGCCCGACATCGAGAAGTTCGTAAACGATATGGTAGCCGAGGAGGTTATCCCGATGATCGAGGAGGATCAGGAGGAACTGAAGGCCTTTGCTTCGAGCATCCTGGAGCGCTTCTACAACCCCTACATCAAGCACATGTTGAAGTCGATTTCGCTCAACTCGCTGTCGAAGTGGGAGGCTCGCAA
Organism: uncultured Alistipes sp.; assembly: GCA_937889065.1. Lineage (GTDB taxonomy): Bacteria > Bacteroidota > Bacteroidia > Bacteroidales > Rikenellaceae > Alistipes. The sequence goes on from CALAQA010000016.1 coordinate 1,824, forward strand.
CTATCCTACCGTGAAGGACAACTGGTTCAAGGCCGGTAAGGTTGCCGAGCACGAGTGCATGACCTTCGCTGCTCTGATGGCTTACTACAGCCCCAAGAGCGGTTTCGAGCCCGATGATACGGCCGAGTTCGTTGCCTACATCCGCAACAACTGGAATTCGGAGGATCTGGAGGGTACGGTAGCCAAGATCGTGAAGGAGAGCGGTATCTTCACCGTTGACTTCTCGGAGGTTCCGGGCTTCGTTCCTGCCGTTGCCAAGTATCTGAAGGATATCGAGGAGCTGGGTATGGCCGCTGCGCTGAAGAAGTTCCTGGCATAAGTCGAACACAAACTAACCGATTCGGGCGGAGCGACCGCAAGTGCCGCCCGCCCGAATTTTTATACACGAACTTTGACAATGAAACGATTTCTGAAAATCAATGCCGTAGATAACGTGGCCGTAGCCATTGCCGACGACCTGAAGAAGGGCGAGGTAGTTGAGATTGACGGTCAGCAGATTACCCTCTTGGAGGATATTGGTCGCGGCCATAAGTTTGCGCTGGTCAATATCGCCGAGGGCGAGAATGTCATCAAATACGGCTATCCGATCGGCCACGCCACCGAGGCGGTGGCACAGGGTGCGTGGATTCACTCGCACAACCTGAAGACCAACCTGCACGACAACCTGGAGTACACCTACGACCACAAGGTGTATGAGGTGAATTACCCCGTGCGTGAGGAGCTGAAGGTGATGGGTTACCTGCGCAAGAACAACACGATGGGTATCCGCAACGAGTTGTGGATTGTCCCCTCGGTGGGTTGCGTGAATGGTCAGGCCCAGGCCATTGCCGAGCGCATCAAGCGTGAGTGCGACTGCTCGCATCTGGACGACGTGCGTGTCTATACCCACAACTATGGCTGCTCGCAGCTCGGTGAGGACCACGCCAATACGCAACACGCCCTGGCAGCACTCGTAAAGCACCCCAATGCCGGTGCCGTGTTGGTGCTGGGTCTGGGTTGCGAGAACAACCAGATTGCCTCGTTCAAGGAGGTGATTGGCGAGTGGGACGAGGAGCGTGTGAAGTTCCTCATTGCCCAGGAGGTCGAGGATGAGATTGAGACGGGCTTCCAGATTTGTAAGGAGCTGGTCGAGAAGACCAAGGCCGATAAGCGTGAGCCGCTGCCGCTGAGCTACCTGCGTGTAGGTCTGAAGTGTGGTGGTTCGGACGGCTTCTCGGGCATCACGGCCAACCCGCTGGTGGGTCTCTTCTCGGATTGGCTCATCGCCCAGGGTGGTACGAGCGTACTGACGGAGGTCCCCGAGATGTTCGGTGCCGAGACCATCCTGATGGACCGTGCCATCAACCAAGAGGTATTCGAGAATACGGTATGCCTGATCAACGACTTCAAGGGTTACTTCCGCAAGTACGACCAGCCCATCTACGAGAACCCCTCGCCGGGTAACAAGAAGGGTGGTATCACCACGTTGGAGGAGAAGTCGCTCGGTTGCGTACAGAAGGGTGGTGCCCAGCAGGTTGTCGATGTGTTGAGCTACTGCCAGCCCATCCAGAAGACGGGACTGAATCTGTTGCAGGCTCCGGGTAACGACCTTGTTGCCGCTTCGTCGCTGGCGCTGTCGGGTTGTCAGATTGTTCTCTTCACGACCGGTCGCGGTACGCCGTTTGGCGCCTTTGTGCCGACGATGAAGATTTCGACCAACACGCAGCTCTCGAAGTTCAAGGCCAACTGGATCGACTTCAATGCCGGTACGATGGTCGAGGATGAGGAGCCGCAGGTAGTTTTGGAGCGTCTGATCGAGAAGATTATCGCGACCGTGAATGGCGAGCCGCTGAAGCACGAGAAGACGGGCTTCAAGGAGATTGCCATCTTCAAGACGGGTGTAACCCTTTAACGACTCAATCCCAATGAAACGCTTTTTATTGATTGTGGCTGTGGCACTGCTCGCCGTAGCGTGCTGTGGCGAGAAGGCTCCCCGCACCGAGTGGGTGGTCGATGTGAACGGCAAGGGCGATTTTACCTCGTTGCAGGCCTGCCTGGATGCCATCCCCTCGAAGTCGCCCGTATGGCGTACGATTACCGTCAAGGAGGGTACCTACAAGGAGAAGATTACCATCGATGTCTATAAAGACAAGCTGACAATTGTCGGCGATGGTGATGTCAAGATCGTGTGGGACGACCACTCGGGTAAGGTGGTGGATGGTTACAAGATGACCACCTACGACTGCTGGACGATGTCGGTGCAGGCCGACGAGGTTCACCTTCAGAATCTGACGATCGAGAACTCGGCCGGCCGTGTAGGTCAGGGTGTGGCTTTGGAGACGCGAGGCGACCGCATTCGTATCGAGAATTGCCGCCTCTTGGGTAACCAGGACACCTTCTTCACGAAGGACTATGTGGCCCGCATCTATGTCAAGGATTGCTACATCGAGGGCACGACCGACTTTATTTTCGGTGCTTCGACGACCGTCTTCGACAACTGCGAGATTCACTGCAAGCAGAACAGCTACATCACGGCTGCCTCGACGGCCGAGCGCACGATTTACGGCTACATCTTCCGCAAGTGCCGCATCACGGTGGCCGACGATGTGACGGCAATGTACCTGGGTCGCCCTTGGAAATCGACCGGTCGCACGGTGTGGATGGAGTGCTATATGCCCGAGGAGATTCGTCCCGAGGGTTGGCACAACTGGGGCGCCAAGGATCGTGAGGAGCGTTCGTTCTATGCCGAGTATAAGTGTTATGGTCCGGGTGCCGACCGTTCGAAGCGTGTGCCTTGGTCGCACGAGCTGACCGACGAGCAGGCAGCCGACTATACGTTGGAGAAGATTTTTGCCCTGAAGGTCGGCTCCGAGCAGTATCGTTGGCCTTGGGATGGTACCTTTAACAAAGAGACAAAAGTAGAGTAATGAAACGATTGTTTGTACTGTGCAGCTTCGTGCTGCTTGCCGCTGTCGCTTCGGCGCAGACGGTTTGGACGCCCGATTTGGGCAACGGCAAATACAAGAATCCGGTGCTCTATGCCGACTATTCGGATCCCGATGTGATTCGTGTGGGGAACGACTATTGGATGACGGCTTCGTCGTTCAACTGTGTGCCGGGTCTGCCGATTCTCCACTCGACTGATTTGGTCAATTGGGAGATTGTAAACCACGTATTTCTGAATCAGCCCCCCTACGATTGGTTCGACAAACCTCGCCACGGCGACGGCGTATGGGCCCCCTGTATCCGTTTCCACGACGGGTGGTACTACATCTATTGGGGCGATCCGGATCGTGGCGTGTTGATGACCAAGACGCAGGACCCCAGAGGTCAGTGGTCGAAGCCCCACCTGGTGAAGGCAGCCAAGGGTATCATCGACACCTCGCCGCTGTGGGATGAGGATGGCAAGGCCTATCTGGTTCACGGTT
>CALAQA010000017.1:0-16100 GCA_937889065.1 uncultured Alistipes sp.
TGACCACGGGCATAGAAGGTACGCGATACCTGGGCACCACCGAACGAACGGTTGGCCAGCAGACCGCCGTACTCACGGGCAAAAGGTACACCCTGTGCTACGCACTGGTCGATGATGAGGTTCGAAACCTCGGCCAGACGATATACGTTGGCCTCACGGGCACGGTAGTCACCACCCTTGATCGTATCGTAGAAGAGGCGATAAACCGAGTCGTTGTCGTTCTGGTAGTTCTTGGCTGCGTTGATACCGCCCTGAGCGGCAATCGAGTGGGCACGACGGGGCGAGTCCTGAATGCAGAATACCTTGACGTTGTAGCCCAGCTCGCCGAGCGAAGCGGCGGCGGCGCCACCACCCAGACCCGTACCGATGACGATGATGTCGAGCTTACGCTTGTTGGCGGGGCTTACGACCTTGATTGCTGCCTTGTGGCTGCTCCACTTATCGGCGAGCGCACCGGCAGGAATTTTAGCATCTAATTTGAAAGCCATATTGTTGTGTGTTTTATTTGTTCAAACTTTTACAAGGGGTGGATTAGCAGCAGCCGCACAGCGACTTGATGTAGAATACCACTACCACGGCGGCAAAGCCCAGGAAGATGAGCGTAGCCACAATGTTGGCGATGCACTTTAGGCGGGGATACCAGGTGTCGTTGGCGAAGCCGGCCGTCTGGAACATCGACCATACGCCGTGCGTCAGGTGGAGCCACAGAGCAACAAACCATACCAGGTAGATGACTACGTTGTACCACTGCGAGAAGGTGTACTGAATCAGGGCAGCACCATCCGTAGCGTGAATCATCTGACCGCCAACCATCGTCTCGTGGCCACCCAGCAGCTCAACGAGCATCATCTTCGACCAGAAGTGAACGAGGTGAATAGCCAGACCGAGCAACACTACGAAGCCCAGCACCAGCATATTCTTCGACGACCACGAAACACCGGGCTCCTGGGTCGTCACGGCGTAACGCTGCGTACCACGGGCCTTGTAGTTCGACCAGGTCAGCCACAGGGCATAGCCGAAGTGTACCACTACGAGGGCACCCAGACCGGCCGTAGCAGCTACGGCATACCAATTCGCACCCAGCAGCGCACAAATCATATTGTAGGCCTCTGCCGAGATGATTGCGACCACGTTCATAGACATGTGGAAGATGATAAAGAGCACGAGGGCGCAACCCGAGATGCTCATCACCAGCTTCTTGCCTACCGAAGAATTGCAAAGAAAACAGCTCATAAAAAATTAAATTTTGTTATTTTTGTGAATGATTTGAATTTTCCGACTACAAAGATAGAAATTGTTTGTCAAATAACAATAGCCCGACAGGGGTTTTTATTTCATAAAATGAGCCGTGATGAGCTAAAAAAGGGGGTACGTCGCAAGATGCGTGCCCAAAACCGAAGTCTGACACCCGACGAGCGCCAAAGCGCCTCCGAGCGGCTGTGTGAGCGGTTGGCAACGATCATCGACGAGGCCGAGGTGCAGTGCGTGGCCCTCTATGCCGCCCTTGGGGATGAGCCGGAGAGCCGACCGTTGATCGAACGTCTGTACCAAAAAGGGGTGCGGGTAGCCCTGCCGAGGGTCGAGGGCGAGGTGATGCGTTTCTTCTATTTCGACCCCGAACGGGTCGCTTCGGGAGCCTTCGGCATCGAGGAGCCGACCTTCGAGGCGGAGCTGTGTCGGCCCGACGAGATTGAGTTGATGGTGGTCCCTGGTGTGGCCTTCACGCCCCGAGGCGAGCGGCTGGGTCGAGGGCGAGGTTATTACGATAAATACCTCGCGCAAAGCGACTTTCGAGGGCGCACGGTGGGCGTCTGCTATCGTCACCAATTGTGCGAAAGTCTCCCCACCGAGCCGCACGACATCAAAATGGAGCAAGTGGTAACGAGTTGACAATTAAAAATTAAAAATTAAAAATTAAAAATTAAAAATTGAGAGTTGAAAGTTTGCACAACAGCAAGGGAGACAGCCTAAAGTGGTAGCTATCTCCCTTTTGTAGTGATACTCAAACACGCCTATTCCTTGCACAATCAGCGTGGACCGGATTGATGTTCGGTCGATTTCAAATCTTCATCTGTCAGTGTAAATACCCACGTGTACTTTAGGTCTTGGTCCTTATGATAACCGTCAGATAGGTCGCGCAAAAAATAATCCCAATATACTTCATAAAACGGGTTCTTTTCTTGTATTGATGCGCTAAATTGCTCCCAACGTTTCAATAGGACACCTTTCTCATCAAGAATCTCGTAAATAAATTCACTATCGGGGTTGGGAAGCTGATAAATGTATCGAAAAGTTGGACAATAGGTCATATTTAGGGCTTCCATAATAATCAGCGAATCCCCTACTGGTAGTTCTCTATGCTTGGGAGTACTTCTAAAAGTAGCCTTGAGATAGACGGTTTGACTTGTCTCATTTTTAACATACCATTCAGCACAATTAAAACCAACTTTGCCACATTGAAACATATATACTAAAGCGAAATATACAGCTAATATTCTATACATCGTCTCGAATTTATTGTAAGATTAAACTTGAACCTCGTTGCACAACAAAGGGTCCATAAAGTTGCATGTGTTTTTTAGCTTTTTACAAAGATAGTTTATTTTTCTTACTCCGTGCATAAAATTTCATAAAAAGCAAGGGAGACAGCCTAAAAGGTGGCTATCTCCCTGATTTTTGGTTGCGTGACTGAAAGAACAAAAAAACTTTCAACTTTTACTTTTCAACTTTCAACTCTCAACTCTCAACTCACATAATCGGGAACCACACAAAGACCGCCGTATCCCACAGAGCGTGCGAGATAACGATGGCGGTAAAGTGTTGCGGGATAAGGCGATACAACAATCCCCACGCTGCACCGCAGACCAACGAGGCCATAACAAGCATAAAGTTCAGCGACGGCACGTGGACCAACGTATAGCAGGCCGTAGCGACCAGAAAACCGACATTGCCGCCCCAGCGTCGTGAAAAATTCTCCTGCACATAGCCTCGCCAAAAAATCTCCTCGGCAGGGCCAATCAAAAAGAGCAACAGAGCCGACAACAACCAGGGCGACATCCCCTCCTTGATGCCATAAATGGTATCGACCTGCGGTCGGGCAAAGGCAAACATCCACGATGCCACCTTATCGCCGACCCAGAAAACGCCCCACAGCACCACTGCAACGACAACACCGAGCACAAGGTTACGCCCATCCAGGCGCAGACGCTCCCACCAAGGGGGCGTGAAGAGGGTCACCAGCGCCGTCAAAACCAAGGCCGAGCCGGCCATCATCTGCCAAAAATCGACCCGAGGAGCCGTCCAGGGCGAGAACATCACAAACCATAGCACCGCAGCTACGGCCACAGCAAACCACGTTCGTTTCATCGAATCCACATATCAATCCCCATCGCGGCCACCATCGCCACCACGAAGAACATTTGTACCTGTGCCGAGAGTTGGTCGAGCGGTGCAATGATGGCGGGATCGCCCGCCTCACCGTATTCACGCATCAAGCGGGTATTGCGCAGCGCAAAGCGCATCACCACCACCACAAGGAAGGCCGAGAGGGGGAAGATTTTGAAGGGAATCAGCACCACCACCCAGACAAACGGAACGAGCTGTTCCAAAACGTAGAGCACCACCGAGGCCTTCACCCCCATCCCCATTGCCATCGTGCGGATGTGGGCACGTTCGTCGCTCACCACGTCACGGGTGTTATTGGCGTGCAGAATGGCATCGACCAACAAACCGACAGGCAGCGCCATCCACAGCACTCGCCAATCGACCTCACCCAATGCCACATACGACGTACCGATGGCGGGCAGGAAACCATAGGCCAACAGAATGACCAAATCGCCCAACGCACGGTATTTCAGGGGCGGATACAGCAGCGTGCAGAGCAGACCTCCCACGCCAATCAGCAGCAACCACCAGCCCGACTGCACCATCAGGTAAATTCCCACACCGATGCCGAGCAGGAGCAACGTAAGCGAAAGGGTACGAATCTCCTCGGGCGAGAAGTGCCCTTTGGTCAGGGTATCGACGCAGTAGGCCTCGTCGTTATCGACCCCCTTCTTGAAGTCGTGATAATCGCTCCAGGTGTTCCCCGCAGCGTGGAACAAGATGATGCCCAGAACAGCCAGGCCTCCCAACATCCAATCGACCTCACAGCCCAACCAGGCCAGATAGACCAATGCGGCCACAACGCTCAATGCCGAGGCGGTAAACGACCAGGGGCGAGTGGCAAAAAGCCACGCTTTCAGACTCTTTTTTTGCTTCATATTCAATAAGTGTTATTTGGTTTCAAAGTAGTTTTTAATGCGTTGCGCCTTGGCTGCCCCCACCCCCTGTTGCAGCTCTTCGAGCGGGGCTTTGCGGATTCGTTCCACCGAACGGAAGCGACGCAGCAGGGCCTCGATGCTCTTCGGTCCGATGCCCTGAATATCCTCCAACTGACTACGCACCAGCCCCTTATCTCGCTTGTGGCGGTGGAACGTGATGCCGAAGCGGTGGGCCTCGTCACGCAGGTGGCAGATGACCTTCAACGGCTCACCCGTGCGGCTCAAATAGTAGGGCTCGGGGTCGCCCGGATAGAAGACCTCCTCGATGCGTTTTGCCAAGCCGATGATGGGGATGCGATGTTGCAAATCGAGGGCACACAACACCTCGTAGGCACTCGACAACTGCCCCTTGCCGCCATCGACCACAATCAGGTCGGGCAGTTCGGCTCCCTCCTCCAACAGACGGCTGTAACGGCGGTAGAGGATCTCGCGCATCGAGGCAAAATCGTCGGGACCGACGACCGTCTTTACGTTGAAGTGGCGGTACTCGCTGCGGGCGGGGCGACCATCGCGAAAGACCACACAAGCCGCCACGGGGTAGGCTCCCTGCATATTCGAGTTGTCGAAACACTCGATGTGGCGGGGTTGGCGTTCGAGGCGCAACTCCCGTCGCATCGCCTCCATCAATCGTTCGGTATGGCGTTCGGGATTCTTGATTTCGAGGTTTTTCAACTGCTCGGCACGGTAGATGCGGGCACTGCGCTCCGAGAACTCCAAGAGGGCCAACTTATCGCCTCGTTTCGGAATGGTGAAGACCACCCCATCGAACAGACGGGTCGTCGAGGGGAGAAACGGCACAATCACCTCACGAGCCAGGCGACCCTCCCCCACCTCCTCGGCCAAGTGCTGGATGGCCAGCGTCAGCACCTCCTCACGGGTCGATTCGACACCCTTCGTGAGGCGGATGGTCGTCACTCCGACAATCGAGCCGTGGCGGATGCGCACAAAGTTGCAGTAGGCCACATCGTCATCCTCCAAGAGCGAGAAGACATCCACCTCCTCGATTTTGGCACTCACAATGACCGACTTACCGGCATAGTTATCGAGCGCTTCGAGCCGCTGTTTATAGCGTTGGGCCACCTCGAATTTCAGCGCTTCGGCCGCCTGCGTCATCTCCTGCTCCAGATAGCGACGTACGGGGCGCAGGTCGCCCTTCAAGACCGAGCGCACCAACTCCACATCGGCCTCGTAGGCCTCCTCGGTTTGTGCTCCGACGCAGGGTCCCTTGCAGTTGCCCAGGTGGTATTGCAAACAAACCGAATAGTTGCCTCGGGCAATGACCTCGGGGGCGAGGTTGCGTTTGCAGGTGCGCAGCGGAATCACCTCGCGAATGAAATCCAACACGCTGCGCTGCATCGAAATCGAGCTGTAGGGGCCGAAGTATTGCGAGCCGTCACGCACCACCCGACGGGTCGATTCGATGCGGGGGAACGACTCACGGCGGATGACAATCCACGGGTAGGTTTTATCGTCCTTGAGCAGGATGTTGTAGCGAGGTTGCAGGCTTTTGATGAGCGAGTTCTCCAGCAGCAGGGCATCCTGCTCGGAATCGACCACAATGTGGCGAATCTCGACAATCTGCCGCACCAAGACCCGCACCTTGGCCGAGTGCTCCCTGCTATCGACAAAGTAGGAGGAAACACGCTTGCGCAGGCTCTTGGCCTTACCCACATAGATAATCGTTCCGGTGTGGTCCAAAAACTGGTACACACCCGGCTGCAGGGGCAATTGAGCCACCTGCTCCTTCAACGACTCACGATTGGTAGGCTTCACGAAGGCAAAGGTATAAAAAAAAGAGGAAGAAAAAACCTCCTCTTTCGTTTTATTGGTCGCTGCGACAGCTATTTGTCGTAGTTTTTCGAGAGCTCCTCGGCTCGACGGATGGCCTTATGGATGTGGTCCAAGACATTCTCCTTGCCCACCATCGTCACAATGCCGCCACGCTCAATCTCACGGTAAACCGACTCATTTACACCCGAGAGAATCACCTGCTGGCCCTGCTTGAGCGAGGCCGAGACAAAGATCTCGAGGTTGTGCAGACCCGTAGCATCGATAAACGACACCTTGCGCATACGCACGATGCGAATCGGCTCGGCATCGCGCAGGTGGGCCATCTCCTCGAACTTGGTGGCAATACCAAAGAAGAAGGGACCGTCGATCTCATAGACCTCGGTGTGGGCCGGAATCAGGAGACGCTCGTCGCGCTCACCATCGTGGTGCACCTCCAACTCGTTGTGAAGCACCGAGATATGGGTGTTCTCCATCACACGCTTCATAAACATCACGATGGCCATCACAAGACCCACCTCGATGGCGATCGTAAGGTCGAATATAACCGTGAGCAAGAGGGTCGTGAAGAGCACCAGCACACCCGACATCTCCAGACGGCACATCGAGCGAATCGTGCGCCAACCGCTCATGTTGTACGACACCATAATCAGCACACCGGCCAGACAGGGCATCGGAATCATACCCACCAGACCGCCCAGGAAGAGCAGTACCATCAGCAGCACCACCGTATGTACCACACCCGCTACGGGCGTGCGACCGCCGTTGTTGATGTTGGCCATCGTGCGGGCAATGGCACCTGTGGCAGGAATACCGCCAAAGAAGGGGACCACCAGGTTGGCAATACCCTGACCAATGAGCTCGGTGTTCGAGTTGTGGCGATCGCCAATCACACCGTCGGCCACCATCGCCGACAGCAGCGACTCGATGGCGCCCAACATCGCAATGGTGAAGGCGACGGGCAGCAGCTGCTCAATCGACTCAAACGAGGTGAGGGCCGACAGGTCGGGCAACTGCAACGACGGAAGACCCGAAGGCAGCGTGTACAAATCGCCGATGGTCATAATTGAATCCACACCGCAGAAGCGCTTCAGCACCCAGCAGATGAGCGTCATCAGCACGATAGCGGCCAACGAGCCGGGAATCTTCTTCGAGATTTTGGGCATATAGCAGATAACCAGGATGCTCGCCACACCGATGGCAAAGGCCCACCAGTTAATCTGGTCGAGGTGCTGGAAGTAGCAGATCCACTTATCGATGAAGTTCGCCGGTACGCTTTCGATGCCGAGGCCGAACAGGTCGTTCATCTGGGTCGAAAAGATGGTGATGGCAATACCGCCCGTGAAACCGACAATGATGGGATAGGGCATAAACTTGATGATGGTGCCCAGCTTGAAGACACCCATCAGAATCAAAATGATACCCGCCATAATGGTGGCAATGGCCAGACCGCCCAGGCCGAATTGCTGGATGACGCCATAGATGATGACAATAAAGGCACCCGTAGGGCCGCCAATCTGTACCTTCGAGCCACCGAAAACCGAGATCAGAAGACCGGCAATGATGGCCGTCACCAGACCCTCCGTGGGGCCTACACCCGAAGCGATACCAAAGGCGATGGCCAACGGAATGGCCACAATACCCACAATGATACCCGCCATCAGGTCACGCGACAAAAGCTCCTTGTTGTACTCCTTCAGACAACTCAGCATCTTGGGCCGAAAGTCGATGGTGCTGCGCAAATTCATAACAGCAGAGAAATTAAAAAATTTTATTAAACTGATTTAGAGGTGGCAAAGATATGTTTTTTGGATTTATTTACGAACTAAAAAGAGAAAAAATGTGAGTTGATGAATAAAAAATGCCGATAGATTTTGTTTTTTGAAAAAAGCTCCCTATCTTTGTCGTCCCGATTCGAAAGGTTATCGGCCTGCCCGGATGGCGGAATCGGTAGACGCGTTGGTCTCAAACACCAATGTCAGCAATGACGTGCCGGTTCGACCCCGGCTCCGGGTACGAAAAGAGAAGTTCCGTTAGGACTTCTCTTTTTTTATGCCCGGAGCCGGGGTCAGACGCTTCGGTGGCGCCTCGGCAAACGAAGCGTTGTCAATAAAATGTGCAGCGTTGCGTTGCAACCACGGGAGAACGGTTTGAACAAAGCAGCTCAAACAAGTTTGGCCGCTCACCTCAAACCATTCCCCCTAAAACCTATGGTTTTGCTGCCCATTTTCACCCCACTCGGGTTTGCGCTCGGCTGCTGCGAACGTTCGACCCCGGAAATCGTTGCACCCTTTCTGTAAAGGTGGCTTATGGCTGACGCAGTATCGGTAATAAAGAAAAAGGAGACCTGGGGTCTCCTTTTTTTATCTTGTATCCTTCGCCATTAGAACACAATCGGCGAGACGATATTCTGCAGGGTGGCAACGACCGACCAGGCGGCGATTTCGGGGGTGGCACTATAGACATCCACCACGGCACGCACCTGCGGGTTGCGAATCTCCACACGCTGGGTATCACCACGGAAGTAGGGCGACGACTGCATCGTCACCTCCATTCGCTCGGGACCCACCGAGGCACGTGAGGCGGCCACCGTCACATTCACACGGGTCGGGAATTGGGCAATGGCCTCCGTAGCTGTGCCGTGGAAGACCACCCGCTGCTCACGCTGCAACGACTCGTCATAGACGGGGGTACCCTTCAATCCGTTGGGGCCCTTCTCGTTGAAGAACTGTGCCGTGGCACCGCCCATCAGGGCCGCCGTGCGCAACACGTCGAAGCCGCCCGTAGCACCCGAAGCCATATAAACCTTGGTGCCGTGTTTAGCGGCCGTCTCACGCACCTCGGCGTAGAAGGCATCGTCGGCAAAGGCCCCAATCGAGAGGCAGACAATCGAACACCCATTTTCGAGGCACTTCACCGCCACGGCACGCATACCTGCCGGGGTTGCCGCCTCGGCCACAATGTCGGGCTGAAGGGCCAGCAGTTCTTCGATGGTCTGACAAGGTTTGCACGCCAGGCCACGCTCGGCAGCCTCCGCAGCCAACATTTCGGCACTTGCGTAGGTGCGCGAATAGCACCCCACCAACTCATATTCGGGCAGCAGACCATCGGCCACCGCACGGGCCACGATACGGTTCAACCGTCCGCACCCAACAATTCCAAGACGCATCTTTTTCATAATGGACAAAGGTACGAAAGAAATTCAAAATGTAAAATTCAAAATGCAAAATGATTGTGCCGCCCGCCCCTGAATAGTTACCCCACAAAAAACACGGGTTACAAAAATGTAACCCGTGTATAAGGCGTCGAGGGGTTTAAGCCCTGAGGTTACCCACGGTTCATTGCCTGTTCCAGTGCCTGGTAAAACGCTTCGCTCTCGCCCATCGTCTTTTAAGACAAGGGAGATTAAGGGTTATTAAAGGCTGTTAAGGGGCTATGAAAACTCCTTAACAGCCTTTTGCCATCTTTCAGTTCCGTTTATCGGTGTTTCTACTCCGCCAACACCTCTTGGATGGTTTCATAGATTTGCTCACCGCGCAAGCCGCGCTCGATGATGGTGCCATCGGGGCCAAAAAGCATCAGGAACGGAATACCGTTGAACCCATACACTTCGCTCGGAATACGTTGGGCATTGAGGATTTGCGGCCAGGGAAGGTGCAACTCCTCGATGGCGCGTTGCGTAGCCTTCGGTGTGTCGCGCACCGCCACGCCTACCACCTCGAAACGCTCGCCACGAAACGCATTCCACGCTTTGCGGATAAAGGGAATCTCCTCACGACACGGCACGCACCAGGAGGCCCAAAAATCGACCAACACATACTTCCCGCGCCCCACATAGTCGGAAAGTTTCGCCGTCGAGCCGTCCGGATTGCCCCCTTCAATCGCAAAGTCGGTAAACATCATCCCCTTCGAGGTACGTTTAATAACCTCCATCTCCTCGACACATTTTTGAATGGGGCTAAACCCACGAAGATAGTCACCGGCGAGGGCGTAAATTGCATCAAACTCCTCGGGCGAAAGGTAGTTCGTGACCAAATAGGTCCACATGATATAGGCACCCGTGGCATTGTTGCTGTTTTGTCTGATAAGCTCTTTTACCTGCTCCATCCTCTCAGTGCGGCGTTGCGTAAAAATCGCGACGCGCTTGGCCTGTTGCTCCTCTTCAGAAAGCGTCGTATCGGCAACAAGGCGGGCGCGCAGCTGTGCATTCTCGTTGACATAGGCATCTTCGGCAGCATCGTAGTCGTTTTTGATGCGATTCTTTTCGCTGCCCGTTGCCCCGCGTCGCTCAAAATCAACCACTACATCCTCTCCACCCTCGACGATGACATTCGCGGATACACGCCCCAGCTCCAAGCGATAGAGCGAATCGCCCCGCATCTTGCCCGAAAAGCAGAACTGCCCGTTTTCTACAAGCGCGCTATCGACCACCTCGCCCTGAAGATGGTAATCGCTCATATAGACCATTGCTCCATTGTGCGAAGCATCCACCTCACCGCGCACGGTGTAGGGTTTCATCCTCGGCGCACAGCCCATCAGTGCAGCCGCGCAAACCACTAAAAGTAATTTTTTCATCACTCAATTCTAAATTCTAAATTTTGAATTTCGTTTACTCGCCCAGCACCTCCCGAATGGTACGTTTCAGGCTTCCTTTGCCGTAGCCCACCCACTGTTTCACCACCACGCCCTCGGGCGAGAGCAGCGTATAGGAGGGTATTCCGCCCTGGTAGTAGTGGGCATAAATACCCTGCTCGCCACGGCCGTCGTTCCAATTAAACCATGTCATCGGGTGTTCTTGGGAGGCTTCGCGCCACGTTTTATCCGTGTCGATGCTGATGCTCACCACCGCCAGGCAATCGGCATACTGCGCAGCTATTTCCCCCATTTCGGGTATCGCCATCACGCAGGGGCCGCAGCCGTTGCTCCAAAAGTCGAGCAGGATGTATCGCCCCTTCAGCTCACTCAAGGAGTGATTTTCACCCGCCAAATCGAACATCACACCGTCGATGAGCGGCTCGCCAACCGCGACCTGCTTGGGAGGGAAGAGCCCCATGGCGGCCGCCCGAGCCACGGGGAGCCGGCGTTGCTCCTCGCTCAAGCGGTCATAGAGAGCCAACACAGCCTCACGGTGGGGGTAGTTCTCCCCTTCGTAACGCACCATACGCGCCAATCCCTCCAGCTCCTCCAAATATTTATCATCCACATCGCTACGCTGCATGAGTTCGATAACAAGCGCATCAATTCGATGCTTCACACGAAATTCGTACTCCGCCAGGCTGTCACGCTTCGCGGCCAACACCTTCCGCTCCTCCGTAGTGGCCGTTTTTGCCAGGCTGCGCACCCTGCGCTGCTCAATGTTGATGCGGTCGCACTCACCCCAAAGGTCACGCGCCACATCTATATAGCGTTGTTCGGCCCGGAGCGCGGGATGCTTACCCTTCACTCGCCAGGTGCGGGTAAGGGTGTTGTTACCCCGAATGCGCACCCGCTCACCCGGTGAGGCCCACACATGGAGCGTAGCCATCGGGAAGTTGGGATGATCCGGACAACCCACATAAAAGAGTTCCGGCTCGTCGGAAAGGGGGGTAATCGTCATCGAAAACCGTCCATCGCGCAATGTATCCGCCCCAATCGGCTCACCATAATCGCCATTCGAGCGAAAAAAGCGCACGACAACAGAATCGGGGACTTGGTCGATGTAACCCTCGATGACGATACGGTCACTCGGCACATCTTGGCAGGCGACAAGACCGCATAAGGCGGCGAAAAACAAGAGATTTCGTATCATAGGCGATTGGTTGTTTCGAAACAAAAGTAGCAATTTTAGGGGGAAAAGTAGCAGTTTTTTTTCGAAAATCATGTTAAAAAATGTTAATTCGGCCCATAAATAGTTCATCCCGAACCAGAAAAGATGAATCCCTTTCGTTTTTTTGCTGACCAAGCAGAGATCCGGCCCTCCGATTCAGGATGACTTTAGCTTTTCAACCTATTAGACACCTTTTCGGGTAAAAGGTTACTTAAGCCTTAAATTGAACGGGCAGGGTAACCTTCACGCGTACCGTTTGGCCACGTTGGCGGCCGGGCTCCCAGCGGGGGCTGCTCTTCACGATGCGTGTTACCTCCTCCAAAAGGCGCTTATCGGGCGAACGCAGTGCCGTCAGTTCGCTCAATGAGCCATCCCGCTCAATGACAAACGAAATGATCACCATCCCCTCCAGCGGCTTACCTGCGTCGTCGGTTTGGGGTTGAATCTGCTCCTCGACCCAGCGACGGAAAGCGTTGATGTCGCCTCCCTCGAACGTAGGCATCTGCTCCACAACGAGGAACGGGGTATTCTCATCCTCCAACGGAAAATTGACCGTGATGCCGACTTTCGAGCGGAGAAACTTGTGCTCACTGCTGGTGGCAGGGGTCCACTTGGGCGAAGATTTCACGACACGCACCACCTCCTTGGCCAATCTTTTGTCGGCCTCACCGATAATATCCACATCGCCGATTTTGCCGTTGGCCTTCACCACAAACGTCACGAAGACCTTACCGCCGACTCCCTCCTTTTTGGCATCGGCAGGGTGTACAACACGCTCCTGCACCCAGCGGCGGAAGCCATCGATCGTACCCCCTGCAAAGTCGGGTACCGAAGAGGTAACGCCATTCGTAGTCGAGGTTTGAGGGGCTGCATCCCAATGCGACTGAAATACAATAGGCATCGTAAAGGCCACATTGACCAATTGGTTGCGCTGGCGACCGGGTTCCCACTTGGGCGACTGCTTCACAAGGCTCTCGACAATCTCCGAAAGGCGACGATCGGGGGTGGCAAGGGTCTTGACGTTGGTCACCTCGCCTGCCTCATTGACCTCGAACGAGACCACCACGCGGCCACCGATACCCTGCTCCTGCAACTCCTTGGGGTACTGCACACGCATCTGCACCCACTGGCGGAACTTATCGATGTTGCCGCCCTCGAATTTGGGCATCTGCTCGACAATCAAAAAGACCTCTTCTTCGGCATCTGTTTTGGCCTGTTCCAACTCTTGCTTGGCGCTCTCCAACTCCTGTTTGGCCTGCTCCAGCTCGGTTGCAGCCCTCTGCAGGTCGTCACGCAGCATAAAGGGTACAGCCTCCTCGTCCTTATCGGCAGGCGTTGCGGGGTAGCCACGCACAACAATCTCGTCGATAGACTGCGGCTCGGTCTTCAGCGTCAAACGAAGCGGCTCGGCCGACAACTCTTTGACCTCCCAACGCAGGGTCTCTTTGCCGATGTAGCTGCACACCAGGCAATCGCCCACCTTGACCTCCATCGTCACACGGCCCGAAAGGTCGGTGCAGGCACCTTCGCCCGTGCCCTCCTTCATGATGATAGCACCCACAATCGGGTTACCCTTGTCGTCACGCACCTCCATCGGAAGAGGTTGTCCCTTCTCGGGTTGCGAAATCTCATTTTTTGTCGTACCTTTGTCGTCAGTAACGACATAGACGGTCTCGGCAAAGGCCCCCAGAGCCACGCCGACGAGCGGCAAGAGCAGCAGCACCTTGGTAGCTGCCCACCGCGATGATCGTTTTTGAATCATCATAGTAATACGGTTTTTAAGTTTGCTGTGATTGAAGCTGTTGGCGACCGAGTACCACCTCTCGCCAGCAGCCTTTTTTATCAGTAACAGTTGGTAGTGGCGTGCATCTACCCCACTCGCCAAGACCGCACGGTCGGCCTCGTACTCGTGAATGGCACGCAAATCACGTCTGAGGAGCCACAACGCAGGGTTGAACCACTGCATCGACCCCAACACATCGAACAAAAGCAGGTCCCACGAGTGGCCCAAGCGAATGTGCGCCCGCTCGTGCAACAGAATCGTCTCGCCATTCTCGCTCAGATCGCCCCGACCGACCACCACATAGCCAAACCAGCTGAAGGGGGTTTGGGGGTGGACGGCCTCGACCACCACCGTGCCATCGTCAAGCAGGCGTCGCTCGCCCCGTCGCACCACACGCCAAAGGCTCCACGCCGAGCCGACAACCCGCAGCAGCACTGCCACAGCCCCCACCACAAAGAGCACTCCGAGCCACCGTTCCCAGGGGAAGGGGGTCGCAACCGCCACCGCCTCGACCTCGATGGGCTGCAGTGTCGCCATCGTCGGCTCCTGCTCCACGAAGGGAATCTCCTGACGGATGGTCACCACGCAGAAGGGCAGCACAAACGAGAGCACCAAGACCGACAGCACCACCACCCGATTGAGGCGATGGAGGGTCTCACGGCTCAACAGGAGCTTGAAGAGGAGGTAGAAGGCGGCCAACAAGGCCCCGACACGCAGCGTATAGAGGGCAAAGGCGGAGAGCATACCTATAATAATTAAAGCGATTGTTTCTCGATTTGGTCAATCAGGCGGCGCAACTCCTCGACCGAGATTTTTTCCTCCTCGACCAAGGCCGAAACCGCCCCCACATACGAACGCTCGAAATAGCGGTCGATGACCGAGCGGAGCGTGCGGCGCGAGAACTGCTCTTCGCTCACCGTCGGATAGTATTGATAGGTGCCCCCAAAGGCCTTGTGGGCCACATAGCCCTTCGTTTCGAGGGTGCGCACCATCGTCGAAAGGGTGTTGAAGTGGGGCTTCGGATCGGGCATCATCTCGACCATCTCGCGCACAAACAGCGGTCCGTGTTGCCAAAAGAGCTGCATCAGCTCCTCCTCGCGGCGTGTCAGTTTTTCCATCGTAAAAAAGTTTTGTTTCGACAAAGGTAACTATAAAATTTAGTTTTGCAACTATTTTTCATAGTTTTTCAACTAAAAAATTTCGTTTTGCGGGATTTTTGGACTTTTCGGCGGATTTTTCTACCTTTGTAGTCGATGGAAAGAGAGCAACATAGCGGTTGGCAAGGAGGAGTTTTGTTACTTCTGCTGGCCCTCGTGGTGGCCATTCTCTATGCCGTGGCGGTGCGCCGTCCTGCGGTGGTGGAGGCCGAGCGGCTCAACGAGGCTGCCGAGGCCGACTCGCTACGGAAGGCGGAGGCTGCGCCCGACTCGTTGGTGTTGCATCCGTTCGACCCCAACACGGTCGAGTATGCCGAATTGCGTGCGATGGGCATCGACCGCAAGGCGGCCGTCTCGCTGCTGAAATTTCGGGCAGCGGGCAAGGTCTTCCGCATCCGTGAGGATGTGGCCCTCTGCTACGGCATCACCGACTCGCTCTACGCCCTGCTTTCGCCCTACATCTCGATTGGCAAGGAGTTTGCCATCGCGCCTCACTCGCACGACTACCCCACCCGCTTTGCTCGGCGAGACTCGGTCAAACGCCTCCAACCCGAGCCCTTTCTGATTGATACCGTCTCGGCACCCTACCTGGTAGCCATCGGCGCATTGAGTCGTCGCCAAGCCGAGGTCTTTGTACGGTGGCGCAACCGCAGCGGTTTTCGCTCGATGGAGGAGGTGCGGGCCTGCTATGTGGTCGATGACTCGGTAGCCACGGCACTCGAGCCCTACATTCGCTTTACCCCTGCACCTAAAGACCCCTTCGAGGAGCCGATAGAACTGAATCGAGCCGACTCCGAAACCCTCGTTTCGCTCTACGGCATCGGGCCGAAGAGTGCCCGGGCCATCATCGCCTACCGAAAAAGGCTCGGCGGATTTCATCGTGTGGAGCAACTCAGTGAGGTTAAGGGGGTCTTGGAGCGCAATTATGAAAAAATTTTGCAACAAATTTGGTGCGATAGCAATGAAATATCAAAAATAGATATTAACTTTGCAGCCCCAAGCCGGATGGAAGGTCATCCATACCTCCCACCTCGGACTTTGAGGAGATTACTTAAACAAAGACAGTTGAAAGGAGGTTGGACCTGCACACAAGAGTTAGTTGAACAACACATATTGACCGAGGAGGAGGCCGAAAGGTTGGATCCTTATGTGGTCTACGGTGTGCAAAAGGCAATATCCGAGTAGATACGACAAAGAAGAGAAAGCGCATGCTCCCGTGCTAAAAAAGAGGGGCAACAACAAAA
>CALAQA010000018.1:0-10473 GCA_937889065.1 uncultured Alistipes sp.
CGGAGACCGACATCATCTGCTCGACGACGCAGAACGGCGAGGTGGTCGATAAGGTAATCTACATCAACGACCCCGATGCCACCGTACAGCTCAAGGCCGACTCGTTCCTGCGCGATATGGATTTCGGCGATTTGTCGGACCACAAACCCATCGTGGTTGAGTTTACCTGGATGCGCCGACTGTAAGCAAAAAAGAGTCAAAACGATAGGTGGCTATGCAACTTTGTGGTTGGATGGCCGCTTTTTTTTGTATATTTGTGAAGCCTTGCCCCTCGTAGCGGGTTGTGGAAGGCGCAAAACGACTAACCAAACACTCCTTTTTATGGTACTCGACCCTCAATTTTTGTTGGCTCTCGCCCCGGTGGCCTTTCTGCTTATCTACATCTATCAGCAGGATCGACTCAAACCCGAACCTGTGGGGGCACTCTTGAAGGCCTTTTTGATGGGTGCACTGGCCGTGCCGCTCACCTTTGTGCTGCTCGAAATCTTCTCGCTGATTGGTCTGGGTGCCGATTTCGACGAGGTGACCACCGCCTCGGAGGCCCTTTGGGTCTCCTTCTTCGGGGCGGCCATCCCCGAGGAGATCGCCAAGTTGGCTATTCTGTGTTGGGTGGTGCATAAAAATGTCCACTTCGACGAGCGAATGGACGGCATCGTCTATGCTACGGCAGTGGCCCTGGGCTTTGCGGCAGTCGAGAACCTGCTCTATGTCTTCGGGTCGGAGGATTGGGCTACGGTGGTGGTGGCTCGTGGCTTGCTGGCCGTGCCGGGCCACTTCTGCGACGGAGTCTTTATGGGCTACTACTTCTCGCTGGTCTATTTCAGCCGCCAACCCCGCCTGAAGGATAAAATCTTGGTCCTCGTGGCCCCCATCCTGGCCCACGGCATCTACGACAGCTTCTGCTTTATGCAGGATGTCTCGGAGGTGTGGCAGGGGGTATTTGCTTGGCTGCTTATCGGTTTCTGCGTCTTGCTGTGGAAGGGGTCGGTCAAGCACATCCGTGCGCTGGTGGCCGAGGATAAACGGCTGATGGAGGAGGCCCGCCTGGCCGAAGAGGCAAGCCGATTGGAGACGCAAAGCCGAGTAGAGACCCAAGCAACCGATGCTGATGCAGAGAAAAATGTGTAAATAATCTATTGAATATGAAGTGTGTATTAAGAGTATTATTTATGTTATCATCATTGGTTGTTTATGCACAAGGTGATGATACAACAATATCTCAATGGAAAGGTTTGCATTCGGAACAAGAACGAGTTGCCAAAAAAACACTCGATATGTTTCCATCTACTTGGCAAGAATTTATGGAGTTGTATGGATGGGATGATAATAAAGAACCTCAAGGTGCGCCCTTTTGCTGTAGGCAATTAAATGATGCAGAATATCTGTACAACAACAGACAATTAATTGACTACGACTTATTTATACAGAAGGTAATAGGACTGGCCAGTGAAGCGATATGGGATGCTGATCATGTAAATTTCTTTCAAAAGGTCGTTCAGAAGATGTTGGAATATGATTGGGTGCGTTGTTATCCTTGCATAGAAAAACTCGACGAAAGTCGAGCCAAGGTATTTTGGCGTTTTGTGTTAGCGTCACCAGCAATGGGCAATATGACTTCGCTAAGAGAAAAATATGTGAAGTCGGCAAATAGTGAACATTACAAGTACGTACATCTAATAAATGAAGCTTTTGAACAGAATGTAGTCCAGTTTAAGCATTAATGTTAATATGAATTATTTGATTAAAATACTCTTTGTTGTTACTTGCATCTTACAGGCAACAACTATTTACGGACAAAGCATATTGAATCAATATGACGAGCAGGGCAATAAGCACGGTCAATGGGTGGAAGATGCTAATATTACTGGTATTACTGGACGTAAATGTATATACAACTATAATCACGGCAGAAAGGATGGAGTATTTTATATATATGACTATGGCTATTTGTCATACGTGGGCGAATATGATGACGACAAATCAGTATCCTTTTCGAGCTTTAACCGAGGTGTATTGATGAGTGATTATTATGATTTCGAATATGGTGATATGCAGATTGGCCAGCTGCAATTCATAGGAAGGTGCAAATGCAGGATATACCATCCAAATGGCGTAATAGCAGAGCAAATCATCACATATTTTCATGAAGAAGGTCCTGAAATGGATACTGCGTATGATCCCGAGATTCGCTACTATGATGAGAATGGATATCTGTATAAAGTGGAATATCAATCGGATGATGATCATGTATTATCAAAATCAACGGAGGTGTGGTATTATGACAAAGCGGGAAATATAACGAAAAAAGAATCAAAAAAATAGTACTCTTATATTCCCATTAAAGTTCTCACTTTTACATTCTATGACCAAAACGACCCGCATCGTATGCCTTTGCATACTCGGTGCGGTGGGGATGCTTTGCGGTGTTTTCCTAATCAACAAGCCCTCTTCTACTCGGGTCACAAAAATGTAACCCGTGCGAAGAGGGAAGCAAACTCTGCCGTAAGGGGATCTATGACGTAAAAAAAGGGAACAACCCTCCGATTGTTCCCTTTTTTATTGTGTAAGTTGTCGGTTAATAGGGGTTTGGACCATATTCGTTGTCCCGCTCCATACCCTTGAAAAAGGCGACGTAGATGCTAAAGATGAGGTTGGCAATCGGCACACAGAAGAAGAGTATATACCATCCGCTCTTGCCCAGGTCGTGGAAGCGTCGTGTTACGGTGGCCAAATAGGCCCAAATGGCAGCCAGGCCTAAAACGAGAACTCCGATTGCCATCAATCCGACGGTCGATTCGTCCCAGGTCTGCTCGGCTGCCGTAAGGAATTCTTCGGCCAGGAAGCACAAGAAATAGGTGGTCAGCATAATGGCCCAATAGGTCGAACGGCGACTGCGTCCGTTGAACGAAAAGAGCGACTTTAAGCCCGAACGCTTCGGTTCGGCAGCAGGTACGGAAGGTGTAGTATCCATAAAAATAGGGGTGTGGGTGTAGTTAGACCTTTTAATAGAGAGAGATTTTTGCCCCCGCAAATCTATCACACGGCGTGCAAAAAAGAAGGAAAGATGGCCGAAACAAAAAAATAAAAGGATGAGAAACCTCATCCTTTTTTTGTTTTGGGCCGAAACCGAGATTTACAAGCGTTGCTACGCAACACAAAAAAGGGAGCGAAGCGACCAAGCCTCCCTTTTCAAAGGGAGGTTTGGAGGGATTGTAAAGATGCTCAAAACAAAAAAATAAAAGGATGAGAAAACCTCATCCTTTTTTTGTTTTGAGCCGAAACCGAGATTTGAACTCGGGACCCCTTCATTACGAGTGAAGTGCTCTACCGCTGAGCTATTTCGGCCTGCAGGGATGCTTATCCCCTCGTTTCGGTGTGCAAATATCTGAAAAAAATTTAATTCTCGCAACTCTTTTGCAAAAAAAGTAACTTTTCTTCGTATCTTCGCATAAAAATTGACCTATGATAACCTTTTTAGTCTGCTTAGTCCTGCTCATTGCAGCCTATTTTACCTATGGGCGCTACCTGGAACGTCAAGTCGGAATTGACGATCGGGCCCAAACTCCCGCCACTCGTCTCTACGATGGGGTGGATTATGTCCCCCTGCCTCGTTGGCGTGTCTTTCTGATTCAGCTCCTCAACATCGCCGGCACAGGTCCCATCTTCGGTGCGGTGCTGGGTGCCTGCTTCGGTCCGGTGGCCTTCCTCTGGATTACGGCGGGCGGCATTCTGATGGGTGCGATGCACGATTTTATCTCGGGCGTGATGTTGGTGCGCCACGACGGCTTGAGCATCCCCGAGGTGGTGGGCCACTACCTGGGTGGCGGAATGCGTCAATTTATGCGCCTCTTCTCGGTGCTGTTGCTCATTCTGGTGGGTGCGGTCTTTGTCCTCAGCCCCGCCCAGCTGCTCAACGGCCTGGTGCCCGAGTGGTCGCTCTCGACTTGGGTGTGGATCATTCTGGTGTACTATTTCGTGGCCACGCTGCTGCCTATCGATAAGCTCATCGGCCAGGTCTATCCCCTCTTTGGTGTGGCTTTGGTGGCGATGGCGGCCCTGCTGTTGGGGGCTGTTGTGGTGGGCGACTACCATATCCCCGAGCTGACCTCGATTCAAAATTTCCACCTCAATAAGAGTAACCTTCCCCTGATGCCGACCCTCTTCATCACGATTGCCTGTGGTGCCATTTCGGGTTTCCACGCCACGCAGTCGCCCCTGATGGCCCGCTGTGTGAACAACGAGCGGGAGTGTCGCTCGGTCTTCTACGGTGCGATGATCTCCGAAAGCATCATTGCTCTCGTCTGGGCCGCCGTGGCGATGGCCTTCTTCGGTGGGGCGGGCACCCTGTCGCAGACCCTCTCCGAGCACGGGGGCAGTGCCGCCTGGGCTGTGAATGAGATCTCGAACGGGATGCTCGGCATCGTGGGTGGTGTGCTGGCCCTCTTAGGTGTGGTGGCTGCCCCCATCACCTCGGGCGACACGGCCTTCCGCTCGGCACGCCTCATTGTGGCCGACTTCCTGCACCTCGAGCAGCGTTCGCATTGGAAGCGTTTGATGGTGGCCGTTCCCCTCTTTTTGGTGGGCTACTGGATTACGACGGTCGATTTCGACATCGTGTGGCGTTACTTCGCCTGGACCAATCAGGCACTGGCCACCATTGTGTTGTGGAGCATCACGGTCTATCTGGTGCGCCGCAAAAGCAACTATTGGGTAGGTCTGCTGCCTGCCATTCTGATGACCTATGTCTGCGCCTCGTTTGTCTTTGTGTCGAACCAATTTTTCGGGATGACCAACCGCCCCGTAGCCTATCTGTTGGGTGGTGTGGCGACGCTGGTGGTTACTTTTGTGATGGTTAAAAAACTGCAACGTGATGCCAAGAGTCGAGCTTAAACCCACGCCCGACCAGACCTTCGAGTTGGTAGGTTCGGGCCCCTATGATTTTGTGAAGGTCACCGCCGAGGCCCGTCGCCTGCAACAGCAGGGGCGTGTAGAGGAGGCCTGTAACCTCCGTTTTCAGGCTTTTCAGCGCATTATGGAGCAGCTGCCCGACGACGAGGAGGTCATCCTGGAGTGGAGCCATCGCAATTCGCAGGCGACGCTCGAATTGTTGTACGCCACGGCGGTGGACCACTTCCTGATTGGCGACTTCGAGATGTCGGCAGCCCAGTTGGAGCTGCTGTTGGAGCTGGACCCCGAGGATCACTTGGAAGCGAGTAACCTGTTGGCTTTCAACTACCAGGCGATGGACGAGCAGGAGCTGTTCGATGAGGTCATCAACGACGTTTCGGACAAACACGCCGACCGTCAGCTCTTGATTTTGTGGGCCGAGTGGCGCCGCACGGGGGCGTTGGATGGGGGCGAACTGCGCCGCCTGAAGGAGCGTTTCGGGGCGGTCTATGCCGAATTTACGGCCGACGAGCACCCTGCCGATGCCGCCTACTTGGAGGATATCGAGAGTGAGCGCCCCTCGCCCCGTGCCGAGGCCCGTGAGTTATGGCTCAAGACCGAGGTGTTGTGGCAACAATTTCCCGACTTTATTGCAGCACTCAAACAATAGCAAAAGGCGACCCAATGAGCGGGTCGCCTTTTCTATTATAGGTAGTCGGCTCGGCTTTGGGGCGTAAAGCAGCGGGTCGTGTAGTCGAGGCCTGCGATATGCAACCACCGGCCCTCGGGGTTCAGATAGGGCGCCAACAGCCGGTCGATGGGGGTGGTGTGGTCCTGCATCAGGTTCTGTAACTCGGCAGGGGTGCATTGCACCTGCACCACGACACCCGCCTCGAAGCGGGTGAAGGGTTCTCGGTCGGGGGTCGGGCGGCTTCCCGCCATTCGCCACCCCTCGCTCGTCTCGACCAAGAGGGGGTTTTCGACCCACCCTTTGGCGGTGAGCAGCCAATTAGAGGCTATCTTTTTTGAGAGCGGCATCGAGGAACTCATCGGCAAAAATTCGTAGGTTCATCTGCTTGTCGTGCAGCAGACGCAGGGCATCCTCCTCGTTGGGGGTGTAGGTGAAGTTGATGGTAGCGAAGGTGGCGGGGAACTGGCTGACACCGATCTTGGTCACATCTTCAATGTAGGAAGATCAACAGGTGGATGCGCAGTCGCTCGGCCAACGAGTCGGTGCGGAAGACGCGATCGACCTTGTCGTCGGTGTAGCGGCGCAGGGTGTAGATTTGGTAGCCCACACGGGTGCTATCCTCCCGCTCGATCCACACCTTGCGTTGCAGGCGTTTGTTGCGGTCGGCCGAGTCGATTTTGTAGGTATATTGCAGGCGATACTCGCCCGGGCGGAGGTCGTGTACCACAAAGCTCAGGCGGGCCGTGTCGGCGAGCGAGCGCACCTCAATGAGCGAATCTTCACGAATCACCCGACGGGTGTTGCGGATGGCTATCTGTTTGATGGTGTCGAGGATGGTCACCTCACGGTCGTAGTAGAGGCCCTCCTCCTCCAACAGGTCGATGGCCTGCTCGACCACGTCGCTCAGGCGGGCACTCTTGCGCTTCGAGAAGTTGCCGATGGTGGTCTGCACATCCTCCATCGTGTAGCCGTGGCGGGCAAAGAGCGGCTCATAGACATTCAGCGAGTCGATATTGATGTGGCGACTGTCGATGTAGGCGTTCGTGAGGAAGGCATCCCGAAATATCAGGGCCAACTCGTCATCGGGGATGATGGTGGTGCGCTTGCAAGCGGTCGATGCGACCATCAGCGCAACCAACGCAAGGCACAAAAATCGTTTCATAGTTCTTCGTCTTTAATCATATTGCCGACGGTGAGTTGCACAAGCACCCATCCGACGGGGATAAAGGTCGCTGCAATGAGCAGCAAATCGCCCCACTCGAGGGCTACGGGGTAGCTCTTTACGAGGAACGAATCGGCCGGAATCTCAATCAACCCGAACTGCTGTTGCAGCAGCGTGAGGGCGATGCCGACGGCCATTCCGAGGGCTCCACCCACCAGGCAGATAAGGTAGCCTTCGTGGCAGAAGATGCTGCGAATGAGTTGTTTGTTGGCACCCAATGCGCGGAGCGTGCGACGCTCCTGTTGTTTCTCGATGACGAGCATCGATAGGGCACCCACCACCGAGAACGAGGCGACGATGAGCACCATCAGCGCAATGAGGAAGATGCCCCACTTTTCGTAGCGGATGATGCGGTACATCGAGGCGTTCAGCTCCTCACGGCCCTCGATTAGAAACTCCTCGCCGACACACTCCCGAAGGGCCTGTTTGGTTCGCTCCTCGGCCCCCTTCGTGCACTTTATGAGAAGGGAAGAGCGGCGGCCTTCGTAGTCCAACAGCTCCTCGGCGATGCGCATCGGGGCCAGGATATAGCCCTCTTCGGTGGCCAAATCGACCTCGAAGATGCCCCCCACCTCCACCTCACGGCGGGTGTAGCCGCTCATAGGCAGCAACGACGAGAAGCTTCCTCGTCGGAGGGCGTAAAGCTCAATCTCGGCATCGAGCAGGGTGCGAATACCGAGCCGATAGGCCATCGTGTTGCCGATGATGAGGTAGTTGTAGTCGCCCAGCGTGAGGCGGCTTTCGCCCGAGGTGACAATCTCCTCCAAGGGCAAGGTGGCTCGGTAGTCCTCCTCCACGCCTCGCAGGGTGGTCATCGCCTGGCGACCGTTGTGGGCCACCAAGATGCTCTGCTCCACGACAAACGAGAGCGACTCGACCCCTTCGATCGACCTGAGGGCGGCGGTATCGATCTGCTCGACGGCGAAGGTCACCCCCGTGCGGGGCGTCAGGCGCAGGTCGGCATCGAAGGCGGTGCCGTTGAGGCGGATGAGTTGCTCGAAGCCGTTGAAGACCGAGAGCAGAATGACCATCGCTGCCACAGGTACCGCTACGGCCACAATGCTCAAGACGGCAATCAGGTTGATCACCGAACGAGATTTGGTCGAGAAGAGGTAGCGCAGGGCAAAGCGACGGGCGAGCATCATCGGTTAGCGGTTAAGGGCCTGGTCGATGTTTTCGATATACTCCAGCGAGTCGTCGAGGAAGAACTGCAACTCGGGTACCACCTTCAGCTGGTTGCGGATGCGGGTGCCGAGCTGACGGCGGATGAACCAATTGTTCTCGTCGAGGGTGGCCAGCAACTCGGGGTTGCGCTCGAAGGGGAAGACGCTGACATAGATTTTGGCGTAGCCCAGGTCGGGCGATACACGGACCGTGGTCACCGTCACCAGCAGCCCACGAACCAGGTGGGCACCCTCCTTCTGGAAGATGTCGGCAATGTCGCGTTGAATCTGTCGAGCGACCTTTTGTTGGCGTGTTGTCTCCATATTTGATCTGTTTTATCCTATTCTTTTGTGGTTATTTGGCAAATTCGAATACCTCGCGGTTCTTCTCACGCTTGCGGCGAGGCTTCCAACTATCGAAGCCCTCCTTGTTGAAGCGGTACGACAGACCCACCGAGATGGTGATGTTATCCAGCGGGGAACGCAAGGGGGTACGCATAAAGTTTTCGATGGTGCCGTAGTATTTGTTGCGGTTTTTTAAGATGTCCGAGTAGCCGAAGTAGTAACGGGCTCGGATGTTCAGCTCGAACTGCTTGATCAGAACCGAGATACCTCCACCGGCGCACAGGCCGTAACCGAGGCGGTTATCTCGCACGGTGCGCATCTCGTAGTCGCCCTCCTCGATGTAGATGTTGCCCTGATCGTCTTTCTTTTCGATTTCGTAGTCCGACGAGAGGTTGTACGAGAGGGTCACACCCGCTTCGCCGAAGACGCGAACGTGGTGATTTACCAGGTAGGCGTGGGGTTGCCAGATGATGGGCAACATCAACGAATTGACCCGACGGGTGTAGTAGAGGTAGTCCTTCTTGTCATCGACACGCGAGGTGTTGGTGGCAATCGAGAAGCCGCGTTCCATATACTCCAAATCGGCACCTACACCGCCTACGACACGTTGGGGCGAGTAGTAACGCCACGAGAAGCCGAACGTGGTGGTACCCCAGATGGGTTTGGTCTCCTGTGTCGGCTCGAAGCGGCCGGTAGCCATACCGCCACCGGCGTGGATGCCCACGACGTGTTGCGAGAAGCCCTGCCACGAAAGGAGCAGTCCTCCCAGCAAGAGAATATAGCGTAGTTGTTTCATCATCAATTGGTTATCTTATGTTGTTGAACATACCGCCGGTCGAGCCCAATGCGCCACCCATACCGCCGCCGAAGCCGCCCATCATACTATTCGACGAGCCCATCGAGTTGTGGTCGTGGTCGTGGCCGCCATTCTTGGCACGCTCCAACAGCTCCTTCTCCCTCACCTTCTTGAGGCGTTGCAGCTCACGCTCGTCCAACATCTCCTGCAACGACTGCATCGTCACGGGGGCGAAGAGTTGGTCCATATCAATCGTCAGCTCCATCTCCCAATTGGCCTTGGTGGCAAAGAGGCTTTCGCCCTGGTCGTTGATGTAAAGCTCCGTGCGCTCGGGCTGGCGACGCTCGACGACGTTGCCCGTATCCCATTTGCCGTTGCTGTTCTTATCCTCGACGACACGAATCTGCACCTCGCCGGGCTTGACGTAGTTGAACTGCGCCACCCCTCGTTTGATGCCCTCCTTTTGTTGCAATTGGCGGTTGTTGCCATCCAAGAGCTGTACGATGTAGGAGGTCGAGGGGTTGGTCGAGCGCACCTCCACCAGCACCGTCGCATACTTCTCGGGGTCGTAGGGGGTGATGCGGCAGACGATGGTGTCGTTCTGCTCACGAGCCACATTCTTCAAGGCCCCCTCGGGGATGGTCAGTGTGTAGGTGCCTCCGTGTTTCCAATCGCTTCGGATGTGCCACAGACGCAACTTGGCCGTATCTCGCACGAAGTGGACCTTGCAATCTTCCGTCGTCTCGCCATCGTCGAGGGTGCGGGTCAAGCGAATGCGGGCCGAGTCGATCTCGGTCAGCGGATAATCGACCTCGAAGGAGAGGTGCTCCTCGGGGTTGATGTCGGCCTGGGCGGGGATGTTGTGTTTGAAGGGGTTTTCCTTTTCAGGCTCCTGCCACTCCTCACCGGCCGCCTCTGCACGTTTGCGCTCACGCTCCAGACGTTCCCGCTCACGCTCCTCCTCCTTGCTCTCGATCTTGCGCCACGAAAGTTTCAAATCCTCGGTGTGGGGTTGCAGCACGTTGGCCGTATCGTGGCGGAAGTAGGTGATGTGGCCCTTCAGCGTGTCGGGCAGCAACTCCTCCTCCACATCGAGCCACAGCGAAAGGGTATCTCGGCCGATGGTCTCGTGTTCGATGATGATCTTGTTGCTCGGGATGCTGTCGAATGCAATCTCCTCGATGCGGGGATGGGCCGCCGAGAAGAGCAGACGCACCTGACGCTGTTGGGGTCGCAGGCTCTCCTGCAACACCTGACGGCGGAAGGCCACGTCGGTGAACATACGGAAGTAGAGCTGCGGCTCGGCCGAGTAGTAGGCTCTCAGCGAGTCGAACCAAATGGCGAAGTCGGGCAGCTCGGCGGGGTTATA
>CALAQA010000019.1:0-3240 GCA_937889065.1 uncultured Alistipes sp.
CGCTTCCCGGGCGGCTGTATCATCGAGGGCACGACGCTCGAAACGCGCTATAACTGGAAAAACTCGGTAGGCCCGGTGGAGAACCGCCCCGTCAATCAGAATCGTTGGCACTACACCTTCCGCCACCGCCTCTTCCCCGACTACTTCCAATCCTACGGTCTGGGCTTCTACGAGTACTTCTGCTTTGCCGAGGCGATGGGTGCCGAGCCGCTGCCGGTGGTAAGTTGCGGTCTGGCGTGTCAATTCCAGAACGACTCGACGGCCCACTGCTCGATGGAGGAGCTACAGACCTATATTCAAGACGCCCTCGATTTGGTGGAGTTTGCCAATGGCGACCCCTCGACCCCCTGGGGTAAGGTGCGTGCCGAGATGGGCCACCCCGCCCCCTTCAACCTGAAATACCTCGGCATCGGCAACGAGCAGTGGGGCGAGGAGTTTATCGTGCGCTTCGAGCCCTTCGTCAAGGCGGTACGGGAGCGTTATCCCGACCTACAGATCGTCGGCACGTCGGGCCCCTCGGCCTCGGGCGACAGGTTCGACTACCTGTGGGAGGAGATGCGCCGTCTGGATGTCGATTTGGTCGATGAGCACTACTACGCCCCCGAGACCTTCTTCACCGAGAATGCCGACCGCTACGACCGCTATCCCCGCAAGGGCCCGAAGGTCTTTGCCGGCGAGTATGCCTGCCACGGTGCCAATGGCAAGAAGTTCAACCACTACAACGCCTCGCTCTTGGAGGCCGCCTTTATGACGGGTCTGGAGCGCAACGCCGATGTGGTGCGCATGGCCACCTTTGCCCCGCTGCTGGCCCACATCGAGGGGTGGCAGTGGCGTCCCGACCTGGTGTGGTTCGACAACCTACGGATGATGCGTTCGACGAGCTACTACGTGCAGCAGCTCTACGCCACCAACCGAGGCACCGCCTCGCTGCCCATCACCCTCAACGGCGCAGCCCCCGCCGGCAAGGAGGGTCAAAACGGGCTCTACGCCTCGGCCGTCATTGACGACAAGGCCAAGTGCTACATTGTGAAGGTGGCCAACCTGCTCGACGAGCCTCAGACGGTTGCCATCGAGCTCAGGAAGCTGCCCCGCCGCCGTCAGCTGACGGGTTGTGTGGATCGCATCACCTTGAAGTGCGACGACCCGATGGCCGAGAATACGCTCGATACGCCCGCCCGCATCCGCCCCGAGGCGAGCCACGAGCACTGCACCTCGTCGGTCCATACCACCGAGCTGAATGGTCGCAGTTTTAGTGTGTTGCGCATCCCCTTCGAGTAGCCGACTTCGCCTATCAAAACAACGAGGGCTGCCCCGCTATGGAGCAGCCCTCTTCTTGTATCTTCTGGTCCGAGATTATTCAACCGTCTCATCAACAATCTCAGCCTCGGGAGCATTCTTCTTCACCGACTCGATGCCGTTGTCACGGGCAGCCTCGCTCGAATACATCTCGCTCGTGCCAATCACCTGGCCATTGCCGGCCTTGAGGTTGAAGTAGGGAGCACCGTTCTTGGCCTCCTTGCGCTCGTAGCGACCATCCTCGGGGGCGTTCTTCTTCACCGATGCAATGCCGTTCAAGCAGGCAGCCTTGGTGGTGTAGCCCTCGCTCGAGAGAATCACCTGACCGTTGGTGGCCTTCAAATCGAACTGAAACTCGCCGTTCTTACGCAGCTTAATCACAAATTTTCCCATAGTTGTACGTACTTTAAGGTTCAAAAAAAGAGTTATAACAAGACAAATATAGTCAAAAATAATTATTTTTGTTACACGAAAAGCAAAAAAACGTAAAACCCACATTTATGAAATTCGCAAAACTCGTTATGACGACCCTGGCCGCACTCGCTCTGACTGCCTGCGCATCGAGCACCGACGCCAACGATTGGCCCGTACCCGAGGCACCGATCTCGGAGATGGACTACACCCCCACCGCCACCACCTTCACCCTCTGGGCCCCGACGGCCGAGGAGGTCGAGGTGCGCCTCTATGCCGA
Source organism: uncultured Alistipes sp. (assembly GCA_937889065.1). Lineage (GTDB taxonomy): Bacteria > Bacteroidota > Bacteroidia > Bacteroidales > Rikenellaceae > Alistipes. Next base: position 1,988 of record CALAQA010000019.1, read on the forward strand.
CAACCAGTTGCAGGAGACGCTCCCCCTCTCGCCCATCGAGGCGTGCCAATGGCGCACCACCAAGCAGGGCGACCTGAAGGGGATGCACTACGCCTTTCGCGTAAAAGTCGGGGGCGAGTGGCTGGCCGAGACGGCAGGTATTGCCGCCCGAGCCGTCGCACTGAATGGCACACGCGGAGCCATCATCGACCTGCGTGACACCGACCCCGAGGGGTGGAGCGAGGATGTGCGCCCCGCCCTGACGGCGGCCAACCAAATTGCCGTCTATGAGCTGCACTACCGCGACATGACCATCCACCCCACGGCCGGCAGTGCCTACCCGGGCAAATACCTCGGTCTAGCCGAGCGTGGCACCCGCAGCCCCGAGGGGCTCACGACGGGTCTGGACCACCTGGTAGAGCTGGGCGTAAGCCACGTGCACCTGCTTCCCACGGCCGACTTCGGCTCGATTGATGAGACCGACCCCCAACTCAAGCAGTACAACTGGGGCTACGAGCCGCAGAACTTCAACGTTCCCGAGGGCACCTACTCGACCAACGCCGCCGACCCCGAGGCCCGCATCCGTGAGCTGAAGAGCCTCGTTCAGGCGATGCACAAGGCGGGGCTGCGTGTGGTGCTGGATGTGGTCTATAACCACACGACGAGCGTCGAGCGTTGCGGCTTCGAGCTGACCGTGCCGGGCTACTTCTACCGTATGAATGCCGACGGCACGTTTGCCAACGGCTCGGGTTGCGGCAACGAGACCGCCTCGGAGAAGGCAATGATGCAGAAATACATCGTCGAGTCGTTGGAGTATTGGGCCAAGGAGTACCACATCGATGGCTTCCGCTTCGATTTGATGGCCATCCACGACATCGAGACGATGAACCTGATTCGCAGCCGTCTGTCGGCCATCGACCCCACCATTCTGCTTTATGGCGAGGGTTGGGCCGCTATGGCTCCCGCCTACGACGAGCAGCAGCTCGCCTTCAAACGCTACACCTACCGTATGCCGGGTATCGCTGCCTTCAGCGACGACATCCGTAACGCATTGCGCGGTACGCTCGATATGAAGACGGGCGGTTTCATCCACGGCGTGGAGGGCAACATCGAAGGTCTGAAGTTCGGTATCGCTGGTGGTGTTGAGCACGCTGGCGTAAACTACTCGGAGCAGGCGTGGTGTGCCGAGCCTACGCAGCATATGAGCTACGTTACTTGCCACGACGATCACAACCTGCGCGACCGTCTGGAGATTCTCGCCCCCGAGGCCTCGG
>CALAQA010000020.1:0-7606 GCA_937889065.1 uncultured Alistipes sp.
CGACCTCGGGTTGCGGTTGCGGCTTCGGGGCAGGTTGCGGTTTGACCTCGGGTGCAGGCTCGACAGTTTTTGGGGTCTCGGGTACGGCCTCCTCACGCTCCTGCTCCTCCTCCACAAGGGGCTCCTCGGCGGGGGTCTCCACCTCCAACTCCACCTCGGGTTGGTGGGTCGGACGCTCATAGATCACCTCGGCATCCTCGCCCAGCACAGCCACCAACTCCGGCTCGGCCTCCACCTCGGTCAGTTGGGTCGAGGAGGGAACCACCTGCTTCACGGGGCCTCTCGACTCGGGCTCGTCGTACTCGGGGGCATCGTAGAGCGACATAATCACACGCTGGCGGTGGGTATAGCGGGGCTTGGCCGCCTCATCGTCGCCAAAGAGCGACAGCACAGGCTTTTGCGGCTCGGGCTCACTTTGCGGCTCAGGCTCAGGCTCGGTCGTTTCGGGCTCCGACTCGGCAGCAGACTCTTCGGCAGACTCTTCTTCCTCTTCGGCTGGCTCCTCGTCCTCCTCGGCAGACTCTTCTTCCTCCTCTTCGGCAGTCTCCTCTTCCTCTTCTTCGTCGGGCAACAGACCTGCCAACAGATCCTCGTCGTCGGCTTCCTCCTCGTCGGCAAAGATCAACTCCACCTCCACCTCGGGCTCGCTGTTCTCCTCGTCATCCTCGTCATCCTCCTCGGCCTCCTCCGCAGGGGCTTCAGGTTGTGGCTCTTCGGGGATGTTCTCCTCCTGAATCAGGCTGTCGAGCGAGAGGAAGTCGTCGGCATCGAGCGGCTCAAACTCCTCGTCGGGCAGCGGCTCGGGCTCGGGAAGGGGCATCGGGGGGACCAACGAAGCGTTCTGCTCCGCAGCAGCAGGGGCAACCGACCCTTCAAAGCGCACCGCCTCGTACAAATCACGCAGACGGGCCAAGACCAAATCACGCTCCAAAGCGTTCACCTCGGCGGTCGTTTTCCACCCTTCGACAAGCGTTGTCAGACGCTGCAACTCGGTATATACGTAGTTCAAATCCATAGCGAAACAATTAACCTTGCAAAGATAAGAAAAACAAACCGTTTTTCCACGCCCGCGAGGTTTGGATTTTTCGCCTTTTTGTGCTAATTTTGTATGATTTAGTGCCTTTAACCACCTATACAGACCTTTATGAGAAGACTGACGCTCGTTGCCGTAGGCTTGTTGCTCGCCTGCACCTCGTTTGCACAACCCTCAAAACCACGCAGTTACGCCGAACGGTTTGCCCTTTCGGAGATTCACCGCTTCCCCGAAGCGTGGATGATTGACTTCTGCCGTGCCCCCTTCTTCGGCTACTCGCAAGGGGTGGGTTGCTGTGCGATGCTGGCCCTCTGGGAGCAGACGGGTGACGATTTTTACTTCGACTATGTCGAAAAATTGGCCGACACGCTCGTCAATGAGCGGGGCGAAATCCACCGCTACGAACGCAAAACCTACAACCTGGACTTCATCAACTCGGGCAAATACCTCTTCGACTGCTACGCCAAGACGGGCAAGGAGAAGTATCGCCTGGCGTTGGATCGGTTGGTCGATCAGTTGCGTGAGCAGCCCCGCACCTCGGATGGCGGCTTCTGGCACAAATTGCGCTACACCCACCAGATGTGGCTCGACGGACTCTATATGTGTTCGCCCGTCTTGATGGAGTATGGCGCCACCTTCAACCAACCCGAATGGATCGAGGAGGCCGTCAAGCAGATTCGCCTCTGCCACCTCCACACCTACGACCCCGCCACGGGGCTCTACCACCACGCCTGGGACGAGAGTTGCTCGCAGAAGTGGGCCGACCCCGAGACGGGTCATTCGCCCTCGTTCTGGGGACGCTCGGTGGGTTGGTGGTTTATGGCCCTGGTCGATAATCTGGACTTCCTGCCCGCCGACCACCCCGCCCGTGAGGAGATCATCGGCTACATCCGAGGGTTGGCCGAGTCGCTGCCCCGCTATGCACGCAACCATCTGTGGTACCAGGTGTTGGATTGCCCCGAACGAGCAGGCAACTACCCCGAGGCCACCGTCACTGCCCAATTTATGTATGCCTATGCTAAGGCGGCCAATCGGGGCTACATCGACCGCAAATACCGCCGCTATGCCGAAAAGATCTTCGAGGCGCTTTGTCGCGAGTTGATTATGGAGGATGAGAAGGGCATTCTCTCGCTCACACAGTGTTGTGCCGTAGGCGGATTGGGTGGCAACCCCTACCGTGACGGCAGTTACGAATACTACATCGGCGAGCGTGTCCGCGACAACGATGCCAAGGGCACCGGCCCCTTCATTATGGGTTGCATCGAATTGAACAAATAGCAGACAATGAGAAAATTACTCTATCTTTTGCTGGCAGTAGCCACCCTTTCCTTCGTCGGATGCGGCGGCGACAGCACCACCACCGAAGAGCCCGGCAAGGAGGTGAATCCAACCCCCACTCCCGAACCCGACCCGGAACCCGACCCGGAACCCGACCCGAATCCTGAACCTGAACCCGAACCCGAACCCGAGCCAGAGCCAGAGCCATCGACGCAAACGTTCCCCGACTACGGCAAGGTGAAGGCCTTTCCGACGGCCGTAGGTCACGGTGCAGCGGCAACGGGTGGCCGAGGGGGTGAGATCTACCACGTCACCAACCTCAACGACTCGGGCGCAGGGTCGCTGCGTGATGCCGTGAGTCAGTCGAACCGCATCATCGTCTTCGATGTGGCGGGAGTCATCACCCTCAAATCGGTCTTGGTGCTGAAGAGCAACCAGACCCTGCTGTTCCAAACCGCCCCGGGCGACGGCATCGAGATCTACAACAACCGTGTCGCCTCGTCGGGTGCATCGAATCTCATTGTACGCTATATGCGTGTCCGTGTGGGTCGCCAGGCCTCGGGGCAGGACAATATGGATGCAGGAGGTCTGTCGAGCGGAGCGGATGTGATTTATGACCACTGCTCCTTCACCTGGGCCACCGACGAGTGTTTCTCGATTAACACCGACAACAAGGGCACTCGTCCGCAACGCATCACGCTGCAAAACTCCATCATCGGCCAAGGGTGTATGAACCACTCGGCAGGCGGACTGATTCAGACCTCCGACACCGAGGGCGTGACCATCTATCGCAACCTTTTGATTGACAACGGAGCACGCAACTTCAAGGTCAAGGGGCTGAACCAATATGTCAATAACGTGGTCTATAATTGGGGCTCGTCGAGCTGCTACGATATGAGCAATTCGAGCGGCCACTCCGACACCCAGATTCAGAACAACTACTTCATCCAGGGCCCCTGCTATGTATGGCGCAACACCCCTGCCGAGAAGGTGAGCGAGGAGGTCTATAACAACCCCGCCATCTGCTCGCCCACGGGGCCGGGCCACAACTACTATGAGGTGCTCTCGCAGGAGAATCCCACCCGCCCCTTCACGAAAGGCAATGACAAGTTCGACACCTACTTCGTGGGTAACTGGTACGACAAAGACCGTGACGGGCAGTTGGGTGGCGTGGAGCTGACGGCCGACAATTTTGCCACTTATTGCAGCGGCACTCCCTCGTTCCTCTCGGCCCCCTCGACGGCCCACCCCGCCATCGAATCGATGACCTCGGCCCGTGAGGCCTACGACTGGGTGGTGAAGTATGTCGGTGCATCGCTTCCTGCCCGTGACAAGGTGGATGGCTATATGGTCGAAGAGCTGACCTCGCTCGGCACAAAGGGGACCATCTTCCGTGACCAACGCAAGGAGTTGCAATATCCGTTGGCCAACTCGTGGCAGCAGATCAACACCTCGGACAACCGCCCTGCGGACAGCGACAAAGATGGCATTCCCGACGCGATTGAGGAGCAGTACGGACTAAACAAGAACGATCGTTCGGATGCCGCCCGAGTGGCGCAAAACGGCTATACGAACATCGAAAACTACACCTTCCTTTTGGAGGCCGACCGACGCTAACGAAAACTAAAACTTAAAACACCGATATGAAAAAACTACTTCTTGCAGCGGCACTCTTTGCCGCAGGTTGCACGGCCACCACGCCGATTGACCGTGTGGCTGTGGTCACACGCAACAACCCCCACATCACCGCCCTCGATACGTTGGCTTCGCTGACGGTCGGCAATGGCGACTTTGCCGTCACGGTCGATGTAACGGGTCTGCAAACCCTGCCCGAACACTACAGCAAGGGGGTACCCCTCGGCACGCAGAGCAGCTGGGGATGGCACGCCTTCGCCAACCCCGAGAACTACCGTCACGAGGAGACGCTGCGCGACTACGACTTCGGTCACGGCCAGATTGAGCCCTACGCCACCCAGCCCAAGGAGGGTCGTGGCAAGGATGCCGCCGATTGGTACCGCTGCAATCCCCACCGTCTGCACTTAGGTGTGATTGGGTTGGAGGGCGTTGCGCCCGAAGATTTGAGCGACATCGACCAGACGCTCGACCTGTGGACGGGTCAAATTCTCTCGTCGTACAAGGTGAAGGGCAACCCGATGGAGGTGTTGTCGGCCACCGACCCCGAAAGCGACCGCTTCACGGCACGCATTCGCAGCGAAAAGCCCCACCCGCTTGCCATCCGCTTTGCCTACCCCACGGGGGCTCACTGCGACGATGCCTGCAACTGGCAGGCCGACGAGAAGCACCTCACGGAGCTGATTGCCTCGACCGAAAATTCGGCCACGCTGCGTCGCACGATCGACCAGACGATCTACTACGTTCGTCTGGATTGGAAGGGCGAGGGTGTCCTCGAGAAGGTGGGTCGCAACGCGTTCCGCTTGACCCCCGCTTCGCCCGAGTTTACCCTCTCGGCCCTCTACACCCCGAACGACCCCTCGACCAAGGCTACGGAGGAGCTGACGGGTACGATGGAGCGCAGCATCGCCTTCTGGGAGAACTTCTGGACCAAGGGCGGCATCATCGACTTCGGCCACTGCACCGATGAGCGTGCCGCCGAGTTGGAGCGTCGCATCATCCTCTCGCAATACCTCCTGGCTGTGCAGTGTGCAGGTGCTACGCCCCCGCAGGAGACGGGTCTGACGTACAATTCGTGGTTTGGCAAGTTCCACCTCGAGATGATCTATTGGCACCAGGCACAATTTGCCCTCTTCGGCCACGAGGATCTGCTGCTGCGCACGCTGAAATGGTACAAGTCGGCCGCCGCAGGTGCCCGCCATATTGCCGAGCGTCAAGGCTTTGACGGTCTGCGTTGGATGAAGATGACCGACCCCTCGGCGATGGAGGCCCCCTCGAAGACCGGCTCGTTCCTCATCTGGCAGCAGCCCCACCTGATCTATCTCTTGGAGCTCTGCTACCGTGCCAACCCCTCGGAGGAGTTGATCAAGGAGTATGCCGAGTTGGTGGATCAGACCGCCGCCTTTATGTACGACTTTGCCGACTACAACCCCGAGAAGGATCGCTACGAACTGCGTGGTGTGATTCCCGCCCAGGAGACCCTGCGTGCCTCGGAGACCATCAACCCGCCCTTCGAGCTCTCGTATTGGCACTGCGCTATGTCGATGGCCCAGCTGTGGCGTGAGCGTCAGGGGCTGGAGCGCAAGGCCGAGTGGGACGATCTGATCAACAAACTCTCGCCCCTGGCCGCCAAAGATGGCCTCTACCTGGCTGCCGAGACCGCTCCGCAGACCTACGAGGATATTCGTTTTACGTCGGACCACCCCGCCGTATTGGGTGCTGTGGGTATCTTCCCCCACTCGCCCCTCGTCGAGCCCGAGACGATGAAGCGCACCCAGGAGTGGATCTGGGACAATTGGAATTGGGAGAAGACCTGGGGTTGGGACTACCCGATGGTTTCGATGAATGCCACCCGTCTGGGCGAGCGTGAGAATGCCGTAGCGGCCCTTTTGATGGGCAAGCGCACCAACACCTACCTGCCCAACGGCCACAACTACCAGGATGCCCGTCTGCGTTGTTACCTGCCCGGCAACGGTGGTCTGCTGACGGCCGTAGCACTGATGTGTGCCGGCTGGGATGGTTGCACCGAGCACAACCCGGGTTGGCCGAAGGATGGCGGCTGGGATGTACGCTGGGAAGGCATTAAGGCTTTGCCTTAAATTCAAAATGCAAAATTCAAAATTCAAAATTTTCGTGAATTAGTTTGCGGACATAAAAATTAGTTTGCTGACATAATTTTTTGCTGACATAAAAACCGATGATTATGAAGGGCTGTTGGATTGGAATGGCTGTTTTGTTGGCCGGTTGGGCGAGTGTAGCGTTTGCCCAACAGCAGGGAAAGGCGCAACTGAACGAAGATTATACCTATAACGAAATCTCGTTTGCACCCCGTCCCCTGCACTACACTCCCGATGGCGAAGGAGTCATCACCACCAACGGCAAGGCCCGTTTCAACCGTGCCCTCTATGGGGCGCACACCGGCTTTCGTGTCGAGTGCAGCGACCGCACCGAGTTTGGCATCTACCTCCCCGGTATGGGTGGCAACCTGCTGCTGACCCTCCCCGAGGGGGCGTGTGAGGCCCGTTACCTCCCCGGACGAATGGAGTATCGCCAAGGGGGCATCGAGGTCGAGGTCCAGGTGGTGCGTGAGGGGGACGATGGTGCCTTCTGGCGACTGAAAAACACCACCCGCAAGGTCCAAACCATCGGCGTGGAGTTTGGTGGCGTGAGCGGCAAGAAGTTCTACCGCAACGGCGATCTGGGTGTGGATGATCCCGAAGCCTTTTCCAGAAAGCCCGAGTATTGCCAAACCAACCACTACACCTTTGACAACGAGCGTGTTTCGGTCAGCTACGAAAACAAAACCAAAGGCGAGGTGACGCTGATTTTGCCCCTCGACGACAAGCGCACAAGCCGCCTGCCGCATCTGGTGGGGCAGCTCTCGCTACAGCCCAAAGAGGAGGTCATTTTGGCCTACTTCCCTCGCTCGGAGCGCAACCACACGCAAGACGAACTGCGCACGTTGATGGCCCAAGCCGAGACCACACGCAAGGCATTGGCCTCGACGCTGAAGATGCAGACCCCCGACCCCTGGCTCAACCCCATTGCGGGGGCCTTGGGCATCGCTGCCGACGGCATCTGGAGCGGCCGCACCTGGCTGCACGGCTCGATTGGTTGGCGTACCGAACACCTCGGTTGGAGAGGTGCCTATGTAGGTACGTCGCTGGGGTGGCACGAGCGTGCCAAGACCCACTTCCGCACCTATGCTGCCAATATGGTGCGGGATGTAGAGCCGCTGTTCGGACACCCCCGTCAGGATTCGACCCTCAATCTGGCCCGTGCCGAGAAGCGTTGGGGCACACCGATGTACAGCAACGGTTACATCTGCCGTCGTCCGGGCAAGCGGGAGATGTCGCACTACGATATGAATCTGGTCTATATCGACGCCCTGCTGCGCTACATCCGTGCGACGGGCGACGAGGCCTTTATGCGGGAGGTGTTCCCCACGTTGCAACTCCATCTGGAGTGGGAGAAGCGCAACTTCGACGCGGATGGCGACCACCTCTACGACGGTTACTGCTGCATCTGGGCGAGCGATGCCCTCTACTACAACGGTGGCGGTGCAACCCACTCGTCGGCCTACAACTACTTCGCCAACCGAGAGGTAGCCCGCATTGCCGAGCGCATCGGCGAGGACCCCACCCCCTATCGCAACGAGGCCAA
>CALAQA010000021.1:0-2954 GCA_937889065.1 uncultured Alistipes sp.
CCTTGTCCTTGTATTTGCGCAAAAAATCGCCTGCAAGGTCAACGTGATCGCTGTGGGCGTGGGTGATGAACCAGGCTGTGATCACCGGCTTCTGCCCCTCGGGGGTACGTTGGCGCAAGTTCTGGGAGCCGACCTCTCGCCTTCTCTTCCACCTCACCACGCTGCTGGTCATCCTCCTCCTGCCCCTCGAATTCAAAATCGGGGCCGCTGCCCTGTGGCTGCTGCGTCTGGGTTGGGTGCTCTTTGAGGTGAAGCGCATCGCCCGCCGTTTGGGCGAAAAACGGCTGCTGGCCTACTACCCCATCTACGACCTCTTCAGCCCCTACTGGACCTTCATCCTGTGGTGCATTATGTTGCGTAAGGACGAACGTGTATGGAGGTAAGCGATTATATTGCGCTGGACGACCGTATGTTGGTCACCCGCTCGTTGGAGGGCGACGAGAAGGCCTTTGAGCACCTCTTCACCCGCTATCGGGAGGCCATCCGTCAGCTCCTGCAACAACGAGCCGGCTCGGCCGACGATGCCGACGACCTGCTGCAAGAGACCTTCGTCAAGGTCTATCTCCACCTGGAAAACTACAACAGCCAATACACCTTCGGGCAGTGGGTCTATACCATCGCCCGCAACACCTTCATCGACTATGTGCGTCGCCGCCAGGAGGAGCTGCCCATCGACGAGCGCTTCTCGGCCCCCGCATCGCCCACCCCGACCCCCGAGGAGAGTGTCATCCGCCGTCAGCAACGTGACCAAATCGAGAGCTACCTGACGGCCCTGCGCCCCCAATACCGCCGCCTGATCGAGATGCGCTTCTTCGAGGAGTACACCTACGAGGAGATTGCCGAGAAGTTGCAGCTGCCGATGGGGACCGTCAAGACCCAGATTCACCGTGCCCGAGAGCAGATGTGCGACCTCATACGCCGAGGCGAAACCATCTAATCGACAGCCGCTTACAACATCGCATCGTTATGGAACTCATCACGAAATACTTTCCCGACCTGACCCCCACCCAACTCGACCAGATGAAGGCCCTCTACAGCCTTTACGAAGAGTGGAACAGCCGCATCAACGTCATCTCCCGCAAGGATTTCGACCAGCTCTACCTGCGCCACGTCTTGCACTCGTTGGCCATTGCCAAGGTGTGCCAATTCAACCCCGGGGCCCGCATCCTCGACGTGGGGTGTGGCGGAGGTTTTCCGTCGGTGCCGCTGGCCATCCTCTTCCCCGAGGCGGAGTTTGTCTCGGCCGACTCGATACGCAAGAAGATTACGGTGGTCGAGGAGGTCGCAAAGGGCATCGGACTGAAGAATCTGCGTCCCCATTGGGGGCGTGTCGAGCAGCTCAACGAGCAGTTCGACTATGTCGTCTCTCGAGCCGTGACGGCGATGCCCGAATTTGTGGGGTGGATTTGGCACAAGATTCGTCGTGGGCAGGCGGGCACGCTCCCCAACGGCATCCTCTACCTCAAGGGCGGCGACCTGGCCGAGGAGTTGGCACTGACGGGCAAACCCTGGGACCTGTACGACATCCACACCCTCTTCGAGGAGGAGTTTTTCGAGACTAAAAAGGTGGTTTATACCCCCAAAAAATAGCACTTTCAAACCATCAAAACTACATCAACATTATGCGTGATTTTACCTACTACGCCCCCACAGAGGTGGCATTCGGCAAAGGGGCGGAGCAGCGCCTCGGCAAACTGCTCAAACGCTACGGAGCAACCAAAGTTTTGGTCCACTATGGTGGCGGCTCGGCCGAGCGGTCTGGTCTGTTAGCCGTTGTGCGTGAGCAGATTACCGGTGCAGGTATGCAGTTCGTCGAGTTGGGCGGCGTGGTACCCAACCCCCGTGTAAGCAAGGTCCGTGAGGGCATCGAAATCTGCCGCCGCGAGGGGGTCGATTTCATCCTGGCAGTGGGTGGCGGCAGCGTCATCGACTCGTCGAAGGCCATCGGCTTCGGTACCCCCTACGAGGGCGATGTGTGGGACTTCTTCCTGGGCAAAGCCAAGGCCGAGAAGTGCATCCCCATTGCCACCGTGCTGACCATCCCCGCCGCAGGTAGCGAGATGTCGGACGGCTGCGTGGTTACCAATGAGGAGGGGTGGCACAAGCGTGGCTACTCGACCAACCTGGCCCGCTGCAAATTCGCCATCATGAACCCCGAGCGCACCTACACCCTGCCCGCCTACCAGACGGCCTGCGGTGTAACCGACATTCTGATGCACACCATGGAGCGTTACTTCTCGCTCGAAGACGATATGACCGTGACGGATGCCGTGGCCGAGGCCATCTTGCGCACCGTCATCGATGAGGCCCCCGAGGTGCTGCGTGAGCCGACCGCCTACCGCCACCGTGCCCAGATTATGTGGGCCGGCTCGTTGGCACACAACGACCTGACGGGTTGCGGCACGCTGGGCGACTGGGCTACCCACCACCTCGAGCACGAGTTGAGTGCCCTGTTCGACGTGGCTCACGGTGCCGGTCTGGCCGCCGTATGGGGCAGCTGGGCACGCTACGTGATGGAGACCCGCCTGTCACGCTTCGTGCGCTTCGCCGTCAATGTGATGCGTGTCGAGAACGACTTTACCGACCCCCGTCGCACGGCCGAGAAGGGCATCGAGGCGATGGAGCGTTTCTACCGTTCGATTGGAATGCCGACCTCGATTCCCGAGCTGATTGGTCGCCCCGCCACCGAGGAGGAGATCAGAACGATGGCCGACAAGTGTTGCCGTCAGGACACCCACACCGAGGGCAACTTCAAAGTCCTCTACCGCAAGGAGATGGAGGATGTCTATCGCCTGGCAAACGTGTAGCGTAAAGGGGCATTTAAGATGACCGATTGGGGGTTGTGGCGTTGGCTGCAACCCCTTTTCTTTGTGTAGGAGGATTGGATAAGGTCGCTATGGGTCGTTTAAGGTCGCTATAAGTCGCTATAGGGATTAGGTCAGCACCTTATAACG
>CALAQA010000022.1:0-5346 GCA_937889065.1 uncultured Alistipes sp.
TATAGAAGGCCACACTCAACGAATAGAGCGTAAAGAGCACGCCGAACTGCACATCGCTGCCCGTTGTGAGGGCGTAGTAGCCCGCACCGGCCATAAAGAGTGCCGCCAGGCCGTGGCACATACCCAGCAGGCGTTGTGCCTGAATCCAACGGTCGGCCAAAATGCCGATAATGGCGGGCATAAAGAGCGAAACAATGCCCTGCATGGCATAGAAAAGACCGATTTTTGCAGCCAATCCTGCACCCACGAGGTACGAACCCATCGAAGTAAGGTACGAACCCCACACGGCATACTGCAGGAAGTTCATCACGGTCAAACGAAACTTAATTCCCATAAGCTATTGATTTAATGTTGTTTCCTTGTCTGTTGGGCTGTGCAGTGCCAACCCCGAATAACAAAAGTAATAATTTTTTTTCGTTTTTTCTTTGCAATTGTAAAAATATGTTCTACTTTTGCATCGTCAAAACGACACGCTCACTGAGCTATGGTGTAATTGGCAACACAACAGATTCTGGTCCTGTTATTCCAGGTTCGAGTCCTGGTAGCTCAACAAGGCGGCCTTCCGTAAGGAGGGCCGCTTTTTTGTGGTGCTTTCTGTTGCCGGTAAGGGTGTGTATAAAAACGAAAACGACCGCACCCCGCATTTCGGGTCGGTCGCAGCCATCGCGCTCTATCAATATACCACATTTGCGGGGCCTACAGCCACGCCGTAATGAGTTTTAGCTTGTCTTGCTCGGGGGTCATTGTCAGGCACTTGACCGAAGCCTCCACCAGTACCGTCTCGCCCTGTTTGATGGTCATCGTACGCCCCTTATGGTCGGTCAGCGTACCGCTTCCCTCGGTGCAAATCACCACCACAAACGAATCGATCCAGTCCAAATCGAGCAACTGCGGCGTGGTCAGATCAAACAGATTCGTGGTGAAGTGGGGACAATGAATCAGGGGTACAGCACGATTCTTGGCGGGGATGTAGGGGGTACGATACTCCTCCTCGACCGAGAAATCCAACGCCTCACGGGCCCACTCGGTATGCAACTCACGAGGACGGCCATCCAATCCCGTGCGGTTATAATCAAAAATGCGATAGGTAATCGACGAACTCTGCTGAATCTCCACCAGCAGCGTGCCTGCGCCAATGGTATGAATGCGTCCTGCGGGGATGTAGAACAGGTCGCCCGCCTCGACACGGTAGTCGGCCACCATCTCCAAAATCGAGCCATCCTTCACCGCCTCGGCATACTTTTCGGGGGCCAACGGAGTGCGGAAACCGCTGCGGATATGGGCACCCGCCTCGGCATCGACCACATACCACATCTCGCTCTTGCCCGATGCGTGGTGGCGTTGGCGGGCAATCTCCTCGTTGGGATGCACCTGCAACGACAAATCCTCACGGGCGTCGATGAACTTGATCAACAGCGGGAAGTGGTCGCCAAAGCGGCTGTAAACCTGCTCGCCCACCAGCTCGCCACGGTCGCGACGAATCAACTCCGGAAGGCGTTTTCCCTTATCGGGACCCTCGGCCACCTCCGACTCCGACCCTGCCATTCCCGACAGCTCCCAGCTCTCGCCAATGGTGCTTTGGGTGGTGGATATGCCCTTGTAGGCGGCAATTTTATCGCCGCCCCACACCAGGCTTTTGAGGATGGGTTTGAATTTATACATCGTCTGTTTGGGCCCGATAGGGTGGACGGGCAAAAGACAAAGATAGTCAAATTTTTCTTAAAACCAAAACATTGCCTATTTTCGGCAGTCATAACGGGCGAATTTTGGTCATAAGGGCGCATTGTGCTCGAAAAAGAAAACCTGCCCGACCGTTTGTCGAGCAGGTTTTTAGCTTGCGTGGAGCCTTTCGGTTAGAAGTTCGAGAGATGCAGTTCCGTCAGACCCTCTACGTTGGTCATCGTCACCGTTTCGGCGTTCCAGGCATCGACGTGTACCGTGAAGGTACCCTTGCCGGGGTAGCTGTGCGAGCCAATCTCGGTCGAATACTCCTCGACCGTCTCATCGCCCCAATCGATGTAGCCGTAGGGCGAGGTGCCCGTCAACTTGGGCGCGCTGAACGAATCGTTGTTTACGACCATCTTGATGTGGCTGTACTGCTCCTCGGGAGCCACTTCGATGGCGGCATCGAGGTTGATAATCTCGGGCTTGTCGCTCGTCAGATAGAGACCTGCCTCCGAGAGGATAAGCGTGAAGACATACTTCTTGGCCATCGCAAAGGTCATCGACGGAAGGTCGATGTCGTAGCTCTTGCCGTCGATGGTCAGGTGTACGGGCAGACCTGCCGAACCGGCGGTGTAGGGGATAATGAGCGCACCCGGGTGCTCGTTGGCCCAACCCTTCGGGGTGAGCGACACTTCGCACTTCTGGGTGTAGGGGCCCATCTCCGTGGCGGTGATACGACCACTGGTGATACGCATCGTGCCTTCGAGGGGGAATTGCTGACTGTCGAACTGAATCGACTGCAACTTACCGCCCACATAGCTCTTGATGTTGAAGGCGATGACGGCCATGGCGTGGCGCATCGAGAGGGCGCAGCTGGGAGCCGACTCGGTGGCCTTGGCGGCACCACCCGAGTAGAGTACATCCTTCTGGGCTGCTACCGTTACGGGAATCTCGAGCGGATTTACCGCCTCGGCACTGTAGGGGTAGGTGGCGAAGAAGTAGGCCGTCTCGCCGCCGTCGAGGGTGATGGCGGGCGTGCCCTTCCAGTCGCTGCCGTTGTAGGTGGCCTGATAGACCTCCATCACGTCGAGGTTGATGGTCGATTTGTCGGTCTTGTAGATGTTCATTCTATCGCCCGACTTGAGCTCGGTCAATACGTTGGGGGCTGCGGCACGGCTCAATACCTCGGTCGTGAAGCTCACCTCGGTGAACTTGCCGCCGCCTTCGCCACCACCACAAGCGGTGAGCGTCAGGGCCGCAAGGGCGCAAATCGTATATTGGAAGATATTTTTCATAATGCTCTCTTTGTGAAATCGTTAGCGTTCGTTAGCGGGTCAGTTTGAACTCGAAGGGCTCATCGGCATCGAAGTAGATGCGTACCGTGTAGCTGCCTGCGGCGAGGTTCTTCAGCACGATCGGCTCCGAACCTACGGTCTGCGACTGCAACTTCTTGCCGCTCTTGTCGAGCACCTCCAGCGTCGTACCGGCGTAGGTCTGGATGGTGAAATCCTTTGTGGTGCGGTTGAAGCTCAACTCCGTACCCGAGGCGATGGCCTCACCGTCGGGGTTGGCCTCCATTACGACGATGTGATCGACGGCATCCTCGCTATAGGCGCGGGCGCGTACCCACTCCTGATTGGTGCGCTCCCAATAGACGGGAACGATGCAGTCGCCCGGAGCCAGGGTAGCGGTGATGGCGCAGTTGAACTGACGCACGGCACCCGAGAACTGACCGTTCGCGATGGCCGAGATGGTCATATCCGAAGCCGTCGAGAGCAGCTCCTTGATCTCGCCCTTCTTGTCAATCAGGGCGATGTTGGCCTTGCCGACATAGGTCGAGAAGCACCACGAGTAGAGCACTACCGAGGCCTTGAACGTGGTACCCGTGTGGAATACCTGCGTGTCGGTCGTCAGACCATTGATGCCGTTGGTCGTACCTACGATGAGGCGGTCGCGATAGCTCGTCGTACCCTCCTTGTCTGGTACCAGACCCACGATGGCCTCGTGGTTTTTGGCGAAGTCCCAGCCGCCGGCAACCATACTCGACAGGTTGTAAAAGCCGTTCGACGAACCGCTCCAACCCCAGTTGAAGGCAAACATACCGTCGCTCGAGTAACCATCCAGCACAAAGGCGTGGCCGGCACCATCGGGGGTGTTGGCCGAGTAGAGTACGGGGCGGTTGGCGTCGATCTCCTTGCGCATCAGCTCGGCCCACTCCTCGTCGGTGTAGCCGTAGCGTACCAAGAGGTCGGCCTCCTTCGAATAACGCATATAGGAGGTCATACACTTCAGCTGGTCGTTGGTGAAGGCGGCCGTACCGTCGGAGCGACCATAGTCGGCCTTCACACCGGCACCGATGTCGGCCATCAGGCGCGACACCTCGTTGGCCTGTGCGTCGGTGTACTGACCACGCGTATAGACGTTGGGCATCTTCGAGTAGTCGTAGGCGGTCAGCTCACGGCTTCCCACGCTGATCTTGCGGGTGCGGGTCGTGTAGCTGGTCGTCGGACCATTACCCATATCGGGCCACTGGTTATATTTGCAGACAATGGCGGCGGCCGTAGCCACGCAACCGGTCAGGGTCCGCTGGCCACCATAGAGGGGCGTCTGGCGGTTGTAAGGCTCGGACTGATCCCAGTCGGCCGTCTCGAGCAGCACCTGCGTAGCACCCAGCTCGGGCAGGTCGGCAATGGTGGGGGCACCGGCCTCACGGGCGGCGAGCACCATCTGACGCTGGCAGCTGAGCCAGTAGTGCAGGTTCTCGGGCATTGTGCCACGGCCGAAGTTGTGTTCGAACGAGTAGCCCAATACGGTCGGTACGGCATCGTCACCGGCGATGATGATGAAGCCGGGGCCGTCGGTGCGGTCGAAGATGTAGAGTGCGGCATCCTGCGTCGAGCGGGTGGCAGCCGTTTCGCCATCCCAGATAAGCTCAAACTCGGGCACGGCTCGGGTCTGCATTCGGCTGCTAAAGAGCTTGATTGCCTTCTCACGAGCCTTTTCGGGCGACACGGGGGCTGCCATCGACGAGAGGGGCAGCAGCGTGGTCAGCACCAGGGTTAAAAAGGTAATAAGGTGTTTCATTGTTGTGGTTATTAATGTCTGTTTTATGACCATTTAGGGTTGCAAGATAGGAAAAAAAACGAAACAAACGGCCCGGATGCTTCAAAAAAGTGAAATGAAGGCCATATTTTTTGGTAATGCGCACGATTTGTCAAAAAAATAGTTACCTTTGTCGCACCAAAACGGAGAGGTGCAGGAGTGGTTGAACTGGCTCGCCTGGAAAGTGAGTAAACGCCAAAAGTGTTTCAGGGGTTCGAATCCCCTCCTCTCCGCAAAAGGCGGAAATGGTTGTATGGCTTCGATGAAAATCGAAGCCTTTTTTGTGTTTAGGGGTTGCGTCAAACTTGTTTGTAAGCCATCTCCTAAACACAAAAAAGTTGGCTCTTTGAGCCATACAACCATTTCCGGAAGTTTGCAAGGGCCCCCGCGGCGAGCGGAGGGGAAAGGCGTCAACGGAGCAGCCCGCTTGTGGGCTGCGTAGTAGCCAATCCCCGGGCCCTTGCAAACCCTTTTGCCGAGAGCAAGGGAGGATTAATACTTTTCGCTTTGATTGAGTTCTTCGGTGGTTAAGGATCGCTTGTCCATCTGGCGCCAGAAGTAGGCGATGTAGGCCACGAC
>CALAQA010000023.1:0-7149 GCA_937889065.1 uncultured Alistipes sp.
CGACCCGCTATTGCCTGGGAAGCCTGATGAACCACGTACTGCTACACCAAACCATCATTGGCGAGGAGGCGTTGCGCCAACTCACATTGGCCGAAGCCGAGGCCGATGTGGTGATTGGTTGCGTGGGTGGCGGCAGCAACTTCGGCGGCATCGCCTTCCCGTTCTTAAGAGAAAACTTCAACCACCACAAGCAGAGCCGCATCATTGCCGTTGAGCCGGAGAGCTGTCCCAAGCTGACCCGAGGCCGTTTTGCCTACGATTATGGCGATGTATCGGGCTACACACCGATGATTCCGATGTATTCGCTCGGCCACGATTTTCAGCCGTCGGCCATCCACGCAGGCGGTTTGCGCTACCACGGTGCAGGCCCGATTATCAGCCAACTCTACCACGACGGATTGATTGAAGCACAGGCTGTTCCGCAGAGCGAAACAATGCGTGCAGGTGTTCTGTTTGCCCGCACCGAGGGCATCATTCCCGCCCCCGAATCGACCCACGCCATCGCCGTAGCCATCCGTGAGGCGATGCGTGCCAAGGTCGAGGGTACCAGCCCGACCATTCTGTTCAACCTCTCGGGACACGGCACCATCGACCTCTACGCCTACGAGCAATACCTGGGCGGTCATCTGCAAGATTACGTCCCCTCGAACGAGGAGATTGCCCGCACCGCCGACCGGCTCGACGCACTACAATAAAACAAAGGAGCGACCCGAAACGGTCGCTCCTTTGTTTTAGTTAGATATTATCCTCGACATCGAAACCTCCGTCGGCCTCTTGGCGAATCGTATAAACCAACAGCAGATTCATATTCGTTACGAACTCCTCAATCTTGGTTTTGAGTTGGTCGGGGTTGGCGGCATCGGGCTGAAGCACCACGGCCTGACGCTCCGAATCGGGTCCCTCCTTCCATTTTACCTTACCATTGCTGCGATACTCCTCGAAGAGGGTCGTCACCTCATACGACAGCGCATAGTTCGATTTATCGAGCGCAACACCCTCTTTCAGTGCCGCCTCGATTTTGAAGGAGTAGGAGGCGGGAAAGGTGGTGATTTTGAACGATTTGTTCCACTTGACAGCCGTCAGCGTATCGGTCTCGCCATCGCCCTCGACGGCCGGGTCGTCGTAGGTGATGGTCAAATCGACCAGCGCAAAAAGGTCGTCGCTCAACTGCAACGTAAAGTCGGATTGGAGGTAGTCGAAGGTAGTCGTTTCGCCATCATTGTCCGACGAATCGCACGCCACACAAAGCCCCAACGAGGCAACGGCGGCCAAAAAGAGTAATTTTTTCATAGACAAACAGTTTTTGGTGTTTGTCTCGTCACGGTGCAAATATCGGGCAAAAGTGGGGCGACGGGGCTAAAAAGTCCATCGTACACCCAATCGAAGGGTGGGCATCAGCGGTTTATCGGTACGAATGGTCTCCAACTTGGTCTCGGTAAAGTGGTACGAGAGCTCCGGCTCGAGGTAGAACGAGGTATAGCGGCCAATGCGGTACTCGCCACCTGCCGCCAACGTCACGGCCGCCTGCAAACGATTCTCATCGACCCGCTCGTCGGCCAACGAAGCCTGCACGCAATACTCCAACAACGCACCCGCACCCACATAGAGGCGGAAACGTTCCACCTCCCAACAACACTTCTCGACCCTCAGCGGCACACCGATAAAGTGCAGTTCTTGACTAACCGACCTTCCTGCACCCATCGAACAACTCGACGAAAGGTGGGTATAGACTACACCGCTCGTGAGCGAAAAACCTCGCCGCAACTCCTTGCGCACCGCCACACCGATACTCCAGGGCAGGTGGTGATCGTAGTCGTAAGGGGTATTCTGTTGAGCGGTTTGCGGTTGCAGTTCGGTGACCAATTCGCCATCGAACGTGCCATAGCTGTTATTCAGATTTCCCCACGAAACATTCCCTTCGGCCATCTCATAATGGGGGGCTTTCGAGGTGGTGGAGGCAAAACTTCCCGAACCATAAATCGAAAGGGTAGTTTTACCCCGCTTTTTCGGTGTGTTATCAGCCACTAAATCATCCTGTATCAAAGGACGATAGGTGGTTTTAGCTGATGGTTTGGTCGAGGTCTTTTCGGGTTTGGTTTCGGGAAGCGTATCGGTGGGTTGCCCGGGCTCGATTTGGCACAAAATCGACGACTCGGCAAGCGGCTCTTTCGGTGGCTCGACAACCGACACAGGCAGGGTAGTTCGGGGCTGCTTTTGAGGTTGCTCAATCCAGGGTTGCGGCTCGGGGAGTTCCTCCTCTGCCACGTAGGTTATTTCGGACGGCATCACCGTCTCAACAACAGGCAACTCCTGCCCATCGAACAGCCACGTCACTCCGACCGCCACCAATACGGCAGCGGCAGCTGCCATTCCCCAAAAGCGACCTTGCTGCCACCAGGGCACCAAAGCACCCGCGAGGCGATTCCACCCCTTGGGGGGAGGAGCCGTCTCGGCACCTTGCAATCGTTGTTGCAAAGCCTCTGTCCAATCCTTGTTCTGTCTCATTGCTGTGCCAAATAACGACGAATCTCGGCCGCCAGGATCTGTCGTGCCCGATAGAGCTGCGACGACGAGGTCTTGGGGCTGATGCCCAACACCTCGCCAATCTCACGGTGCGAGAATCCGTCCAAACAAAACATATTAAATATCGTGCGATACCCCTCCGGCAAGCGGGACACCATCTCCAACAACACCCGTTGCGGCAGTTGTTCGACCTCCTCGGCGGTAGGGGCTTCCAACTCCTCGGTCTGCTCCTCCTCATCGAAGCGAAGGCGAGTTTTCCTTCCCGCCTGACGCAACTGCTGCAATGCCAAATTGATGACGACACGACGCATCCAGGCCGAAAGAGACCCCTCGCCACGCCACTCGAAACGGGCGATGGAGCGAAAAATTTTCAAGAAAGCATCGTGCAGCAGATCCTCGGCCGCTTCACCTCGCCCCATATAGCGACAACAGACGGCATACAACATCCCCGCATAGCCATCGTACAGCTCTCGTTGAGCCGCACGGTCGCCACGTTGCAGACGTTGGGTCAAAAGTTGTTCCTCCATTGTTGGGTCGAATTTGAGGTCTCTACACGGTATAAATGCACGTAAAGGGAAAATACTGCATCGAAAATGAAAAAAAATTTTTATCTTTGACGCAGTATTTACGCTTTTCTTGCGTTTAACGATTGAAAGGTAATAAAAATAGATAACAAAAAACACAAAAAGCAATGAAGAGAATCGCATTATTTCTGCTCTCGCTCCTAACGATGTGCTCGTTCACTTCGTGTGTGGACAGCTCGGACGACTATGCCAAGTACAGCATCTTCGGCATCACGCGCGGCTACCAGTCGGAATGGTACATCCAGTCGGACGACAACAAAAACCTCTACGTGGGTGACGATAGCTACCTGACAGCCTATCAGGTAACCGATGGTCAGCGTGTCATCGTACAGTACGACGATATGCAGACCGACAAAGTGCCCACTGGCTACGACAAGGTGATCAAGGTCTATGGCATTACGGATATTCCGTGGGGCAGCACCGAGACCATCTTCGACGAGGATGAGATCGAGAACATCGGCACCGAGCCGGTGGAGTTGCTCGACGGCAACTTCATCTCGGCAACCCGTCGTCTGCTTAATATGAACATTTCGTTTCTGGCAAGTATGAGCTCGGGCAATATGCACGAGTTTACGCTGGTGAAGGTAAACGACCCCGACTACGCACCGATGGATACCGACGAAGGCTACATCAACTTCGAGTTGGTACACGATCCGGGCGAGGACAAGATGGCCAACACCTACTCCTACTACGGTTGGATTTCGTGGGATTTGCAGGCCTACAACCTCATCTACGAGAACGAGGATCTGGCAACGGCCAAGGGTGTTATCGTAGGTATGACCAACCTGCAAGGCAAGAAGGTTTACTACCGTGCCAAATTTATGGACTAATCCCCGCACCTAAAAACAGAGCGCCTCTTTGCATCGGCAAGGAGGCGTTTTTTTGTTGTTTGGTTCATTCTTTTTAACTACTTTTGTTGCGTCAAAGCCGAAAACTATGCGCCAATATAAACTTTTGCTTGCGTTGGCCATGCTGACCGTGGGTCTCGTGCTCACCTTTCGCAGCTGCCAACCTCGCCAATCAATCGCATTGATGGAGTTGGAGGAGAACCTCTACCGACTCAACGACACGCTCAAAAACAGCTATTCGGACCACCCCCAATTGGTGCGAATGGAGCGTTATATGCGCAATTGGATGGCCCGCTACCGATTTCGTGGTGCGTCGCTTTCGGTGATGCGGGGCGAGAGGCTCATCTACAGCAAAGGGTTGGGGTGGGCCAACGAGGAGGACTCCATTCCCGCCGAGGCAGGTCACATCTTCCGCATCGCATCGGCCTCGAAGCTCATCACCGCCATCGGCATTCTGAAACTCTGCGACGAGGGACGCATCTCGACTTCGGATAAGGTCTTCGGCACGAAGGGTATTTTGAGCGACTCCATCTTCTTGAAATACCGCGACAAGCGCACGGCCAACATCACCATTCACCACCTCTTGACCCACACCTCGGGCTTCAGCCGTCGTCAGGGCGATTTGATGTTCCGCTCGGCCGACCTGCTGCGTTGGACGGGAAAGGATACAACAATGACGGTCGATGAGGTGATTGCCTACCAGCTCAACCAGCGTCTGCGCTGCAACCCGGGAGGGTCGGCACAATACTCGAATGTGGGCTATCTGGTTCTCTCACGCATCATCGAGGAGGTATCGGGAATGAGCTACGAAAAGTATATTCAGGAGCACGTGTTGCACCCTGCGGGGGTCTATGATATGCACCTGGCCAAGAACTTTTACCACGAGCGTCGCGCCAACGAGGTGAAATACTACGGACACGACCCCGGTGAGTTGATTGAGGCCTACGACGGCTCGGGCGAAATGCGTCCCCGTGAGTATGGCGGCAACAACACCGAAGGGTTGCAGGGGGCCGGTGCGTGGGTCTGCTCGTCGGCCGAGTTGTTGCGTCTGATGGCTGCAGTAGATGGCCGTAACGAAGTACCCGACATCCTCTCCGAGAAAAGCATTCAGGAGCTGAAAAAGAGTCGTTTGAAGCACGAGTTGCCCTACGGATGGGCCAAGTTGCGCAGCAATGCAGGGGTCTATTCCCGCACGGGTACGATGTCCGGCACGGCGGCCTTTGCCCAGCTCAACACCAACCCCGACGGATTGAGTTTCGTGCTGATTCTCAACACCAGCCACTACCGAGGTGCCGGCTTCACGAACCGCCTGGGGCACACCGTGTTGAATGCCCTTAGCCGAGTCAAGGAGTGGCCCGAGGGCATCGACCTCTTCCAGGCCGTGCCGTCAGCCGAGGAGCCGCAAACCGACTCTCTTTCCACCCCGTTAGTGGGAGCCTAACCACAAGAAAATCATACCGATGAGAATGAGGGCCAGATCCAACGCTTTGGCCTTCAGGTTGCGTTCGTGGAAGAGCACCGCACCACACAAGAACGAGACGATCACCGAGCCGCGACGCACCATCGAGACGACCGAAATCATCGCCTCCTCTTCGCTCAACGCACAGAAATAGGCAAAGTCGGCCAGCGACAAGAAAATAGAGATAATGGATTAACTGAAAAAGAAAAAAAATAAATTTTTAAACAGTGTATTAAAATTGTCCCAAAGATAACTCCAGAAGATTGAGATAAGCGGAATGGCCCACGACCAATGAAAGGGGGTGGTTTTGTGGCGGCGGGGATACCACAGAAGGGCCACCACAATGGTCATCATCAGCAATTGATAGAGGTTGTACCAACTCTGCACGAAGATCGGCTCCAGACGGCTCATAATGAACTTATCATAGAGGCCGCTCACCGCCCCCGTAACGGCCGAAAGAGCCACCATCAGAATCCAAATGTTGTGGCCGAAATCGACCCCTTCACGCTTGCTCGAACGACTCAACAAGAAGAGCGAAAAGGCACCCAACAGCACACCAATCCACTGATAGAGATTCAGCCGTTCTCCGAAAAACAGCAGCGCACCGACCAAGACCATAATGGGTCGTGTGGCGTTAATCGGGCCAACAATCGTAATGGGAAGATGCTTAATGGCAAAGTATCCGAAAATCCACGATGTCAATACTATAACAGACTTCAGCACAACCATTGCGTGAGCTTCCAGCGTACCCGTCGGAGCATCAAGCAAGGTCCCCTCGAACCAGCCCAACGAGAAGGCCGACGAGAGAATCATCGGCGAAAAGAAGAGGGTCGAAAAGAGGGTATTCAAAAGCAACACCGGCAACACAGCGTTGCCGGCGAGCGATTGTTTTTTGGCAGCGTCGTACAGACCCAACAGGGCCGCCGACACAAAGGCAAGGGTCAGCCACATAGACTACTGCAATTCGTCGCTATAAACAGCCCCGGGAAGGTCGTGCAGGTTGTAGCGCGAGGCCATCGACATACCGTAAGCACCGGCCGACTTGATGGCAATCAAATCGCCACGCTTGGTCTTTTTCAGGCTCACGTTCTCCTGGAAGACATCGGTCGATTCGCAGGCCGTGCCGACGATGGTGTATTTCGAGGTCAGCTCCGAGTCGGAGGTGATGTTCTCGATGTTGTGGTACGAGCCGTAGAGCATCGGACGGATGAGTTCGGTCATCGAGGCGTCGATGATCAGCAGTCGGCGGCCCGTAGCCGTAGTCTTGTTGAACAACACCGAGCAGATCAACTCGCCACACTCGGCCACAATGGCGCGACCAAACTCGAAGTGGACCTCACGATCGCCCACCGAGAGGTGGTTGTGGATGATGGCAAACAGCGAGGCAAAGTTGGGAATAGGCTCATTCTCGGGCACATCGTAATTTACACCCAAGCCGCCACCCACATCAACAAAGCGGAACGAGAAGCCCAATCGCTCCAGATTCTCGACAATCACATTCACCTTGTTGCACATATTCTCGAAGACGTGCAACTCACGAATCTGCGAGCCGATATGGAGGTGAATACCAATCAGTTTCAGGTTTTGCAACGCCTTCAGCTGCTCGGCGTTTTCGAGGATCTCTTCGTAGGAAATACCGAACTTACTGTCGGCCTGACCCGTATCGATACAGTGGTTGGTCTTGGGGTCGATATCGGGGTTGATACGCAGGGCCACATCCGTTACGACACCCGCC
>CALAQA010000024.1:0-15270 GCA_937889065.1 uncultured Alistipes sp.
CACCGAAGGTAAAAACCAGCAGATTTACAGTCTGCCCCATTTGGCCACTCTGGTAACTTCCCATTCAGCTCATCGGCACCATTGATGCCTTGCCTTATTCGTCTTCTCCTCGACTGAGCCGATGGAGGGACTCGAACCCACGGCCGCCTGATTACAAATCAAGTGCTCTGCCAACTGAGCTACATCGGCATATTCTAACCGTTTCGGATTGCAAAAGTAGATATAAAAAATTTATCGACAAAATTTTTGGCGAAAATTTTTCATATTTTTTTATCTCTCAAAGAGCGTTGTCCGCTACCGCATCATTCTCACGAAATTATCGGTGCGAAATCGGGTGCAAATATACGCAACTTTTTACAATAAACAAAAGGTTGCACTCTTTTTTTTATCCGTATGACGAAAAAAATGAGGGCCCCGCGCGGGACCCCCATTTTATTATAGGTTAGCGAACCAATTAGTTCTGGAAACCGTAACCGTTGCGGAAACCACCCGTTGCAACTACGTTGGGCGTGAAGGGCCACAGATAAACGGGAGCGGTCTCGAAGTCGTAACCGTTGAAGTACTTGTTGTAGTAGTCCTCCTCGTTATCGACAAGGGCCTTACCCCACTCCTCGGCGGTGTAACCGGCAGCCTTCAGAGCCTCGCCGTCCACCTTCTCGAACAGACCCTGGATAGCCAGGTTGGTCTTCGTAGCACCGGCATAGGTGAAGCCACCGGCTGCGCAAACCTCTGCCCAGTTGTCGTGCTGACCACGCCACGAGGGATAAACCAACTCCTTCTTGGCGGGATCGGCCAACTCGGCCTCCGAAGCCTGAGCCGTCAGACGATAGCCCAGAACCTCCTTACCGTCAACGAGCTTCGTATATACGTAGTCCGAAATCACGTTACCGTTCTCGAACTCGTAGTAACCGTTGGCCTTCAGACCGTCGATCATCTTCTTCGTCAGCTCCTTCACGGCCTTAATCTTCTCGCCGATGAAGCCCGCGCGAATCAGCGTGTAGCGACGATCGCCCTCACCTGCATACTCGAAACCACGCTCGTCGATGATAGCCTCCTGCAGCGTAGCATACTTGGCAATGAAAGCATCGGTGTTAGCCTTACCTGCGGGGAACGAACGCTCGCGAACGATCTTCAGGTACTGCTTAGCGGTAGCCTCGTCACCCGTTACGGCGCAAGCCTCTGCATAACCCAGATAAACCTCAGCCATACGCATGTAGGGAGCATTGATACCCGACTTACGCTGACCCGTGTAGGGCATAGCCTGGCGGTTCTCATCCCACTTGTTGAGCGACAGACCACCACCGTTCGACTGCGAACCGGGCTTAATGGGGAGCAGTTTCTCCGAACCGTCACCCTTGCTACCCGTAACGGCGATCGATACGTCACGACGCATATCGTTGGGATCGAACATACCATAGTAGAAAGCGGGGTTGATACGACCCTGACCGTAGTTCTTACAGGGCATACCGGCGCTAGCCGACAGCTTCGAACCACCGGCCGACGGACGACCAAACGAGTAGGGACGTGCATCGTTACCCGAACCCATCGTCATCACGATCTCGTAGATCGACTCATCAGCAAGCTTCTCCTCACCGGTAACGTGCATCTGCTCGAAGAAGTACTGGTAGGGGTTGTTGTACTGACGATTGGCCTCGTTCTTACGGGGATCCGTCAGGTGGAACTTAGCCGTACCGGGGTTGTCCAAGCAAGCCTTGAAGTAGGTCTTGGCAATCTCGTAGAACTTCTTATAGTCCGAACGACGGCCATAAACGGCGTTCTCGGCAGCAGCATTGGGCTTACCCTTCTGCTCGAAGTTGATAACATTACCCTCGATGTCGTGGTAAACGATATCCGAACGACGGGTGTGGTAACCGGCAGCCTCCAAGGCCATACGACCAATCAGACCCTGCACGTAGGTACGCGAAATCTGGCTGGCATCGGTACCCTTCTCACCCAGGCGATACATAATCGGCTCGACGCGGATCAGATCCTGCAAGCAGGCCTCGAAGATCGAGTCACGACCTACCAGACCACCGGCGGGCTCACCGAACGTATCGTTGTAGGGAACATCACCATAGTACTTAATCAGCTCACGGTAGCAGGTTGCGCGGATGGCAACAGCCTCACCGTAGAGGTTCAGAATGTCGGTCGGCTGACCGGCAGCAATCTGCTCCTCAAAGCCCTCCATCTGCTCCATAGCCGAGATTACGGCGTTGGCCTTCGAGATGGTGTTAAACGAACGAGCATAGCCGTTCGAGGGCGACTCCTTCTGGTAACCCGTAGCAACATAGCTACCCGTTACCGTACCGTTCACGTAGAAGCACTCTGGTTCGTGACGAGGCAACTGAGCCGTATAGGACTCGGGGTGACGCTCGATATCGGAACCGGTAACGTCCATAGCGTAGTAGAAACCGTCACCAAAGAGGTCGTTCTGAATGGCATCGCGGAAGGCCTCGTAGGTACCGTCCATAGCCGCGCGAGCCGTCGTCATGTTCGAGAAGACGAAGTCACCATCCACAACCGAGGGCGACGAAGTCTCCAAGAAATCGCTGCACGAGGTAGTTGCAAGTGCAGCTACACAAAGCGCAGAATAAAATATCTTTTTCATAGCTATAATCTCGTTTTAGGATTAGAACGTAACATTAAGACCGAACGTGTAGGTACGCGTCTTGGGATAAGCATTGTAATCGTAGTTGGGGGTCGGGAAACCATCCACACCACCCGAACCGGTGTTCACGTCGGGATCCAGACCCGAGTAGCCGGTCAGGCAGAAGAGGTTCGAACCGGTGAAGTAGATACGCAGCTTCTCGATCTTGATCTTCTTGAGCCACTTCGAGGGGAACGAGTAACCTACGGTCAGGTTCTGCAGACGCAGGTACGAAGCATCCTCGATGAAATCCGACGATACCAAACCGAACTGCGAGTGAGCCATCGGCTGCGATGCGTTCTGGTTCATAGCGTCGAGCTGTGCGGGATCCCAAACCAGACCCAGGTCACCGTTGCCATCTACACCGTAGATCTTGTAGCAATCCGAAACCAGAGCAAGGTGGTTGGCACCCAGGTTGTTATCCTTGTTACCCCACAGCGAGTGCATTGCGTTGGCGTTGTAAACCTTACCACCAATCTGATAGGTGAAGGCAGCCGAGAAGTCCAGACCCTTGTAGTTACCATTCAGGGTGAAACCACCGGTGTGCTTTGCCATCATCTCGCCTACGATCGTCTCGTCCGACAGGTCGAGAACGCCGTTGCCGTCCAGATCCTTGAACTTCGGCATACCGGGATAAGCCAGCTGACCCTCGGCAACGTGCTTGCCAAGATCGGTGTTCTGATACGATACGAGCGATGCGGTGATATCGGGTACACCCGGCTTCAGCGTGTAAACGCCGTCAGCATAGGTGAAGTCGTCGGTGGTGTAGAAACCATCGGCCTCGAAGCCCATTACCGTACCTACGGGCTGACCCACGCGGATCACGTAGTCGTAGTTCGGGAAGCGAGCCGTCGAACCCCAATTGGTGTGAGCATCAGCCAGAGCGTCGTCGTCGATAGCCTCGATATTGTTCTTATTGAAGCTGTAGGTTACATTGAGCGACAAGTTGAAGTCCTTCTTGCGAACCAGGTCGGCACCCAAAGCTACCTCAATACCCTTGTTCGAGGTCTCGGCAACGTTGCGGAACTGGTACGAGTAACCCGACGATGCGTCGGTCGGAACCTTCATCAGGATGTCGTTGGTCGAGTTCCAGTAGCCATCGATGGCACCACGCAGGCGACCATTCCAGAAGCTGAAGTCCAAACCAATGTTACGCGATACGGTCGTCTCCCACTTCAGGTCGGGATTCGGCTGCATATCACCGGGCAGGTAGATGGTCTCACCGGCAGCATTCGTACCGGTCTTCCAGGTCGATTGCCACAGCGAGGGGCTGATGTTATCGGCACCCGACGTACCATACGATACACGGAGCTTCAGGTTGTCCAGCCAATCGCGCGTGTTCTCCATGAAGGCCTCATCCGAGATGCGCCAAGCGGCAGCAGCTGCGGGGAAGTAACCCCACTGGTTGTTCTCGGCGAACTTCGACGAAGCATCGGCACGGAACGTGGCGGTCAACAGATACTTACCCTTGTACGAGTAGTTGGCACGACCAAACCACGAAACGGTCTTCGAAGGGGTACCGATCGAGTTCGACCAGGTCGAGAGCGAACCGCTGGTCTTGAAGCCACCCGTACCGTACATATTCATCATACCGAAGGCGTCGTCCATCGTGAACTCCGAAGGATAGTCGTAACCGGTGAAGGCCGAGCTGTTCGACTTCGAAGCCAGAATCTCGTTACCAACCAGTACCGACAGCGAGTGGTCCTCACCCAGGCCCTGAACCTCGTAGTTCACGGTCGTAGCCCAACGCAGGCCGTAACCGTTACCCTTCGAGAGCTTAGCGGTGTTGTAGGCGTTGGCCGAAGCCTCCGAACCTGCATCCCACGTCTGGGTCTCCGACCAGTTGCGGTTGAGCGAGATCTCCGACTTAGCCGTCAGGCCCTTCACGGGCTGCCAGGTCAGACCACCGCGAGCGCGGATGCGCTGGTGGGTAGCAATCTCGGTGTAGTTGTCAATCACAGCCAGCGGGTTCATCGAGGACGATACGTTGGCACCACCCTGACCCATGTGCGACTCCAGATCCTCACCGAACGGATTGTCGATCGGACGATACTGATAAGCCGAGGTCGAGAGGCCGTACTGCGTACCCTCACGCTTCACGTCCGAGTAACGAACGTCGGCGTCGAAGGTCAGCGTCTTAGCCAGCTTGTGCGAGAACTTGATGTTGGCACCCCAACGACGGAAGCCCGACTTGATACGGATACCCTCGTCCTCGAGGTAGTTCACCGTAGCGTAGAGGTTGGTCTTGTCGTTACCTGCCTGCAGCGAAACGTCGTGGCTGTGGGCATAGGCGGTCTCCATCAGGTCATCTACATAGTTGTGAGCCTTCACGTTCTTGTACTTCTCCAGGTTGTTGCCATACTGCGAACCCAGGCCGAAATACTTGGCTACGTTGTCAGCATAACCCGGACCGGTCTCCAGACCCTGCGACCAGGTGTAGAGCACATAGTCGTAAGCGTCAAGCACGTCCAACATCTCGGGCTTCGACTTGATCTGGTAGTAGCCGTTGTAGCGTACGGTGGTCTTCGACTCCTTCTGGCCACCCTTCGTCGTAACGAGGATAACACCGTTAGCACCACGAGCACCATAGATAGCCGTCGAAGCAGCATCCTTCAGTACATCGATCGACTCGATGTTGTCGGCCGGGATGTCCGAAATATCGCTTACCTGCACACCGTCCACGATGAAGAGCGGCTCGTTCGACTGCGTAATCGAACCACCTCCACGCACGCGGATAGCCATACCGGCACCGGGACGACCGTCCTGCGAGGTAACCTGCACACCGGGGAGCTGACCCTGGAGGGCCTGTGCGATGTTGGCTACGGGGTTGGCAGCGAGCTTCTCACCCGTTACCGAAGCCACCGAACCGGTCAAATCGCGACGTTTTACCGTACCGTAACCGATCACGACTACATCCTCGATACCCGTGGCATCCTCAGCCAGGACTACGTCGATGGTCGATTTACCGGCAACAGCGATGCGCTGCTCTGCCATACCGATGTAAGAAACAACGATCGTGTTCTTCTTTGCATCGGGCACATTCAGCGAGTACGAACCGTCAATACCGGTACTCGTACCAAGAGTCGTACCTTCGACGATAACGGCGGCACCAATCACAGGCTCACCGGCAGCGTCCTTCACGACTCCCTTTACAGTCTGAGCCTCAGCAACGAAAGCCAGGCCCAAGCCCAACACGAAGGTCAGGACAAACTTGAGTGTAAAGTTTTTCATAGAAGTGTTTGTTAGTTAATAATTAGGTTTGTTGAGTTGTGTTCAATTCTGTTCGCAGCCGCACATAGCGGACACTTTATTAAACAAAATTAACGTTTTTTATTGAAACCGCAATCAATTTGCATTATTTTTTCACTTTTTGGTCATTTTTTTCCTTTTTTGACCGATTTTTCGTCTATTCGTAACGACACAAAAAAGAGGCTTCACTGCCAAAAACAAGCAATGAAGCCTCTATATGAGTGGATGAAACGGCTATTTATAGCTCACAATCAGCACCTTCGACGACTCCCAGAAGCGAACGGGATCGGTGATAACGAGCTTCAAGACCACCTTATCGGCCATAATGAGCTGGTACGAACCCTCGGGGTGCGACGTTACGACCGTGACACGCTTCTGGCGGATGGGAACCTCGACCAGTTCGCGCGAGTCGGTCTTCATAAAGAAGTCGAGGCTGTTGTTCTCGCTGGTGGTCAGCGTGCGACCAATGAAACCGCGCTTGTCGATAATCTGTGCCTCACGCAGCTTCTTCTCCTGGCCCACGATGTAATAGACCGAATTGAGTTGCTCGTCGAGGGTCACCGAGGTGGTGGTGAGCGAATCGACCTGGGTGGTCTTCACCTCAATCTCCTCGGTCAGACGCTCCTCCAACTGCTCCATCTCGACGGTTACCTCCGTCAGGCGGGCGTGCAGCGAACGAATCTCGTCGTCCTTGTCCTCAATCTGGCCGCGCAGCTCCTTAATCAGGTTCTCGAGCGACGAAATTTTCAGATTGGCACGACGCAGCTGAGCCGCAGTCTTTTGCAGGGCATCCAGACGCTCACGATTCTCCTCAAGGAGCTTGTCGATGGCGGCGATGTCGCTGTTGATCTGGTCGATGGGGCGGCGAATACCCTCGGGATCAACGGCCGTAATGATGTTCTCGCGGGCCTTGATGGCCGCGAGGTTCTCCGAAATGGCGTTGATGTCGGCAAAGACCGCCTCGATGAGCGAATCCTTGGCACGTACCACCTGCTCGAGCGAATCACGCTGCGAGATGGTGGCCTCGTTGGTCTTTTTGCTTACGCACGAGCTGAGCAGCATCGTCAGTACGGCAAGCAATACAAGCAGATTTTTCATATACCTATATTTATATATAATAGACGAATGGGTTTGCAGAATGGGTGAAAGCGGGTGGATGGGGAGGTTGCAAAAAAATGATGGGCCGCAGTGTGCGACCCATCATCGTTTTGGCGAAGCACACGTAGATTACTTCGCAGCCTTCTTATCGTAGCGCTTTGCGTAGCGGCTCATAAACTTATCGACGCGACCGGCGGTATCTACGAGCTTCATCTTACCCGTATAGAACGGGTGCGACGTGTTCGAGATCTCCATCTTATACACGGGATAGGTTTCGCCGTTCACCTCAATAGTCTCTTTCGTCGAAACGGCGGACCGACACAAAAACACGTGGTCATTCGACATATCCTTGAATGCCACCAAACGATAATTCTCCGGATGAATACCCTTTTTCATTTGCGTTTTTGTTTTAATGTGTTATTTGCTTAAGCGCGACAAAGGTAGAGAATGTTTTCAGGAAAACCAAATTATCCATGAATATTTTTCGTAGAAAGGCTATCTTTCCACCTCATAAGGCCTTATCTGGCATGGTCTACCCCTCCTTTTCGAACTTCTTGGCTGAGAGATTTACATAAATCGCTACGGCGACGAGCAAGCCGACGGGGATCCAAACCAGCATCGTCATAAAGAGCCCCTTGGTCGGCATCAGGGGAGCAAGCAGCATACAGGGGATACCGACATACATCCCATTCGACACCAGGCGACCGATGCGATGAAGATCGATCCTCTCCCGCTTCTTGCGCGGCATGGTATTATAGCCCGCCATCGTTTCGGGATGGCGACGCACAAAGATCGCAATCGCGCCCCACACCAAAGCCGGAATCAGCACACCCACAAACATTGCCAACATACCTTACAAAAAAGCCATTTTAGACATACAAGGAAGGTCGCCCACAATCGAGCGACCTTCTACTACCCTTGAAAACGGATAGCCGAGGCTGTTTTTAGGCTTGCGAAGTCGTTGAAACCGGAGCATACTGACGTATGTGAGGATTTCAAAGGCAAGCGTAACGACAAAACAGCCCGGGTTGTCGTTTTCAAAAATTACTTGCGATAGACTTTGGTATAACCATAAACAGCCTCCTCACCGAGCTCCTCCTCGATGCGGATCAGCTGGTTGTACTTGGCCATACGGTCCGAACGCGACAGCGAACCGGTCTTGATCTGACCCGAGTTGGTAGCCACGGCGATGTCGGCGATGGTAGCATCCTCGGTCTCACCCGAACGGTGCGACGTTACCGAGGTGTAACCTGCACGGTGAGCCATCTCGATAGCATCGAGGGTCTCGGTCAGCGAACCGATCTGGTTAACCTTGATCAGAATCGAGTTACCGCAACCCAGCTCGATACCCTTCTTGAGGAACTCCACGTTGGTTACGAAGAGGTCGTCACCTACCAGCTGGCACTTGTCACCGATCTCGGCGGTCAGCAGCTGCCAACCCTCCCAGTCGTTCTCCGACATACCGTCCTCGATCGAGTCGATGGGGTACTTCTCAACCAGACCCTTCAGGTACTCAACCTGCTCCTTCGAGGTGCGCTTTGCGCCCTTCTCACCCTCGAACTTGGTGTAGTCGTAGATGCCGTCCTTGTAGAACTCCGACGAAGCGCAGTCCATACCGATCATTACATCCTTACCGGGAACATAACCTGCAGCCTCGATAGCCTTGATGATCGAATCCAGTGCATCCTCGGTACCCTCCAATGCGGGAGCGAAACCACCCTCATCACCTACAGCCGTCGAGAGGCCGCGAGCGTGGAGCACCTTCTTCAGGTTGTGGAATACCTCGGCACCCATACGAACACCCTCCTTGAGCGACGAAGCGCCTACGGGACGGATCATGAACTCCTGGAATGCGATGGGGGCATCCGAGTGCGAACCACCGTTGATGATGTTCATCATCGGAACGGGCAGCGTCTTGGCGTTGGCACCACCGATATAGCGATAGAGGGGCATACCGAAGTAGTCGGCAGCAGCGTGAGCTACGGCCAGCGATACGCCGAGGATGGCGTTGGCACCCAGGTTCGACTTGGTAGCCGTACCGTCGAGGGCGATCATCGCCTTGTCGATACCTACCTGATCCGATACGTTCATACCGATGATGGCGGGGGCGATTACCTCGTTAACGTTCTTAACGGCCTTCTCAACGCCCTTGCCCAGGTAGCGACCCTTGTCGCCGTCACGAAGCTCCAGCGCCTCGTTCTCACCCGTCGAAGCACCGCTGGGAACAGCAGCGCGACCGAAAGCACCCGATACGGTGCGTACCTCTACCTCAACCGTCGGGTTACCGCGCGAATCAAGGATCTCTCTTGCGTGAATCTCTACAATTTGCATAGTTGTAAAAAGTTAAATTTTATGGATTTAATGCTTATAGTCCGTTTTGCGCCACAAAGATACACATTTCATTCCTAAAAAGAAAGTATTAAAAATGAATTTTTCATCGTTTTTTCGAAAGAAAATGGTTATATTTGTAGGATGGATTTTGCGTGGCCGCCATACGAAGCCCGCAGGGTGGCACGTTCTTGGAGTAAAACGACAAATACTAATAATAAAACGTAGATAGACGGTATGAAAAATTTATTTAGCGTAGAGGGCAAGGTGGTCGTAATGACCGGTGCCTGTGGCATTTTGGGTTCGACCATCGTAAAGCATTTCGCCGAGCAGGGCGCCAAGGTGGTGCTGCTGGATTTGGAGCGCACCCGCGAGGTGGCCGAGAAGCTCATCGAGGAGATCAAAGCCGAGGGTGGCGAGGCCTGCTTCTTTGCTACCAACGTGTTGGACAAGGAGGTGTTGGAGCAGAACTACACCGACATCATGGCCAAGTATGGCACCATCGACATCCTGCTCAACGCCGCCGGTGGCAATATGGCCCGTGCCACGGTGCAGCCCGACCAGACGATCTTCGACCTGGATGTCGAGGCCGTGAAGCTCTGCACCGAGCTGAACCTCTTTGGTACGATTCTGCCGACGATGGTCTTCGCCAAAGCCATGGTGGAGAAGAAGTGCGGCTCGATTATCAACTTCTCGTCCGAGTCGGCTCTGCGTCCGCTCACCCGTGTAGCCGGTTACGGCGTAGCCAAGGCAGCCGTGTCGAACTGGACGAAGTACCTGTGTGGCGAGCTGGCCATCAAATTCGGCGACGGTCTGCGTGTCAATGCCATTGCACCGGGCTTCCTTCTGACGAACCAGAACCGTGCCCTGCTGACCAACCCCGATGGGTCGCTCACGCCCCGTTCGCACACCATTCTGAGCCACACCCCCTATGGCCGTTTCTTGGAGCCCGATGAGCTGGTGGGTACACTGCAGTGGCTGGCTTCGGATGCCTCGAAGGCCGTAAGCGGTACGGTTGTCGTGGTGGATGGAGGTTTTGATGCTTTCAGCATCTAATTCAAAATTCAAAATTAAGAATTCAAAATTAACAGATAACACAACAACCATTTTCGGGATTGTAGGCGAGCAGATTTTCGCTTTCGTGAAGTACGGCACGGATGGGCTGTACATCGGGTACCGCCCATTCGGGCTGTGCAAGGGAAAACGGAAAGGTGCCGCATAAAAACTGATTTCACAAACCAATTTTTGGATTTTAGGCGAGCAGATTTTCGCTTTCGTGAAGTCCGGCACGGATGGGCTGTACATCGGGTACCGCCCATTCGGGCTGTGCGAGGGAAGGCGGAAAGGTGCCGCATAAAAACAAAAACCTAAATAGAATTAAAACTATGTATCTTTGCAAACAATCGTGGCGTTGGTATGGCCCGAATGACCCCGTAACGCTCTCGAATATCCGTCAGGCAGGTGCAACGGATATTGTACACGCCCTGCACCACATTCCCAACGGCGAAGTATGGACCGTCGAGGAGATTCAAAAACGCCAGGCAATGATTGCCGAGTATGGGATGACCTGGTCGGTGGTAGAGTCGGTGCCCGTACACGAGCACATCAAGACCCGTGAGGGCAACTACCAGCTCTACATCGAAAACTACAAGCAGTCGATTCGCAACCTGGCCGCCTGCGGCATCAAGTGCATCACCTACAACTTTATGCCCGTGCTGGACTGGACCCGCACGAACCTTGCCTTCACGGTCGAGGATGGTTCGAAGGCACTGCGCTTCGAGCGTGCCGCCTTTATGGCCTTCGACCTCTTCATCCTGCAGCGTGAGGCCGCCAAAACGGAGTACACCCCCGAGGAGCAGGCCCGTGCCAAGGCCCGCTTCGAGGCGATGGACGAGGCCGAGAAGGAGCTCATCACCCGCAATATGATTGCCGGTCTGCCGGGTGCCGAGGAGAGCTTCACCATCGAGCAGTTCCGCCAAGCGTTGGATCGCTACAAGGATGTCGATGCCGAGACGCTGCGCTCGAATCTGATCTACTTCCTGAGCGAAATCTGCCCCGTAGCCGACGAGGTAGGTGCCGAGATGGTCATCCACCCCGACGATCCCCCCTACCCGATTCTGGGTCTGCCGCGCATTATGTCCACGGCCGAGGATTTCCGCAAGCTGATTGCCGCCGTGCCCAACAAATCGAACGGTCTGTGCCTCTGCACCGGTTCGTTCGGTGTGCGTGCCGACAACGACCTGCCCGCCATTATGCGTGAGTTCGGCGAGCGTGTAGGCTTCGTGCATCTGCGTTCGACCCGCCGTGACGCCGATGGCAACTTCCAGGAGGACAACCACTTGGAGGGTGACGTGCCGATGTACGAGGTGATGAAGGCCTTCTTGGAGATTCAGCAGAAGTACCAGCGTTCGATTCCGATGCGTCCCGACCACGGCCATCAGATGTGCGACGATTTGAACCGCAAATCCAACCCCGGTTATTCGTGCTATGGCCGTATGCGTGGCCTGGCCGAGCTGCGTGGTTTGGAGATGGGTATCGCCTGCTCGCTCTTCAAATAGGCGAAATAAACGACTAAAAATGAGAAAGACTGTCCGTTGGATGGTCTTTTTCATTATCTTTGCACTATGAAGTTTGAGATTAACCCCCGTTTTGAGCCTTTTCGCTCGTTCATCGCCGAGTTGCCCGACCACTTTGACCAAGGCGAGTTGATTTTTCAGGGTCGCAATACCATCCGTGCCTTCGAGGTGGAGGGCGAGAAGATTACCGTCAAGCGTTTCCGCAAGCCTTCGGGGCTGAATGCCCTCTTCTACGGCCACCTGCGCAAGAGCAAAGCCCGTCGTGCCTACGAGCACGCCTCGGAGCTGTGCCGCCTCGGCATTCCCACCCCCGAGCCGATTGGTTGGCGGGAGGATTACAGCGGTGGGCTGATTCGGGAAACCTACCTCATCACCCGCTTCTCGGACTTCGAGCCCCTGTCGGAATTGACCAACAATTTTCCTGCGGGCGACACCCCTCGGGCACTCGATGCCTTTGCCGCCTTTACGGTGATGTTGCACGAAAAGGGGGTTGAGCACGGCGACTTCAACAACGGCAACACCCAATGGAAGGTCGATCCGAAGGGAAACTACCACTTCGAGCTGATCGACATCAACCGTATGAACTTCCGAGGGCGGCAGCTGACCCGCAGCGAGAGCCTGCACAACCTGCGCCGCATCACCTGCCCGATGACCGCCTATACCTACATTCTGGGACGCTATGGCGAGTTGCGAGGGTGGGACAACTACTACACCCAGCTGGCCGGTGCGAAGCGTCTGGGGGGCTTCATTGCTCGTCGTGACCGCCGCTACGCCCTCAAAGCCATCCTCCGAGGCAAGAAGAGATAACCTGCTTTTACCGAACTACTTACCCACTATGGCACGCTCATTTCGTTGGATGACGGCCCTCGTTTGTTGTGTGGTTGCACTGAGTGCAGCTGCCCACAACGACACCGTCTCGATTCTACCCCAACCCACCATCATCACCCTCGAAGAGGGACACTTTGTTTTAAGTCCCTCGACACCAATTTATGTGGCCGATGAGCTGTGGAATCCCGCCGCCCGCTTTGTCGAGGAGGTGGCAACGATCCTCCCCCTGAAAAAGGCTCGCAAGGCGACCCTGCGTCGGGGCGGTATTCGGCTGAATTGCAATCGACAAATGCCCGACGAAGGGTATCGGATGACGATTTCGCCCACCGAAATCTGCATCGAGGGCGGCTCGGCAGCCGGTGTCTATTACGGGTTGCAGTCGTTGCGTCAGTTGGTGACTCAGCACCGAGATTCGATTCCCTGCTGCACGGTGGAGGACAGTCCCAACTTCTCGTACCGAGGTGCTCACCTCGATGTATCACGCCACTTCTTCACGGTCGAAGAGGTGAAGGGCTACATCGATATGTTGGCCGCCCACAAACTCAACCGCTTCCATTGGCACCTGACCGATGACCAGGGGTGGCGCATCGAGATCAAACGCTACCCCGAACTCACCGCCCGAGGCGCCGCCCGTGAGGAGACCCTTATCGGCCACTGCCTGCGCTCAACCACCTACGACGGCACCCCCTACGGGCCCTACTTCTACACGCAGGAGCAGATTCGCGAGGTGGTGGCCTATGCCGCCGACCGCTACATCACCATCATCCCCGAAATCGAGATGCCGAGCCACTCGCAAGCGGCCCTGCACGCTCTGCCCTGGTTGGGGTGTAACGAACAGGATGTCAAGGTGTGGCGTCATTGGGGTGTCTCGCCCGAGGTGCTGTGTGCCGGCAAGGAGACGACCTACGAATTTCTCGAAAATGTGCTGACGGAGGTCATCGACCTCTTCCCCTCGGAGTATATCCACATCGGTGGTGACGAGTGTCCCAAGGAGCGTTGGGAGTCGTGTCCCCACTGCCAGGCCCGCATCCGCGAGTTGGGGCTCAAAGACGAGAGCGAGACCCGCACGGCCGAGAATCAGTTGCAAAGCTACCTCACGAACCGCATCGAGCATTTCTTGAATGAGCGGGGTCGGCGCATCATCGGCTGGGACGACATCTTGGCAGGTGGCGTCTCGCCCACCGCTACGGTGATGTCGTGGCAGGGTACGCAGGGAGGCATCTATGCCGCTCAATGCGGCAATCAGGCCATTATGACCCCGATGGATTTCTGCTACCTGAACTTCTACCAAACCCAAAGTCAGGAGGGCGAGGAGTTGGCCATTGGCGGTTGGGTATCGGTCGATGGCATCTACGGCTGGGACCCGTACGAGGGGTTGAACGAGGCCGAACGCAAAAACATCATCGGCATCCAGTGCAACATCTGGAGCGAGTATATCAAGACCTACAACCACCTGCAACGGATGTTGCTGCCCCGTCTGGCGGCCATCTCGGAGGTGCAGTGGGCCACCTCGCGCCGCAACCCCACCACGCTGCGTCCACGTATGGAGCGTCACCGTTTGCTCTACGATGCGTGCGGCTGGGCCTACTCAACCTTCTACTTCGAGGGGCGAAAATAGGGTCTGAAAGCAAAAAAAGCGGCCTTACGATTTGTAAGTTTCAATTCTTTCGCTATCTTTGCCAAGAAGATTATGACACGATTTTTTGCATACGGCTTTTTTTACTTCTTTTTTGCGACGAAAAGGGGCGAGATGGTGCGTATGTGCTAACCAAGTAATACGAAACGAAAAATCCCGCTCCTGCCCACGCAAGAGTGGGATTTTTACTGAAAACCGAAATGAGACGAGTAACCATACAAGGCATTGCAGGGTGCTTCCACGAGACGGCCGCCCACCGCTTCTTCGGCGACGAAATCGAGGTGGTCGAGTGTGACAATTTTGAAGTGTTGTTTGACCGCCTGCAAGCCGATCAGCAACTGTTGGGCGTGGCGGCCATCGAGAACACCATCGCCGGCTCGCTCTTGCCGAACCACGAACTGCTGCACAAGAGCGGTATGCAGATCATCGGCGAGGAGAAGATTCGCATCTCGCACGTGCTGTGTGCCCTGCCGGGCGAAACGATCGACCAAATCGAGGAGGTGCGTTCGCACCCCATCGCCCTGATGCAGTGCGGTGAATTTCTGAAACGACTGCCCCACGCCCGCATCGTCGAGCGTGACGACACGGCCGGATCGGCCCGTGAGATTCAGCAGGGGCAACTGCGCCATACGGCCGCCATCTGCGGAGCCGATGCGGCACGGATGTACGGATTGGAGATTCTGGCCCCCGCCATCGAGACCAACCCACACAACTTCACCCGCTTTTTGATGTTGGCCCACGAGGGGCAATATCCGATTGATAAGGAGAGTCTTAACAAGGCCTCGTTCCTCTTCACGCTGCCCCACACCCAGGGCTCACTCTCGAAAATTCTGACCGTATTGTCGTTCTACGACATCAACCTTACGAAGATTCAATCGCTGCCCATCATCGGCCGTGAGTGGGAGTAT
>CALAQA010000025.1:0-8218 GCA_937889065.1 uncultured Alistipes sp.
ATGATGCCTATGCCCTCTTTTGCCAGGCCCTGAAGCACTGCGTGGACCTCGGACTTGGCGCCGATGTCGATGCCTCGGGTCGGCTCGTCCAAAAGCAACACTTGCGGGCGGGGGCGTAACATCTTGGCTAAGACCACCTTTTGTTGATTTCCGCCGCTCAATTCGCCTGTCAGCTGCCTTCCCGAATGGGATTTGATGGCCAGCTCACTTCGATAATGCTCCGAGTCGGCCTGCTCTCGGGTGCGGTCGATGGCTCCGTGGCGTACCAACTCGAAGAGCGAAGCCAACGAGATGTTCTGCTCGATGTCCATCCCGAGCACCAGCCCATCCCGTTTGCGGTCCTCGGGTATGAGGGCAATGCCTGCATCCATCGCCTCGCGGGGCGAGTGGGGTAGCAGCTCCCGCCCCCCGATGCGCAACACCCCTCGGGCTTGGTCGCCGTGCAGGCCGAAGAGGCTCTCGACAATCTCCGTGCGTCCGGCACCCATCAACCCGTAGATGCCCAACACCTCGCCCCGATAGAGCGAGAAGGAGATGTTCTCCAATCTCAGCGTGCGATTCTGTACCGCCTTTTCCAACGAAAGGCCGCACACCTCCAGGGCCAATTCGCCTCTCGGGTGCTCCCCCTTGACAAAGAGGTCACGACGCTCACGCCCCACCATCAGGCGGACAATCTCCTCGGTGGTGGTCTCTTTGACCCGATGCTCGGCAATCAGATGGCCGTCACGCAACACGGTGACATAGTCAGCCAGGCGGCTCAACTCATCCATCTTGTGGGTGATGTAGATGATGCCCACCCCCTCGGCCTTCAGCTGTTCGATTTGACGGAAGAGCGCCTCGGTCTGCGCCTCGGAGAGTGACGAGGTCGGCTCGTCGAAGATCATCACACGAGAGCGAAGCGAGAGGGCCTTGGCAATCTCGACCAACTGCTGTTCGCCCACCTTCAAGTCGCTCAACAGGGTGTGGCTGTCGGCCTCGAAACCGACCTTTGCGAGCCACTGCTGCGCCTCACGGTGCATACGTTTGTAGTCGATGGCTCCCCATCGATTCAGCGGCTCACGTCCCAAAAAGATGTTTTCGGCCACGTTGAGTTGCGGAATGAGGTTCAGCTCCTGATGCACCATCGCAATGCCAGCCCGTTGGGCCTCGGCCGTGGAGGCAAAGCGGATGGGTTGGTCGTCGAGGCGAAGTTCCCCTTCGTAGCTGTCATAGACGCCGCAGAGGATATTCATCAGGGTCGATTTCCCCGCTCCGTTCTCACCCACAACGGCATTTACACGTCCTGCATAGATGTGAAAATCGACCCCGTCAAGGGCTACGACACCCGGCCAACGCTTGGTGATGCGGTGGGCGGCATAGATGATTTTATCGCTTATCGGCTCCATGATTCGAGGGGGGTGATTTGAAGCGGAATCAACTCAAAAAGCCCTTTGGGCATCCCCTCGGCAGGCAGATCGACCGCTCCTACCACACGCAAGCGTGCCCCTGCGCCGAGCGAGGGGAGGATGGGGGTGATGACCCGCTCAATGACGCAACGATTCAGGGCGGCCGAGATGTGGTTGAAATCCATCGTGTTTTCGTAGTCGTCGATCGAGAATGAGCCCGAGGCTTCACGCACCGTGTTGCCGAAGATGTAGGCGGTGCGCATCGCCAATTCGGTTTGAGCGGCGGTGCGGAGGGTGGTCAGCTCTTCGCCCACCTCCACCACCTCGAACTCGCCGCCGAGCAGGAGCGAGTAGGGGGCCCCGATGCCGAGCGTGAGGCCGTAGCGTTCGATCAGGAAGCGGCGGTTGTGTTTCAGCTCCTCGCGAAACAGGTCGGCATCGACCACCCGGTCGCCGTCAAGGAGTTTGGGTAGCTCCTCTGTCCAGAATCGGGCTACGTGCTGCGTCGGGTCAAACTCTTTTTGGATACGCTCGTTGAGCGGCTCCACCTTGATGGAGAGGGCGGCCACAGCAAGCAGGGCCAAGGCCCCAAGCAGGATTTTCCGATAGCGTTTCATCACTCTTGAGGGTTTTATTCCAAAAATTGTTCGACATTATCACGTGTGACGGCGTGCACGGCAATGGGTATCTTGCGGGCAAAATCTCGATCGCCCGAGAGGAAACGGTGGGCAAACTCGGCTGCCGTGCGGGCCATCAAGACGGGCGATTGCATCCCGGTGGCGACGATTTTACCGTCACGGATGGCGTTGATGACATCCCGTTCGCCATCGAATCCGAAGATTTTGATTTGGTCGGCTTTGCCGGCAGCCAGAATGGCCTGATAGGCCCCCATCGCCATAGCATCGTTACCGCAGAAGACTCCCACAATGTCGCCGTGTGCCTGGAGGATCGACTCCATCACCATCATCGCTGTGTTGCGGTCGAAGTCGGCACTTTGTTGGGCCACCATCTCCAACCCGGGGAAGTTGTCCACAACGGTGTGGAAGCCGTTGGAGCGGTTCCAGGTGTTGTTGTCACCCACCAACCCCAGCAGTTCGGCATACTTGCCCTCGCGGCCGACGGTGCGGATAAACTCCTTGCCAATCTCGACACAGCCCGAGAAGTTGTCCGAGAGGATTTGGCAGGTTGCCAGGTTGCGGGCGTTGATTTCACGATCCATACAGAA
Organism: uncultured Alistipes sp.; assembly: GCA_937889065.1. Taxonomy (GTDB): domain Bacteria; phylum Bacteroidota; class Bacteroidia; order Bacteroidales; family Rikenellaceae; genus Alistipes. Next base: position 2,611 of record CALAQA010000025.1, read on the forward strand.
GACGGGAATCTCGGCCGCTTGGGCTGCCTTGACATTCACGACCGACCCATCGGCATCGGTGGGGTTGAAGAGGATGGCCGAGTAGCCTGCGGCAATGATGTTGTCGAAATGTTCGGTCTCCTTCGAGGAGTTGTTTTGCGAGTCGAAGATGACCGCTTCGTAGCCCAGCTCTTCGGCTCGGGTCTTGGCCGATTCGCCCAGCAGGACAAACCAGGGATTGTTGAGCGTCGAGATCACGACGGCCATCCGTTTTGTTTGGGGAGCATCGCTCTGCCTGCCGCATCCCGACAACAGCACAAGCAACGGCAGCAAAAGCCACCCGAGGAGTCTTCGATACATAGTTTTAAGGTTGGTTTCTACAAAGATACGATTATTTTTGAGAACACCAAACCGTAGGCTGCTGTGGTTTTTGGGGAGGGTGATAAATGGTGCTTGCACAGATGTGTAGCCACAAAAAAAATAAGCGGTTGAACCAACCGCTTACCGAGCAACTACTCTAAAAAGAGGGGTGGAAGATGGGGCTCGAACCCACGACCTTCGGAACCACAATCCGACGCTCTAACCAACTGAGCTACATCCACCATATACGACCGACTCATCGCCAATCGGAGTGCAAATATAAATGATTTTTTTTCGTGGTGCAAGAAAAAACGAAAAAATCTTTTCTCCCGCCTTGCCTTCGTTCGTTTGCTGCGCCTTTTTAGTGTGATACCGACTTCGAGAAGAGGTTGATAATCAGCACACCTGCCACGATAAGTGAGAGCCCGATGATGGCCGGAGCATCCAACTGCTCCTTGTGCAGTGTCGCCCCCAGCAGGGCAATCAGGACCATTCCCGTGCCCGCCCAAAGGGCATAGGCCAGTCCGACGGGCATCGTCTTCAGGGTCAGCATCAGGAAGTACAACGCCCCAAAGTAGGCCACCAACGTGCAGATGGTGGCTACGGGGCGGGTGAACTGCTCGGTGTACTTCAAGAGCATCGCCCACGCCACCTCCAAAGCGATGGCTATAATAAGATATAGGTAACTACGCCACACGATGGGTTACGACTTTTTCAACAGAATGCGGGCCTGCGAGAGGGCAGCCTCGGTGATCTCGGCACCCGACAACATCTTGGCAATCTCGGTGGTGCGCTCCTCCGACGTAAGACGGCGCAGGTGGGTGCGCCCCTCGCTCTTATAGACCACAAAGTGGCTCTCGCCCTTCGAGGCGACCTGCGGCAGGTGGGTGATATCGACCACCTGCATCTGCTGTGAGAGGCGGGCGATAATCTCGCCCATTGCATCGGCAATGCGTCCCGAGACACCCGTATCAATCTCGTCGAAGAGGATGGTCGGCAGCTGCATCGACTCGGCTAAGAGGGCCTTCAGCGAGAGCATCACACGTGACAACTCACCGCCCGAAGCGATACGCTCGATGGGCTGCAGCGAGGTGGTGCGGTTGGCCGTGAAGAGGAACTCCACACGATCCATCCCCGAGGGACCGGCTTCGCAGGGGGTAAGGCGCACCTCAAACTGCGTGTCGGCCATACCGAGCTGACGCAGGGTCTCGATGATACGTTTTGCAAAGGCGGGTGCGGCCGCTTGGCGGGCGTTGTGGAGCGTAGTGGCGGCCTCCAATGTCGCCTTTTGGGCCTCCTGTACCGCCTCCTCGGCGGCCGTGATGGCCTCGTCGGCGTGGGTGATGGCGGCCAATTCCCGACGCACACGGTCACGCAACGCAATCAGCTCCTCCTCATTTTGGCAACGGTGCTTCTGCTGCAACGAGAGCAACAAATCGAGTCGTGCCGTCTTGGTTTGCAGTCGTTCGGGGTCGGTGTCGATGCGCTCCGACTCGGCGGCGATCGAGCGGTTCATATCCTTCAACTCCTCCAGCACCGAGCGCAGGCGTACGGCATAGTCGGCAGCGGGGGCATAGTGGTCACGAATCTGCAACATCCCCTGCTCGCCCTCCTTCAGGCGGCTCAGGATGCCCGTCTCCTCCTCATCGAAGGCGTTGCGCAGCGTGGTGAAGAGTTCGCCGATTTTGTCGGCATTCTCGAGGATGGCCAACTCGGCCTCCAGTTCCGTCTGCTCCCCGGCAATGAGGCGTGCAGCCTCCAACTCCTCGCTCTGGAAGCGCAGCCACTCCTCGTTTTTGCGCCCCGCCTCGGCCTCCTGTTGCAGGGTCGTGAGGCGACGTCGTGCCTCCTGAAGGGCGGTGTAGCGGGCGATGTAGTCGGTCAGCAAGGCGCCGTTTCCGGCCACCGTGTCGAGGGCCGAGGTGCGGAACTCCTCCGACGAGAGCACTAAGTTTTGGTGCTGCGAGTGGATATCCACCAGGCGGCTGCCCAGCTCACGCATCAGACTCAACTGCACCGGCACATCGTTGATGAACGAACGGCTCTTGCCGGCAGGGGTGATGATGCGGGTCAGTGTCGTCTCGGTCTCGTAGTCCAACTCGTTCTGCTCGAAGAAGGGCTCCAAACCAAGCCCCGTGAGGTCGAACAGCCCCTCCACCTTGCAACTCTTGGTGGCATCCTTCGTGGCCGACCCCTCGTTCTTGGCGCCGAGCAACAGGGACAATGCACCGAGCAGAATCGACTTACCGGCACCCGTCTCACCCGTGATGATGTTCAGGTGCGGGTCCAGCTCCAACTCCAACTGCTCGATGAGGGCGTAGTTTTCAACCGAAAGACGACGTAACATAGCGATAGTGAATTATTTAACCAGCGAGGCAATCTTCTCGACAATGGCCACAGCCACCTCCTTTTTGCTCATCAGCGGCAGCGAAGTGGCGCCCGTGTGGTCAATCAGGGTCACCTTGTTGGTATCGACCCCGAAGCCTGCCCCCTCGTCACGCAACGAGTTCAGGACGATGAAATCGAGGTTTTTCTTCGTGAGTTTGGCTGCGGCATTGGCCTCCTCGTCGTTGGTCTCGAGGGCAAAGCCCACCAAGATGCGCTCCCCCTTGACAGCCCCCAATGCGGCGGCAATGTCTTGGGTGCGCTTGAGCGGAATCGACAGATCGCCTTCCTGCTTCTTAATCTTTTGGGTGGCGACGGTCGTGGGGGTGTAGTCGGCTACGGCGGCACACATCACTGCGCCATCGGCCTCCGCAAAGGCCTTCGTGGCGGCCTCGTACATCTCCTGCGCCGAGAGGACATCCACACGCTCCACACCCGACGGGGTCGGGAGAGCGGTGCGGCCGCTGACAAGCGTCACGCGGGCCCCCTGACGGGCCAACTCTTCGGCAATGGCATAGCCCATCTTGCCGGTCGAGTGGTTCGTAATGTAGCGCACCGGGTCAATCGGCTCGATGGTGGCACCGGCCGTCACGACAAAGTGTCGCCCCGCAAGGGGCTTCTCTTCTGCGGCTGAAATGTGGGCCTTCAGGGCCTCGACAATCTGCTCGGGCTCGGCCATACGCCCCTTGCCCTCCAGCCCGCTGGCCAGAAAACCCGTGCCCGGCTCGATGATGCCGACGCCGTGTTGGGCCAAATCTTGCAGGTTGCGCTGCGTGGTGTGGTGGGCATACATATCCAAATCCATCGCCGGGGCGACCATCACCGGACAACGTGCCGAGAGGTAGGTCGTCAGTAGCAGGTTGTCGGCTACACCGTGACACATCTTGGCCAACGTGTTGGCCGTAGCGGGTGCGATGAGGTAGCAGTCGGCCCACTCGCCGAGCGAGATATGCGAGTTCCAAGCTCCATTCTCGGGGTCGAAGAACTCGACCAGAATGGGGCGTTGCGAGAGGGTCGCCATCGTCAGCGGGGTGATAAACTGCTTGGCCAGGGCGGTCATAACGACCTGCACCTCAGCACCCTCCTTGCGTAATAAACGACAGAGCACGGCAGCCTTATAAGCCGCTATGCTCCCCGTAATACCCAGCAGTATGTGCCGTCCTTCGAGCGGACGCTTCTGAGCGTTTGCCATATTTGTCAGCCTTAAATCAGCCAATCGTGAGCCGATTATTTCCCCTCGCGGTAGAAAATCTCGCCGTCGAGGAACTCCTCGGTAGCGATGATTGCCGGCTTGGGAAGACGCTCGTAGTAGCGCGAAATCTCGATCTGCTCGCGGTTCTCAAAGGTCTCCTCCATCGTGTCGGTGGGCGACGAGAAGTCGGCCAACTTGCGGGTCAACTCGGTCTTCAGCTCGCTCGAAATCTGGTTGGCACGACGAGCGATGATGTTAATCGACTCGTAGATGTTGCCCGTCTCGCAGTCCAAATCGACCAGCTTGCGCGTTACGGTGTTGTTGGGAATGTTCTTCTTAATCTCCATAGTGATATAGTGTGTATTTGCTTATTGTTCAGTGGTTTCGGTCGTCTCGTCGGCCTTGTTGCGGTCGAGGTAGTCCTGGGCGTGCTTGGCCCAACGATCGACCTGCTTGCGGTGCTCCGACTCGGGGAACTCCTCGCAGAACGAGAGGTAGGAGTCCATCATCGCCAGGTAGCGGTCGGTCTGCTTCGACTCGATGGAGTTGGAGGCCAACTGGTAGCTCGAATCGACAATGAGGAACATAATCTCCTCACGGTAAGCACTTTCGGGATAGGTGCGCAGGGCATTCTTCAGGGCGACGATGGCCGACTTGTGACGCCCGATTTTGTAGTAGGTGTAGGCGTTCAGGTAGGTCTTCTCGTGCAGACGCTTCGTTAGCTCCTCGTTGATGGCCGTGAATTCGTCGATTTTGTCGCTCTCGGGGTAGCGTGAGATGAACTCGTTGATGGCGATGATGGCCTTGCTGGTCATCGTCTGGTCACGACTCGGGGCGGGCGAGAGGTAGTAGAAACACATGGCATACATCCCCTCGGCATCCTCGATGAAGACGCTGCGACCGAAGCGGCGGCGGAACTCGTCCAAGAGTTGCGAGGCGGTATCGTAGTCGGTGGCCTTGTATTTACAGCGGGCGTTGAAGAAGGCGATGCTGTCCTCGCGCGAGGTGCCCATATAGACGTGCTGCACACCCTCGAAGAGCTGCGAGGCACGGTTCCATTTGCCACGCTCGTAGAAGTCTATTGCCTTGGCATAGATCTCCTCGGGCTTACCCTCCTTCAGCAGGGTGTTGATGGTGGCGCAGTGGCTCAGGAAGAGGACTACGACCAGGGCGGTTAAAAGGTGTAAAACTGTCTGCTTCATTCTTGTATCGGCTGCTTATAAAAGCATTATCGTGCAAAGTTACGCAAAAAGTAACGAACTGCAAAATAAAAATAGTGTACGGCTGGGGAGAAAATTCAAAATTTAGAATTTAGAATGCAAAATTCAAAATTATTTTTGGGCTGCGCGACCTGAAAAAGTTGAAAGTTGAGAGTTGAAAGTTAGGCTGCGCGACGTGAAATAAAGACCTATGGGACCTATAAGACCTATGCGTTGTTAAGCGGTTTCTGCTGCGTCATATTGAGGGAGTGAAACGACCGAAATATCTCTGGTAGTCGCCCTGCTCGCCAAGAGATTCTTCACTGACGTTCAGAATGACGGCCTTTGCCCATAGGTCTTATAAGTCTTATAGGTCTTATAGGTCCTTACCCCTCCTCCCTCAACGAAAAGGGGGTCGTAGCCACCGCCACAACCCCCCATTTTGAATTTTGAATTAACCCTGCTTTGCAGGCTTTTCCTCCTTGCGGTTCAG
>CALAQA010000026.1:0-9406 GCA_937889065.1 uncultured Alistipes sp.
ATGCCTATGGTATCAAATCTGCTGCCCAGACCTTCTTTGGCAAGGAACCGCACGAATTGGCCGTGCAGGAGGCCGCTGTGCTGGTGGGTGTGGTGAATGCCCCGACCCGCTATTCGCCCGTGCGTAACCCCGATAACGCCCTCAAACGCCGCAACCTGGTCCTTTCGCGTATGGAGGCGGCAGGGGCTTTGAGCCGTGAGGCCTACGATTCGATCTCGTCGCTGCCGATTGTGCTGAACTACAAACCCATTTCGCACAACGAGGGTACGGCCACCTACTTCCGTGAGATGCTGCGCCTGACGATGACGGCCCACAAGCCCAAGCGCAACCAATTCTTCAACGAGTGGGACTACGAGGTGGCCTTGCAGGAGTACGAGGAGAACCCCATCATCGGTTGGTGCCACAAAAACAAGAAGGCCGACGGCACGAGCTACAACATCTACCGTGACGGTCTGAAGATCTATACCACCATCAACTCCAAGATGCAACGCTACGCCGAACAGGCCGTGCAGCGTCAGTTGGAGCGGGACATCCAGCCCAAGATGGATGCCCAGGTCAAGTGGACCAAGACCCTGTTTGTCGATACGGACAAGGAGGAGCGTGACCGCATCATCCGCCGTGCCATCCGCCAGTCGGACCGCTACCGTGAGATGAAGGAGGCGGGCTTCACAACCCAGCAGATCGAGGCTTCGTTCGATGTGGCCTGCCCGATGAAGGTCTTTACCTTCAAGGGCGAGCGTGATACGCTGATGACGCCCCGTGACTCCATCCTGCACCACAAGCGCATTATGCGTGCTTCGTTTGTGGCGATGGACCCCCATACGGGCTTCGTGAAGGCCTATGTGGGCGGCCCCAACTTCCGCTACTTCAAGTACGATATGGCCAAGCAGGGCAAGCGTCAGATTGGCTCGACCATCAAGCCCTTTGTCTATACCTTCGCCATCGACCACCTGGGATTAACCCCCTGCACGATGGTGCCCAACCTGCCCGTGACCATTGAGACCTCGAATGGACAGGCCTGGTCGCCCAAAGAGGCCGGTAAGGTGGAGTACGACGGTGTGCTGCATCCGCTGATGTGGGGTCTGGCCTTGAGCCGCAACAACTACTCGGCCTGGCTGATGAAGCAGGCCAAGGAGCCCGAGGCGGTAGCCGACTTTATCCACAATATGGGTATCCGCAGCTTCATCGACCCCGTGCCGGCCCTCTGCGTCGGCTCGTCGGAGTCGAATGTCTATGAGTTGGTCAGCGCCTTCTCGACCTTTGCCAATGGCGGTGTGCATAACGATGCCATCTTCGTGACCCGCATCGAGGACCGCCACGGCAACCTTATCGCCTCGTTCATTCCCCAGTCGCAGGATGCCATCAACGAACGTACGGCCTACACGATGTTGCAGATGCTGCGTCGTGTGGTGGATGCAGGTACGGCGGGCAGTCTGCGTTGGCGTTTCGATCTGCACGATGTCGAGCTGGCCGGTAAGACGGGCACCTCGAACGAAAACCGTGACGCTTGGTTTATGTGCGTCGCTCCCCGCATTGTGGCGGGTGCCTGGGTAGGTGGCGAGGACCAGCAGGTCCACCTCCAGTCGCGTGGCGAGGGTAGTGTGTTGGCATTGCCCATCGTGGGTGACTTCCTGAAGCGGGTCTATGACGACGGCACGCTGGGTGTGAGCCGTTCGGACCAGTTTATCCGTCCGACGATGATGCCCGACTACGACTGCCCGATGTCTGTCGAGCCCGAAGAGGGTGCCGAGGTGACGACCGCCGAGGATGAATTTTTTGATTAACCTTTTTTAAGCAAGTATAAAGATGAAATTGGCCATTGTCGGTGCCTCGGGTGCCGTAGGACAGGAGTTTCTGCGTATTCTTCAGACACGCGACCTCCCCATTGATGAGTTGGTGTTGTTTGGCTCGCCCCGCAGCGCAGGCACGAAGTATGAGTTCCGAGGCAAGGAGCTGACCGTGAAACTGTTGCAGCACAACGACGACTTTAAGGATATCGATTTTGCTTTGACTTCGGCCGGTGCCTCCACCTCGAAGGAGTTTGCCGAGACCATCACCAAGCACGGCACGATTATGATCGACAACTCGTCGGCCTTCCGTATGGACGAGGATGTGCCTCTGGTGGTCCCCGAGGTCAATGCCGCCGATGCCAAGAATGCCCCCCGCCGCATCATTGCCAACCCCAACTGCACGACCATCCAGATGGTGGTGGCTCTGAATGCCATCGAGCAGCTCTCGCACATCACCCGTGTGCACGTCTCGACCTACCAGTCGGCCTCGGGTGCAGGTGCTACGGGTATGGCCGAGTTGGAGGAGCAGCACCACGAGCTGTGCCGTGGCGAGGAGCCTACGGTGAAGAAGTTTGCCTACCAGCTCGCCTACAACGTCATCCCCCACATCGATGTCTTTATGGAGAACGACTACACGAAGGAGGAGATGAAGATGTACCACGAGACCCGCAAAATTATGCACTCCGACATCCGTGTCTCGGCCACCTGCGTGCGTGTGCCGGTGATGCGTGCCCACTCCGAGAGTATCTGGGTCGAGACCGAGCGTCCCATTTCGGTCGAGGAGGCTCGTGCCGCCTTTGCTGCCGCTCCGGGCGTGGTGGTGGAGGATTGCCCCGCCGAGAAGAAGTACCCGATGCCTCTCTTCCTGGCCGGTTGTGACCCCGTCTATGTGGGCCGCATCCGCAAAGACATCACCTGCGACAACGGCCTCTCCTTCTGGTGTGTAAGCGATCAGATCAGAAAGGGTGCGGCGTTAAATGCCGTTCAAATCCTCGAATCGTTGCTGTAGTTTTCGATTTTATGCGGAACCTTCCGCACTTCCCTTGCAAGCCCCGAATGGGACGTACGTCAAGTACTACCCATCCGGGGCTTACTTCACGAAGTGCGAAATCTTCTCGCCTAAAATCAAAAAACGAGGGTGGTGAGTGTGGTGACCTAATCGCAAAAGCGGCTTCTTAAGCCGCCATTTTGAATTCTACATTTTGCATTCCAATTCTTTCGGCATCGAATTTGTGAAGCATAGCGTAAAGCCGATACGTTATGATTCTTCTACTCTTATTCTTCACACTTATGATGCACACTTCCACCGTGGTGGCTACACGCATTGAGCCACGCCCCCTGCCGTACCCCTACGAGGCGTTAGACCCCTACATCTCGGCCGAGACGCTCCGTCTGCACCACGACAAACACTATGTGGGCTATGTCAATAAACTCAACGAGTTGATTCTCGGCACCCCCTTCGAGGGGAGACCTTTGGAGGAGATTATTATGGAGTCGGACGGCCCCATCTTCAACAATGCCGCCCAGATTTGGAACCACGAGTTCTACTTCGACCAATTCAGCCCGGCACCCCAACATCGTCCCACGGGGCCCCTAATGGCGGCCATCGACGAGCAGTTTGGCTCGTTCGAGAAGTTTCAGACGGCGATGAACGAGGCGGCAGTCAGCCTCTTCGGTTCGGGGTGGGTCTGGTTGGTGGTGGGGCGTGACGGCAAGCTCGAAATTCTCCCGACCCGCAATGCCGGCACCCCGATGCGCCACGATGTCTATCCGCTCATCTGTTTCGATGTCTGGGAGCACGCCTACTATGTCGATTACCAGAATCGTCGCCTCGATGCCGTGCGCTCCACCTGGCCGTTGATCGACTGGAAACGAGCCGAACAACGCTACCTGAATCGGGAGTAATAAAAAAGCCTGTCTTGTCGGACAGGCTTTTTTGTTTGTTTACAGGTTTTGTAGGGTGTAATCGACCATCTTTTGGCGGACGTTGCGGGTGTCGTTCGGCAGCATCGAGTGGTTCTGATCGGGGTAGATCATCATATCGTACTGCTTGCCGGCACGGTTGAGCGCACGGGTCATCTCGATGGTGTTTTGCAGGTGCACGTTGTCGTCGGCCGTGCCGTGAATAATCAAGAGGCGGGTCTTCTTGTCGTCCAACATACGGGCAAAATTGATGGGCGAGTTGTCGTCATAACCTGCGGTGTTGTATTGGGGCAGGTTGTTGTAGATCTCGGTGTAGATTGTGTCGTAGTAGCGCCACGAGGTGACCGGAGCTACGGCAATGGCCATCTTGAAGAGGCCCAGCCCCTTCAGGGCGCACCCTAAGGCCATAAAGCCGCCATACGACCAGCCATAGATGCCGATGCGGTCGCCATCGACCCACGCCTGCTCCGAGAGGTAGCGGGCAAACGAGAGTTGGTCCTCGACCTCCAACTGACCCAGGCGGCCATAGGTCACCTTCTTGAAGGCCTCGCCACGGAAGCCCGTGCCACGACCATCGGCACAAGCCACAATGTAGCCTTTGCCGACCAGTGCATCCTCCCAATCCATCGACCAGCGGTCCTGCACCGACTGCGAGCCGGGGCCCGAATACTGGGTCATCAAGACGGGGTAGCGTTTCGTGGGGTCGAAATCGGCAGGCTTAATGAGGTAGGCGTTGAGCGTGTCTCCCCGCTCGGTGGTGAAGCGGATAAACTCCTTGGTGGGTTGCTTCAGGGCGGCCAGCTCCTCACGCAGCAGGGGGCTGTCGGTCAGCGTGCGCACCTCCTCGCCCTCGCCCGTCGAGATGGTGACCCGATTGGGGGTCGTAGCCGACGAGTAGGTCGAGATGTAGTACTTCATCCCCACGCTCGGAGCAATCGAGTAGAAGCCCTCCTGCGGGGTAAGCAGCCGTTTGTCTTTGCCATCGAGGCGGATGCTGTAGAGTGCACGGCGCAGGGGCGACCCCTCGGTCGAGAGGTACCATACCCGCTTTCCGTCGCAACCTACAATCGACGTAACCTCCCAGTTGCCTCGGGTGATGGGGCCTTGCAGACCGCCACGCACGGTGTAGAGGTAGAGGTGCATAAAGCCCGTATGGCTCTCCTGGCGTACGATGAAACGGTTGCGATCGATGAAGGTGATGGTCTGGTCATCCACTCGCTCGACATATTGGCGTGAACGCTCCTCGTAGGCGACGTGCTGGGCACCGCTCGGCTCGATGACCACCATCTCGAAGACATTTTGACGGCGGTTGATGCGGTGGTACCACAGACGGCCATCGGGCGTGTAGCCGATGCGGGGGATGTATTGGTCGGTCTCACGACCCGTGTCGATGCGCTGCTTGGCACCCGACTGCAGGTCGATGGTCCACAGCTCGACCACCGAGTTCTCGTCGCCGGCCTTGGGGTATTTGAACGTGAAGGCCTCGTTGTAGAGCTTGCCATCGAAGCGCATCATCTGAAACTCCTTCACACGGCTCTCGTCGAAGCGCAGGAAGGCTACCGTGCGGCTGTCGGGCGAGATGGCATAGGCGGTCGTCAGGCCGAACTCCTCCTCATAAACCCAGTCGGTCGTGCCATTGATAATCTCGTTCCAGGCTCCATCCGTGGTGAGCTGGCGGCTCTTCTTCGAGGCGATGTCGTAGGCCCAGAGGTTGTTCAGATCCGAGTAGATAATCTGGCGGCCGTCGGGCGTGAAGCGGGCATCACGAGGCTTCTGGGCCGAGGTCATAATCGGCTCTACCGTTCCGTTGCTCACCAGGTGATAGGTGGTGGTGTAGGAGTGGCGGTAGATGGGCGTGTAGCCCGAGGCGAGCAGGATTTGCTGCTCGTCGCTCGAGAAGCTGTAATCGGTAATCGAGAGGTCTCGGGCGGCGGCAGGCAGCAGACTCACCCCCTCGTTCTTCAGGGCATAGCTGAAGCGGCGGATGTCGCCCTTCGTGAGGGTGGTGTAGTGTTCGCCGTCGGCCATCGAGCGGATGCCTCGTACCGACTCGTTCATCGCACGCAGACGAAGAATCTGATCGTATTCGTTTTGGGCGGTGGCTGCCACACCGAGCAGCAGCATCACCGATAATAGCAACTTTTTCAAGTGTAAGAGTGTGATGTGAGATGGGTTACTTAAATGCTTCGCTGAAGGTGCCGATGTTGTCTAGGCTGAAATCGTGGCCGATGAGCTTGCCATAGACAAACTTCGAGTTGTCCATCTTGGTGTTGAACTGATCGACCGTCACACGCAGGTGCTCGTCGTAGGGGGGCACCTGCGGATCGAAATCGAGCGCTACGAGGATGGTCTCCTCCAGCAGCGGCACAATCGAGGTGGCGTTCAGCTCCTGCTCGCCAAAGTGGAGCGACGAGGCGAGGTAGTTGTGGCCGTAGCCCTCGACAAAGTAGTGGCCCTCGGCATTGACATACATACGGCCGATGAGGTAACCCTCGTCGTCCTTGCGGTTGAATTTGAACGAGTCGGAGAGGAAGTTGTAGATGTTGATCACGCCGCAGTAGCCACGGGTCACATCCTCCTGAATGTAGGGGTTGCGCGAGAGGGCGATCTGCGTGATGCCCGACGGCAGGTAGATGTCGGTCTGCATCTGGAAGATGAGCACATCGCCGGCAATCTGCAACTGGCACTCGAATTTGCCTCGGTCGCGGTACTCGAGTCTTACGCGGCGGTCGAGTTTGCCCTCCAGGGCATCGTCCAGCTCGGAGGCCATCTCCAACAGGCTCTCCTTCAGTAAGTTCATCGCCGAGAAGGTGGTGTCGAAAACGTGCTGTTTGTGGTTCGATTTGCGAATGATTTTCTCTAAAATCCGGTTACGCAACGGGGTATTCTCCATAGTAGGTATTGTGTGTTATTGTATGCGAATGGCGGTGCCTTGCTCGAGGGTGGTGGTCCCCTTCTTGAGGCGGTTGAGCTTCTCGATCGAGCGGCTGCGGATGGCATATTTCTGGCCAATGGCATAGACCGTCTCGCCCGAGCGGCAGAAGTGGATGCGGCTGTCCTCCTCCCAACGGGTGCGCTTGCGCTCGATATAGACCACCTCGCCCGTCATCGGTTGGGCCGAGGAGTCCTTCAGGTCGTTGAACTTACGCAAGTTTTTGGCCGAGAGGCGGAACTTCGAGGCGATGTTCTCGTAGGTGTCTCGATCTTTGGCCAAGACGTAGTGGGTGTTGTTGGTGCGATAGACCTCGTAGCCCTCGTGGGCATTGATGGTCACCCGATAGTTGTCGGGGTCGATGGCCGTAGTAATCACCTCGGCTGTGGAGGCCTGCTCCGAGAACCACTCGTCGGGTTCGTTGGTGGCACGATGGCGGTCGGCATAGAGGCGCTCGCCGTTGGGTTTGTCCAACAGGTAGAGCTTCGACTCCTCGATGATGCGTACCAGCCGCTCGGCATAGTCGGGGGCGGTGGCATATCCACACGCTTTAAGGCCTCGGGCCCAACTGCGGTAGTCGTCCGACGAGTAGGCGAAGAGCGAGTCGTAGCGGGGCTGACGATCCAAAAACTCGGCGTGGTCGTCGTACGAAGCCTCGACCGAGGGGTAGGCACGGAAGCATTCGCCCTTCTCGTCGTCGTCGTGATAGACACGGTCGCCCGTCCAATCCCGCTTGCATTTGATGCCGAAGTGGTTGTTCGACGAGCGGGAGAGGTGGCTGTTGCCCGAGTCGGACTCTAAGATGCCCTGCGCCATCGTAATCGAGGCGGGAATGCCGTAACGCTCCATCTGGTCGATGGCGATGTGCTTGTAGCGGTCGATGTACTCCTCCCGGGTCTGACGCACCGAACGGCTCTGGGCGAGGGTGTCAGAAACGCCCCAGAATTGGCAGAAAAGTAATAATCCGCCAAAAATTATTGTCTTTTTGGAAATAATCATTATCTTTGTTAAATCATACAGCACAAAGATAGCGACTTTTAATCGAAATAACAACTAAAAACTAAAGGGATATGTTTACTGAAAACGCTAACCGAATCTTCAATCAGGCCATCGCCGACTATCATCGTTGGGACGATGTGGACCACCCGATGGAAAACCCCTATGAGGCCGGCTCGCTCGATGCCCTGCTCTACCACAAGAATTGGATTGACACGGTGCAGTGGCACCTCGAGGATATTATCCGCAACCCCGAGATCGACCCCGTTGAGGCCTTGGCCATCAAGCGTCGTATCGACAAGTCGAATCAGGACCGTACGGATATGGTGGAGTATGTCGATTCGTATATGCTCGAGAAATACAAGGAGGTGGTTGTGGCTGCCGATGCACGCCTCAATACCGAGACTCCGGCGTGGGCCATCGACCGTTTGTCGATTCTTGCGCTCAAGATTTATCATATGGGCGTGGAGGCCAAGCGTGAGGATGTTTCGGACGAGCACCGTGCCGCCTGCCAGAAGAAGTTGGATGTGCTGTTGAGCCAGCAGGTCGATCTTTCGCGTGCCATCGAGGAGCTGATCGAGGATATCGAGGCAGGTCGCAAGTATATGAAGACCTACAAGCAGATGAAGATGTACAACGATCCGGCACTCAATCCGGTGTTGTATGGCAAAAAATAAGCAACTACCGAAGCATCTGTTGGTGATGCGAACCACGGCGATGGGCGATGTGGCAATGCTGCCGCACGCCCTTCGTGCACTTTGTGCAGCCTATCCCGACCTGCACATTACGGTGGCCACTCAGCCCTTTCTAAAACCCTTTTTTCGGGGGCTGAACGTTGATTTTCTGGATGTTAAGACCAAAGACGAACACCATTCGGTGGTGGGAATGTGGCGCCTGGCCCGTGAGGCTCGGGTGTTGGGCGTGGATGCCGTAGCCGATGTGCACGATGTGCTGCGCTCGAAGGCCTTTGCGCTCTCGATGCTCCTGCACGGCATTCCGGTGGCCCGCATCCGTAAGGAGCACCTGGCCAAGAAACGTGCGCTGGGGTCGGGCGGTAAAATCGAGCCGCTGAAACATAGCGTGGTGCGTTATTGCGATACGTTCCGCCGCCTGGGCTTTGTCTTTGACGACCCGACGCCTGCCGTAAAACCCGATTGGGGAACATCGCCGATGGGCGAAAAAACGGGCCGTTGGATTGGCTTTGCCCCCTTCTCGGCCCACGCAGGCAAGACCTACCCGATGGAGCAGAGCATACGCTTGGTGGAGCTGTTGGCAGCTCGCTACGACCGTGTCTTTATTCACGGCGGTGGCGGTGAGGAACAACGCTTTGCCGAAGAGATGGAGCAGCGTTACAGCAACGTGACAGCACTGTTTGGCAAGGTGCGCTTTGCGGGCGAAATGGAGGTGATTGCCCACGAGGATTGCATCATTTCGATGGACTCGATGGCGATGCATATGGCTTCGCTGACGGCCACACCGGTGGTCTCGATTTGGGGAGCCACACACCCCTCGCTCGGCTTTTTGGGCTGGGGTTGCGACCCAAAGCTGACGTTGCAGGCCGAGATGCCCTGCCGCCCCTGCTCGGTCTTTGGTGCCAAGCCCTGCAAATGGGGCGACTACCGATGCCTTCGAGTCATCACCCCCGAAATGGTGCTGAAAATAGTAGAAAAGGTTGTCCGCTAACGACAACCTTTTTTTATTTGGCTTTGACGATGAGCAGGTCGTTCCAGTCGGTGGTGTAGTGGGGCGAGAGGTGCTCGCGGTT
>CALAQA010000027.1:0-10720 GCA_937889065.1 uncultured Alistipes sp.
TTGCATTTAAGATTGCTACCGACCCATTCGTAGGTCGTTTGGCATTCGTTCGTGTTTACTCGGGTAAGCTCGATGCAGGTTCGTACGTACTGAATGCCCGCAGCGGCAAGCGCGAGCGTATCAGCCGTATCTACCAGATGCACGCCAACAAGCAGAACCCCCTGGAGACCGTAGGTGCCGGTGATATCTGCGCCGCTGTAGGTTTCAAGGAGATTCGCACCGGTGACACGCTGTGCGCCGAGAACGCTCCCATCGTACTCGAGCAGATGACCTTCCCCGAGCCGGTGATTGGTCTGGCTGTTGAGCCCAAGACCCAGAAGGATCTTGACAAGCTCGGCATCGCCCTGGGTAAGCTGGCTGAGGAGGACCCCACCTTTACGGTTCACACCGACGAGGATTCGGGTCAGACGGTGATCAGCGGTATGGGTGAGCTTCACCTCGACATCATCGTTGACCGTCTGCGTCGCGAGTTCGGCGTAGAGATCAACCAGGGTGCTCCCCAGGTGAACTACAAGGAGGCTCTGACGCAGACCGTACAGCACCGTGAGGTCTTCAAGAAGCAGACCGGTGGTCGTGGTAAGTTTGCCGATATTATCTTCGAGATCGGTCCTGCCGAGGAGGGCAAGATGGGTCTGACGTTCGTCGATGAGGTGAAGGGTGGTAACATTCCTCGTGAGTTTATCCCCTCGGTTCAGAAGGGCTTCGAGGCCGCTATGGCCAACGGTGCTCTGGCCGGCTACCCGATGGACTCGATGAAGGTAACGCTGAAGGATGGTTCGTTCCACCCCGTGGACTCGGATCAGCTCTCGTTCGAGATCGCAGCCCGCAACGGTTACCGTGCAGCTGCTCCCAAGGCCGGTTCGATCATTATGGAGCCCGTTATGTCGGTTGAGGTAGTAACCCCCGAGGAGAATATGGGTGACATCATCGGCGACCTGAACAAGCGTCGCGGTCAGATCACCGGTATGGAGTCGAAGGGTACGGCTCGTGTCGTAAAGGCAAAGGTACCCCTGTCGGAAATGTTCGGCTATGTTACCGTGCTGCGTACGATTTCGTCGGGTCGCGCTACGTCGTCGATGGAGTTCTCGCACTTCGAGGAGGTTCCCGGCGGTCTTGCTAAGGAGATCATCGAGAAGGCGAGTGGTAAACGTAAGGATATAGAATAAGCAAACGATATGGATCAGAAAATCAGAATCAAGTTGAAGTCGTTCGATCACAACCTCGTCGATAAGTCGGCCGAGAAGATCGTTAAGACTGTAAAGAGCACGGGTGCCATCGTAAGTGGTCCGGTACCCCTGCCTACGCGCAAGCAGATCATCACCGTGAACCGCTCGACCTTCGTTAACAAGAAGGCCCGCGAGCAGTTCCAGCTCTGCACCTTCAAGCGCATCCTCGACATCTACTCGTCGACCCCCAAGACGATCGACGCGCTGATGAAGCTCGAGCTCCCCTCGGGTGTTGAGGTTGAGATCAAGGTGTGATAACGCCTCGGGAGGCAGGCTCTCGAATGTGAGAGCCCGCCTACTCGAAACCGACACCACAAGGTGTCAAACCCTCGGAGCCGAGGGGCCATATATAAATATAGGTATGGACCGAAAAGATACCGGGTCCTGTACCCTTACTGCGCTTTGGCGAAAGGCTCCAAACCAGATGAAGAAACACACTTCACTTATTTATTTATAACAAACAAATTGACAACAAAATGTCAGGACTTATTGGAAAGAAAATCGGAATGACTTCCGTTTACAGTGCCGAGGGAAAGAATATTCCATGCACTGTCATTGAGGCTGGCCCGTGCGTTGTTACGCAAATCAAGACTGTCGAGAAGGATTCGTACGAGGCAGTCCAGATTGCCTATGACGAGAAGAGTGAAAAGCACACCACCAGCAGTTTGTTAGGTCACTTCAAGAAGGCCGGCACGACTCCCAAGCGCAAGCTTGCCGAGTTCAAGGGCATGCCTGAGGTGGCTCTCGGCGACACGCTGACCGTAGAGCTCTTCAACGAGGAGGACTGGGTTGACGTGACCGGGATCTCGAAGGGTCGTGGTTACCAGGGTGTTGTAAAGCGTCACGGCTTTGCAGGTGTTGGTGGCCAGACGCACGGTCAGCACAACCGTCAGCGTAAGCCCGGTTCGTTGGGTGCATCGTCGTACCCCTCGCGCGTATTCAAGGGCAAGCGTCTCCCGGGTCATATGGGTGACGAGCAGGTTAAGGTGCTGAACCTGAAAGTTTTGAAGGTAATTCCGGAGAGCAACCTCATTCTGGTGAAGGGCTCGATTCCGGGTGCCAAGGGTGCTTACGTAACCATTGAGAAGTAGTATGGAATTAGCAGTATTGAACGCACAAGGAAATGAGACGGGCCGCAAGGTAGTCCTTTCGGAGGCCGTCTTCGGCGTGGAGGCTAATGACCACGCAATTTATCTCGATGTGAAGCAGTACCTGGCCGATCAGCGTCAGGGTACGCACAAGGCCAAGCAGCGTAACGAGGTTGCCGGTTCGACGCGCAAGCTGAAGCGTCAGAAGGGTACCGGTGGTGCTCGCTGTGGCTCGATCCTCTCGCCCCTCTTCCCGGGTGGTGGTCGCGTATTTGGTCCGGTTCCCCGTGACTATCGCTTCAAACTCAACAAGAAGCTTAAGCAGCTGGCTCGTCGCAGCGCACTGAGCTACAAGGCCCAGGCCGGTGCCATCATCGCACTGGAGGCCCAGCAGCTCGAGGCTCCCAAGACCAAGGCTGTGGTAGCTCTGCTCGATGCACTCAAGGTATCGGACAAGAAGGTGCTGCTCGTATTGCCCGAGGGCAATGTAAACCTGCAGCTGTCGTGCCGCAACCTGCCCAACATTATGCCTGTTCTGGCTCAGAACGTTTGCACGTATGACGTGATGAACGCTTCGACGCTGGTAATGGTAGAGGGTGCCGAGAATGTACTGAATACTTTGTTAGCATAATACGCAAGACAACCATGGAGATTATTATTAAGCCGGTTTTGACCGAGAAAATGACGATTCAGGGCGAAAAGTTGAATCGCTACGGTTTTTACGTTGATGTGCGAGCTAACAAGCTGCAGATTCGTCAGGCCGTAGAGCAGATGTATGGCGTTGTCGTAACTGACGTCAACACGATTAACTGTATGGGCAAGCTCAAGAGCCGCTATACGAAGGCGGGTCTGCTGGAGGGCCGTGCCAATAACTTCAAGAAGGCTATCGTCACCTTGAAGGAGGGAGATAAGATTGATTTTTACAGTAATATCTAACGAAGATGGCAGTAAAGAAATTTAAGCCTGTTACTGCAGGTACCAGACATAAGGTAATCAGCGCGTTCGACGAGATCACTAAGTCGACGCCCGAAAAGTCGCTCCTTAGCCCCAAGAAGAGCTCGGGTGGACGTAACAATGCAGGTAAGATGACCGTCCGCTACATTGGTGGTGGTCACAAGCAGATGTATCGTAACGTCGATTTCAAGCGTTCGAAGGATGGCATTACTGCGACTGTAAAAGCAATCGAGTACGACCCGAATCGTACGGCACGCATTGCTCTGTTGGTCTATGCCGACGGTGAGAAGAGCTACATCATCGCACCGAACGGCCTGAAGGTGGGCCAGACCGTAATCAGCGGCACGGGTGTCGCTCCCGAGGTAGGTAACGCTCTTCCGTTGAGCGAGATTCCCCTGGGTACGGTAGTCCACAACATTGAACTCTACCCCGGTCAGGGTGCCGCAATGGCTCGTTCGGCCGGTTCGTACGCCCAGCTGTTGGCTCGTGAGGGCAAATTTGCCATCATCAAGCTTCCTTCGGGCGAGACTCGTATGGTACTCGTAACTTGCCGCGCCACGGTAGGTGTTGTATCGAATGTTGATCACAACCTGGAGTCGTCGGGTAAGGCCGGTCGCAAGCGTTGGCTGGGTCGCCGTCCGCACAACCGTGGTGTTGTGATGAACCCGGTAGATCACCCGATGGGTGGTGGTGAAGGCCGCGCCAGCGGTGGTCACCCGCGTTCGCGCAAGGGTCTGCTTGCTAAGGGTTACAAGACGCGCAATCCTAAGAAGACGACCTCGAAGTTCATTATTAGCAAGAAGAAGAAATAATTAAATAAGAGTACATAATGAGCCGTTCATTAAAGAAAGGACCGTACATCGAGCCGAAGCTCGAGGCCAAGGTTATTGCTGCCGCAGAGGGCACCAATAAGGGCGTCATCAAGACCTGGTCGCGTGCGAGCATGATCTCGCCCGACTTCGTAGGTCAGACGATTGCCGTTCACAACGGTAACAAATTTATTCCGGTTTATGTAACCGAGAACATGGTAGGACACAAGCTCGGCGAGTTCGCCCCCACGCGTACTTTCCGCGGCCACGCCGGTAACAAGAAAAAGTAAATAGACTATGGGTGCAAGAAAAGCAATTGCAGCCGAGAAGCGCTCGGCTGAGAAGAAGCAGAAGGCCATTGCCGTTCTGCGTGACTGCCCGACCTCGCCCCGCAAGATGCGTCTGGTTGCAGACATCATCCGCGGCGTAGAGATCAACAAGGCATTGGGCATCCTTCGCTATTCGAAGAAGGAGGCGTCGATCCGCTTGGAGAAGCTTCTCAAATCGGCTATCGCCAACTGGGAGGCCAAGAACGAGACCGAGCGTCTGGAGGATACTGTACTGTGCGTCAAGGAGGTTTTCGTTGACGGCGGTCGTATGCTGAAGCGCATTCAGCCTGCTCCGCAGGGTCGCGCTCACCGTATCCGCAAGCGTTCGAACCACGTGACGATCGTAGTAGATAAAATGGTAACCGTAGAAAAGTAGTAACAAGATGGGACAGAAAGTAAATCCGATAGCAAATCGCCTTGGTATCATCAAGGGTTGGGACTCCAACTGGTTCGGTGGTAAGAGCTTTGGCGACAAGATCGTAGAGGACGACAAGATCCGTAAGTATCTGAACGCCCGTCTGCAGAAGGCTTCGATCTCGAAGATTATCATCGAGCGTACGCTGAAGCTGGTTACCGTAACCATCTCGACCGCCCGTCCGGGTATCATCATCGGTAAGGGTGGCCAGGAGGTCGATAAACTGAAGGAGGAGCTGAAGAAGCTCACCGGCAAGGATATTCAGATCAACATCTTCGAGGTTAAGCGCCAGGAGGTTGATGCTGTAATCGTAGGCCAGAACATCGCTCGCCAGCTCGAGGGCCGTGTATCGTTCCGTCGCGCCGTGAAGACCGCCGTAGCTTCGGCTATGCGTATGGGCGCCGAGGGTATCAAGATTCAGGTTTCGGGCCGTGTAGGTGGTGCCGAGATGGCTCGCAAGGAGACCATCAAGGAGGGCCGTATTCCTCTGCACACCTTCCGTGCCGATGTAGATTACTGCCTGACGGAGGCACTGACCAAGGTTGGTATCCTCGGTATCAAGGTATGGATCTGCCAGGGTACGGTTTATGGCAAGCGCGACCTGTTCGAGATGCAGGGTGCTTCGGCACAGGCTCCGCAGGGCGAGCAGCGCGGTGAGCGTCGCGGTCGTGGCGATCGTGGTGATCGTCGTGGCGGTCGTCGTCGTCAGAACAACAAATAGT
Source organism: uncultured Alistipes sp. (assembly GCA_937889065.1). Lineage (GTDB taxonomy): Bacteria > Bacteroidota > Bacteroidia > Bacteroidales > Rikenellaceae > Alistipes. Next base: position 5,544 of record CALAQA010000027.1, read on the forward strand.
AAGTAGGACCTTTTTAAAGCAAAACAAAAATGTTACAGCCGAAAAAGACCAAATTTCGTAGAATGCAGAAAGGCCGTATGAAGGGACTTGCTCAAAGAGGTAACCAGCTTGCATACGGTTCGTTCGCCATCAAGGCGCTCGATTCGACCTGGATCACGGGTCGTCAGATCGAGGCCGCCCGTCAGGCCATCACGCGTTATATGAAGCGTGAGGGTCAGCTCTGGATCCGCATCTTCCCCGATAAACCCATCACGAAGAAGCCCGCCGAGGTACGTATGGGTAAGGGTAAGGGTAATCCCGAGGGTTTCGTAGCGCCTGTTACGCCGGGCCGTATCCTGTTCGAGGCTGAGGGTGTGCCCTTGGCAGTAGCTCAGGAGGCACTGCGTCTGGGTGCCCAGAAGCTCCCCATTCCGGTGAAATTCATTGTACGACGTGACTACGTCGAGACCACACTTTAACGAAAGGAGACACACATTATGAAAAGTGCAGAAATCAAGGACATCGCGACCAAAGATCTCGTTGAGCGCATCGAGACCGAGAAGGCTCAGCTGACGAAGCTGAAGGTGCAGCACGCCGTGTCGCCTGTCGAGAATCCGTCGATTATTAAGAAGAGCCGCAGAGACATAGCTCGTATGCTGACCATTCTGCGTCAAAAGAACGCCTAACAGGAAACAACTATGGAAAGAAATCTGAGAAAAGAGCGAATTGGCGTGGTTGTCAGCAACAAGATGGAGAAGACCATTGTGGTTGCAGTAGCCCGTAAGGTGAAGCATCCCATCTACGGCAAGTTCGTGAACAAGACGACGAAGTTCGTTGCCGAGTGTCTTGATGAGACGATCACGGTAGGTGATACCGTACGTATTATGGAGACTCGCCCGCTGAGCAAGACGAAGCGTTGGAGATTAGTACAAATCATTGAAAAGGCTAAGTAGTTATGATACAACAGGAATCAAGACTCGTAGTAGCTGATAACAGCGGTGCCAAGGAGGTACTTTGCATCCGCGTTCTCGGTGGTACGAAGCGTCGCTACGCATCGATCGGCGATAAGATCGTGGTAGCAGTGAAGAGTGCGACTCCGTCGGGCGACGTCAAGAAGGGCGCCGTATCGAAGGCTGTGGTAGTGCGCACGAAGAAGGAAATTCGTCGCGCCAACGGTTCGTACATTCGTTTCGACGACAACGCCGTTGTGCTGCTTAACAATCAGGGTGAGATGCGCGGTACTCGTATCTTTGGCCCCGTGGCTCGTGAGCTGCGTGACCAGTATATGAAGATCATCTCGCTGGCACCCGAAGTACTGTAATCATTAAAAATCAACCGAATATGTCAGTAAAATTGCATATTAAGAAGGGGGATATGGTTCAGGTCATCGCCGGTGACAGCAAAGGCCAGCAGGGCAAGGTCCTGAAGGTTGAGGTGTCGAAGCAGCGTGCAATCGTCGAGGGCGTGAACATCGTCAAGAAGGCTACGAAGCCCAATGCACAGAATCCTCAGGGCGGTATCATCGAGAAGGAGGCGCCTATCCACGTCTCGAACCTGATGGTACTCGACCCCAAGGGCGGCAAGCCGACCAAGGTGGGCCGCAAGGCAAATGCCGAAGGTAAATTAGTTCGTTACGCTAAAAAGTCAGGGGAGGAGATCAAATAATGGCAGCTTACATTCCTACACTCAAGACACAGTATAAGGAGCAGATTCTGCCTGCCCTTATGAAGCAGTTCGGCTACACGAGCGTGATGCAGTGCCCCAAGTTGGTGAAGATCGTCATCAACCAGGGTATGGGTCAGGCTATCGCCGACAAGAAGCTGATTGACGTCGCTCAGGAGGAGCTGACGCAGATCACCGGTCAGAAGGCCGTGCAGACCCGTTCGCGTAAGGATATCTCGAACTTCAAACTCCGTAAGGGTATGCCCATCGGCGTACGTGTAACCTTGCGCGACAAGAAGATGTACGAGTTCCTCGAGCGTCTGGTTGCTGTGGCTCTGCCCCGTATCCGCGACTTCAAGGGTATCAATGAGAAGTTCGATGGCCAGGGTAACTACACGCTGGGTATCACCGAGCAGATCATCTTCCCCGAGATCGACATCGACAAGATCACCAAGATCTTCGGTATGGAGATCACCTTCGTAACGACGGCTAAGACCGATGAGGAGGGTTACGCCCTCTTGAAGGAGTTCGGTCTGCCTTTCAAAAACGCTAAAAAGAACTAAGCTATGGCAAAGGAGTCAATGAAAGCACGCGAGGTTAAGCGTGTAAAGCTCGCTAACCGCTACGCTCACAAGCGTGAGGAGATCGCCGCCCAGCTCAAGGCCGGTGAGATCGACCACGAGGAGGCTTGGATTGCTCTGTCGAAGCTGCCCCGCAACTCGAACCCCATCCGTCAGCACAACCGCTGCAAGATTACGGGTCGTCCGAAGGGCTACATCCGTCTGTTCGGCATCAGCCGTATTCAGTTCCGTGAGATGGCTTCGAAGGGTCTGATCCCCGGCGTGACCAAGGCCAGCTGGTAATCAAACTTTCCGGTAAGGGGGTGGGTTTTCCCACCACCCTTGCCGTTTTTTTTCTTCGGTGCTCAACCGCAAATCGAAACGACAGGCAGCAGGAGCAGTAGCTCCATGAACCATCGTTCGAGAGCATCGATTCTCGGTCATCCATTCCCAAGGGGTGCAAGCCCGGGGGCTGTGTGAAATCAGGTCGGCAGTGTGTAAGCAGGTCGGCTGGGTAATAATGGGCGGCGGCCTTATGTAATTATGTCTTATGTAATTATATAATAGGTGTCGCTGTGCAAGCCTGATCATCAGTCCATAAGGGAAGGAAGGCCAATACGGGTGCAGTCTCCGTGTAGGCGGAGTCGCAAAACCGAGGAAAGTGCTGCTCGTTTTAGCAGTAACTTCTTGGTCGAGGGGCTTCGGTGAGGGATTCGGCATTTGGCAAAGAGTCCGCAAAGGAACACTGTCTTTAAGGGTAATTGCCTCTGTTGTAAGTCGTTGGTGGCTTTGGGAGTGCAACGTTCGTACGCTTCGAGACGGTGTGCTTTTGGACCTTTTGCGGTTGATGTTAGCAAGACAAATCGGGTTGCTAACATTCGCCATGTCGGGCTCAATGACGCAAAATCGCTAAAAATCACGCTTTTGGCTTGGTTTTTTGCGAAATAATGCGTACATTTGCGCGCTTATGTCCCTGCAAAGCGAGCGCTAAACAGGGCTTAAGTGAAAGAAACAGAACACTTTAACTTATTTTTTTAACATTAATTTTAACTTCTTTTTCGTTATGACTGATCCTATTGCGGACTTTCTGACCAGAATTAGAAACGCGGTGAAAGCCAACCACAAGGTGGTTGAAGCTCCCGGCTCAAAAATTAAGCAGGAGATCACCAAGATTTTGTTTGATCAGGGTTACATCCTTGCCTACAAGTTCGACAAGGATGAGAAGGGCCACCCTTCAATTAAGATCGCTTTGAAGTACGATGCGGCTACCAAGGTAAACGCTATCAAGAACCTCAAGCGAGTAAGCCGTCCCGGTTTGCGTCAGTACGCTTCAGTAGCGGAGATGCCTAAGGTTCTCAACGGCCTCGGTATTGCTATCGTCTCTACCTCAAAGGGTATTATGACCGATGCACAGGCTCGTAAGGAGAATGTTGGTGGCGAGGTAATGTGCTACATCTGGTAGTCGTTGGCTCTCCCGAGATTAACAAATTCAGTGATTAACTGAGAATTAACAACTAAAAACAACTATTACAAAATGTCAAGAATTGGTAAATTACCTGTAATCTTGCCCGCTGGTGTTACTGTAGAGATCGCAGCTGACAACACGGTAAGCGTGAAAGGGCCACTTGGTACATTGAGTCAGAAGGTTGATTCAGACATCAAAGTTGAAGTTGGAACACACATCGAGAAGGATAGCCAGAAGGAGGTTCCCGCGGTTATCGTAACTCGCCCCACCAACCAGCCCCGTCACCGTTCATTGCACGGTCTGTATCGTGCGCTCATCAACAATATGGTTGTTGGTGTATCAAAGGGTTATGAGATCAAGCAGGAGCTTGTAGGTGTAGGTTTTAAGGCTGAGGTCAAGGGTCAGATCCTCGAAATGAGCCTCGGTTTCTCACACGACGTAGCACTTATGTTGCCCGCAGAGGTAACCGCTACTGCTGTAACTGAGAAGAAGGGTAACCCCATCGTAACATTGAAGAGCATCGACAAGCAGCTCGTAGGTCAGGTGGCTGCTAAGATCCGCTCGCTGCGTAAGCCTGAGCCTTACAAGGGTAAGGGTATCAAGTTCGTAGGCGAGGTAATCCGTCGCAAGGCCGGTAAGTCTGCATCAAAATAGTAAAATAAGTCAAGCATTATGTCATTAACTAAGATAGAAAGAAGAGAGAGGATCAAGATGCGTATCCGTAAGATCGTAAACGGAACGCCCGAGCAGCCTCGTATGACCGTATTCCGCTCTAACAAGCAGATCTACGTTCAGTTTATTGACGACCTTGCAGGCGTAACTTTGGCAACCGCTTCATCACTCGATAAGGAGGTAGCAGCCGAGGCAGCTGGCAAGAACAAGTGTGAGATTGCAGCATTGGTAGGCAAGTTGGCTGCCGCACGCGCAATCGAGAAGGGTATCTCAAACGTTGCATTCGACCGTAACGGATACCTCTACCACGGAAGAGTAAAAATGTTGGCCGATGCTGCTCGTGAGGGTGGCCTTAAATTCTAAGCGATATGTCAAATACAAACGTAAAGAAAGTTCGTACAAGCGACCTGGAGCTTAAGGATAGGCTCGTAGCAATCAACCGTGTTACCAAGGTAACCAAGGGTGGTCGTACATTTAGCTTCTCTGCAATCGTAGTTGTAGGTAACGAGAACGGTGTTGTAGGCTATGGCCTCGGTAAGGCATCGGAGGTAACCTCAGCCATCGCAAAGGGCGTAGAGGACGCAAAGAAGAATTTGGTTAAGATCCCCGTAATCAACGGTACCATTCCTCACAAGCAGGAGATGCGTTTCGGTGGTTCAGAGGTAATGATTCGTCCGGCAGCTCCCGGTACCGGTATCATCGCCGGTGGTGCAATGCGTGCCGTATTGGAGTCAGTAGGTGTTAAGAACGTGCTTGCAAAGAGCAAGGGTTCGTCTAACCCCCACAACCTCGTGAAGGCAACCGTAGGTGCACTGTGCGAGTTGCGCGATGCACACAGC
>CALAQA010000028.1:0-6318 GCA_937889065.1 uncultured Alistipes sp.
TGCCTTCCTCTCGCTGCACCCCACCAAGTACGGTGAGGAGCTGGTAAAGCGCATGGAGAAGTCGGGTGCTACGGCTTACCTCGTGAACACGGGTTGGAACGGTACGGGCAAGCGTATCTCGATTAAGGATACGCGTGGTATCATCGACGCCATCCTCGATGGTTCGATCGACAAGGCTCCCACCAAGATGATCCCGATGTTCGGCTTCAAGGTGCCGACCGAGCTGCCGGGTGTTGATCCCGCCATCCTCGATCCTCGCGATACCTACGCCGACGCTTCGGAGTGGGAGGTAAAGGCCAAGGATCTGGCCGGTCGCTTCGTGAAGAACTTCCAGAAGTTCACGGGCAACGCCGAGGGTCTGAGCCTCGTGGCTGCCGGCCCGAAGCTGGACTAATTCCGAAAATGCTAAATTCGGAATTCGACATTGAGTTCCGAATGACCGCAACGAGGTTGCATCCCCTGTGGGTGCAACCTCGTTTTGTTTGGGGGGATTGTGAGGGAGCAGGTATAGTTATTGCTTATGTTGCTATAAAAAATATCAATTTGACAAATAGAAAATTAGGTATTATCTTTGCAGTAGAAACAGAACACAAACCTAAAAAAAGAAGAACTATGGCAACGATACATTTGACAAAAGGTGGTTTCGATCGACTGATTGCCGACTCTGCAACGTTGGCAAGTGGATGGAAATATAAGGGTGCACGCCCTGCATTGATTGACTTTTACGCACCCTGGTGTGGCCCTTGTCAGCGGCTGTTGCCCACCCTCGAGGAGCTGGGTGTCGAGTACGAGGGCAAGGTGGATATCTACAAGGTAAATATCGATTCGGAGGAGGAGCTGACCACCCTGTTTGGCATCCGCAGTGTTCCGACCCTGATCTTCATCCCGATGGAGGGGGCGCCTCGCCGAGCAATGGGATTGCTGCCCAAATCGCAGCTTAAAGAGCAACTCGACGCAATGATTAAGTAGAAAAAGAGAGATAAACAGAACACAAACCTAAAAAAAACAATAAATTATGGCAACGAAGTTTTATAAATGTGCCCACTGCGGCAACGTGATTGTAAAGGTAGTAGATTCGGGTGTGCCGGTGGTATGCTGTGGCGCAAAGATGGAGGAGCTCGTCCCCAACACGCAGGAGATGGGTGGTGAGAAGCACCTGCCCGTTGTGGAGCAGTTGGGCGAGGGGCGTCTGCGCATCAAGGTGGGCAGCGTGGCCCATCCGATGCTTCAGGAGCACCACATCGCATTCGTCTATGTCGAGACCGACAAGGGCGGCATCCGTGTCGATTTGACCGACAAACCCGAGGCGGAGGTTTGCGTAGGCAACGCCAAGCCGCTGGCCGTCTATGAGTATTGCAACATTCACGGCCTCTGGAAGACCGAGCTGTAGAGCTCTTCGGGCCGATACCTCCATACAAGTGCGAGGGGTGCAGCATCAACGCTGCGCCCCTCGTTATTTGTTGAAAATGAGCCCTTTTTTGTTGCAGAACGGCAAATTATGCTTATATTTGTCTAAACGAACGCTAAACACTTTTCTTATGAAACATCTTCTTTTTTCGTTGTTGGCGCTTCTGGTGGGCTTCACGGCCGAGGCTCAACCCATCAAACGGGTGTTGGAGCACGTTGATAATAGCTCCAAGTTGCAGCCGGCGATTCAGACGTTACCTGTCCGCTCGGCACGAAAACTGATGGATTCGATGAAGGTGCAACAGAAGGCTGTTTTGCCGTCCGCCCTGGCCAAGACCGATACCCTGGTCGATATGCGGGTGAGCCGTGCCCCCGATTTGCGATTGACTCTCGGCAAGAAAGATACCGTAAAGGTGGTGCGCCCCACCTTCCGTTGGCCCCTCTCGTATGGCTACAAAACGACTTCGCACAAACTCGCCGAGGGGGCTTATGGCCTGCCTCGTCCGCAACCCGAGGCGGCAAAATTGGGAGCAGACATCCAATTGATACCCACCACCAACGACCGCATTGTGGTTCTCTTGTCCGCCACATTTCGCCGTGATTTCTACCATTGCTACACGCTCGATTTGGGCGATGAGTTGCTAGCGTTTTATACCGACAACAAGCCCTTTGCCGATCAGTTCTTCGACCGTGTGCCAACCGAAGAGGAGCTGTTTAGCGATCTGAAGTTTCCTCTGATTGTCGATTTCAAGAGTGGCTCGCTGACCTATTACTACGACAACGAGGGGGTGATTTGCTTTGATTATTATGAAATGTGGAAACCAAAGGAGGAGTAAACGATGAAAAAGTGGATTGTATTTTTGGTGCTGGTGTTTGTCTCGCGCTTTGTTGTTGCCGATGATCACCTCTATTTCGAGTATCTGAGTACCTGTTACAAGACTACCCGAGGGAGTTGGGATGCGGCCTATGTGCAATACGAGGGACGTCTGTTCGGAAACACCCCCATTGTGAGTATCTCGAACGATAAGAAGGTCATCTGGGTGAAGGCGGCCAACTTCGAGGGGGCGTTTTACTACACCGAGACCCTGCCCGGAGGCGACCGTCTTTATAACTACAAGGAGGTGGAGGTGGATGCCCCTCACATCAGTTTTCTGGCCATTATGGATCCCGAGGCTGCTGTCGATCAGGTTATGGAAGAATCTACGACCCTGCTGATGCACGCCAAGTGCGAGTGGTTGCGCATTATCTACTACTACAACAATTATATCCGCAACGACCGCTACAATTTCCGGCGTTACACCTCGGCTCCGATAAATACCAAACGTAATAACTACGAGGAGCAACAGCGTAAGTCGGCTGAAGAGAATCGGCGACGTGATGCCGAAGCGGCCGCCTCACGAACCACGACACGTCAAACGACAACCCCAGCCCCTATCGCCACGACCACCCAAGCCGCCCCAACTCACCGAGCTCTTCGACCCACATCGGCCCCTTACAAGGTGGGAGACTACTATTGCGAAAATGGCAAGGAGGGTGTTGTGATTGAGATCTCGGCTGATGGTCGTCACGGTAAAATTGTGAGTCTCAAAGGTGTGTGGGCGCCTTGGTGTATCGATCAAACGGAGAGCGAGAAGGCAATCGGGGCATCAAGTGCGACCGATGGCGAGGCCAATATGCGTGCGATTCGCCGGCGCCCCAATTGGCAGACGAACTACCCTGTGGCGGCACAATGCGCAAAGATGGGAGAGGGGTGGTATTTGCCCGCCGTTGATGAGGTGAAACACCTCTCCAAGGAGCAACACCCCGAACTGATGGAGCAGATTAATCGCACCTTGACGGAGGTGGGCGGAGAGACCATCACTTTCTTATCTTGGTCTTCGACCGAGTCGCAGTATGGCGGGGAGTTGGCCGGGGTGATTCATTGGAATTATCATCCCGGCAACACGACGATGCTCAAAGTCTTTAAGCAGGATATCCGGCCCATTGCCAAATTTTAAGCAAAGAAATCGGGTGCCCTTTTTGGGGACACCCGATTTTCTATTTCGTTAGGCCGGCCTGTCGAATAAGCTCGTCGGGGATGGCAATCGTGTATTCCACCCCCTCGGGGTCGGTGACATCCTCCACCTCCGAGTTGAGTTGCTCGGAGCAGAACTCAATCACCTCCTCGTTCGAGAGCGTCGTAACATACTCCTCCAGCCACGCCTCGAAATGTTCTCTGCGCAGCTCCTCCAACTGCTCCTCGTCGTCGGGGTCGGATAGGGGGTGCTCCTCGGGGTCGTAGGTGTAGCCGCAATAAGACTCGCAGTGCGCTATCACCTCGTCGAGGTCAAATTCGCAGTAGCCATCCAGGAACCCCTCACGGTGCCAATGGGCCAACTCGGCGGTGTAGGCGGCATCGTACCACGCCTCCTCCAACCGCTCGTAGAGGGTGGGATAACGCTGCTCCAGCCCCATCTTTGCCACATCGCAGCTCTTTTTCTCCTGCATCAGAGCCACCAGTTGGGCGGCCTCCTCGTCGGTGAGTTCGATTTGTCCCTCCAGGTCGGCCGTCACCTCGCCACAATGCGAGAAACCCATCGAAACCTCGTCTGTAAAGTGATAGATTGCCATAGTCTGTTGTTGTTTTGATTCTGTTTCGTGGAATAAAGATAGCGAAAAAATAGAAATTCTATCGCCTGCGGGTTGCCAATCCTCGAAAATAACAGTATATTTGCCTAATAACCGACTACTTAAATTACGCAAGACTATGTACACAGCCGATAAAAAACTCTATGTGGCCCATTGTGCTTCGGGTCCCATTTCGCTCATTGGGTCGATGGCCAACCGCCACGGCCTCATCGCCGGTGCTACGGGTACGGGTAAGACCGTGACGTTGCAGGTGTTGGCCGAGACCTTCTCCCAGGCGGGAGTCCCCTGCTTTATGGCCGATATGAAGGGCGACCTGTCGGGCATCAGCCAGACGGGTGCAATGAGCGGCTTTATCGAAAAACGCTGTGCCGAGTTCGGCATCACCGACCCCCAATTTGCAGGGTGTCCGGTGCGTCTGTTCGATGTCTTTGGTGAGCGTGGCCACGCCATGCGTACCACCATCAGCGAGATGGGCCCGCAACTGTTGGCCCGCCTGATGCAGCTCAACGAGACCCAGACGGGTGTCCTGAATATCGTCTTCCGCATTGCCGACGACAACGAGTTGCTGCTCATCGACTTGAAAGATTTACGTCTGATGCTCGATTTTGTGGCCAAGAATGCCAAGGTCTATACCACCGAGTATGGCAACATCTCGTCGGCCTCGATTGGTGCCATTCAGCGTGCGCTGCTGGCCATCGAGAGCGAGGGTGGCGATAAGTTTTTCGGCGAGCCGGCCTTCAACATCTTCGACCTATTGGCCCAGGAGAACGGCAAGGGTGTGATGAATGTGCTGGCGGCCGACAAGTTGATGCTCAACCCCAAACTCTACTCGACCTTCCTGTTGTGGCTCTTGTCGGAGTTGTATGAAAACCTCCCCGAGGTGGGCGATTGCGAGCTGCCGAAGTTGGTCTTCTTCTTCGATGAGGCACATATGTTGTTCGACGGTACCTCGAAGGCGCTGGTCGATAAAATCGAGCAGGTGGTGCGCCTGATCCGCTCGAAGGGCGTGGGTGTATATTTCGTGACCCAGTCGCCCACCGACATCCCCGAGGAGATCTTGGGTCAGCTCGGTAACCGCATCCAGCACGCTCTGCGTGCCTTTACCCCCAAGGACCAAAAGGCAGTCCGCTCGGCGGCCCAGACCTTCCGTGCCAACCCCGCCTTCTCGACCGAGGAGGCCATTATGGAGCTGGGTACGGGCGAGGCGTTGGTCTCGTTGCTGGATGAGAAGGGTGCCCCTTCGGTGGTCGAGCGTGCCAAGATTCTCTTCCCGTTGAGCCAGATTGGTGCCATTACCGACGAGCAACGTCGTGTGCTGATTGCCTCGGCTCCTGCCGCTATCCGTGCTTACGATATTGCCCAGGATCGAGAGAGCGCCTACGAGGTGCTTACCCAGCAGAACGAGGCGGCCGAGAAGGCCGCTGCCGAAGAGGCTGCCGCCGAGGAGGAGGCCAAACGCCGTGCCGCCGAAGAGAAGGAGCGTGCCAAGCAGGAGCGCAAGAGCAGCGGCCTGGGGCGAGGCCTTCTCGGAACACTGATTGGAGCCGCCGCCACCAGCTTTATCCGCAGTGTCAGCACCTCGGTTGCCAAGTCGCTGACGGGCGGCAGCTCGAAACGAAGCAGCAAATCTATCGTTGGCAAGGCGGCCCAAACCGCCACGCAGACCGCCACCCGCAAACTGGTCAATGAAACATTGAAGGGACTTTTCAAGTAGGAAGTTCCGGATTGCACGATAGCCGCCCCACCTTTTGGGGCGGCCTTTTTTGTCGGATGAGTCGATGGCGATGTGTGGTGGGTTTGTTGGCCGTTTTATTCGATGTAAGGACCAGAATGCGCTGATAAATAGGGCTTTATGCGGGATTTTGCAGGCCTTGTGCAACAAAATCCTTTATAATATAATATAGGTGTAAAAATTATTTTGAAAATTTTTTCAAAATTGTTTGCAGGTTTGAAAAAAGTCGTTACCTTTGCAACCGCATTTGAGAGATAACGGCTCGGCAACGAGCAAAAATCAACAAAATGCAATGTTCTTGAAAAAAAAGTTGCGAAAAAATTTGGCAGATTAAAATTCTTGCCTTACCTTTGCAATCCCTTCGCGCCTCTAACGGCGCAAGGTTTCAAGCTGGTTCTTTGATTTACTGGTTATATTTTGAGAGAAAAGGAATGTAGTATTTATCTGTCAATTCTTTTAACTTTGAAAGAAGCGAAATAGTCAGGACTCTAACAATACATTTTAATTTTTTACAATGGAGAGTTTGATCCTGGCTCAGGATGAACGCTAGC
>CALAQA010000029.1:0-2186 GCA_937889065.1 uncultured Alistipes sp.
GTCGAGAAATCTAATGTTAACTACATAAAATTAATGAAAATGAATTTGCGTTATCTTTTGCTCGGACTTATCGTTCCGGCTATGATGATCTGCTGCGGAGAAAAGCAGGATGTTCCAAATAACGATGATATTCCTGTGGTTCCTACACCTGATCCGGAGCCTGATCCGGACCCCGACCCCGATCCCGATCCCGATCCGGAGCCCGAACCCATTTGGCCTCCCGAGATTGTCGACCCACGACAGCCTCCCGTAGGCCCCAAGAATGTGATTACCACGAAGTATACGGTCAAGGTGAACGTAACACCTGCCGAGGGTGGTACGGCGAGCGTCAGTCCACAGCGTGAGTTTAAGTATGGCGAAACGGCCACACTCTCGGCATCCCCCGCGAGTGATGAATGGAAGGTGGCGTCGGTGACTACGAATGTCCCCGGACTAACCCCCGTGGTGGGCGAGCCCTTCGCGATATTTACAGATGTGGTCATCACCGTGAAGTTTATAGAGAAGGATGACGACCTTAATCCGCCGTTCGACGGAGCACTTATTGGCACGCGTAGCTTCGAGATGGAGGATATCTCTATACCGGTAAATATCTATGCCGAGATGAGTACCGAGCCCGATATTGCTACCCCATACGGCTCTAATACATACGGCTTTATCGTGGCTATGTTCAACCCACGCGAACGTATTGTAACAGAGGAGTTTGCAGCCAATATCTTCTCGGCACCACTCCGTATCTCGGGCTATCACTACAACGAGGCTACGGGTGAACGCTGGTTAGTTGCCGATGGTGGCTCGGTGACATTTGGCAACCTCAAGATTACGCCCGACGATGGCTTTGCGATGCTATGGTTCAACCTGATTATGGCGGCCAATGGCCAGACATCGCCCCAGGTATCACCACGCCACTACCGCATAGAGATGCTCGACTACAACGAGGAGACGGGTGAGTTTACCTGTGGTCGACTGCAGACATATACAGCCGAGTATGGTTGGCTCGATGGCGGCGATGAGCGACTTGTCAAAAAGAAGAAGGGCTTTATGATGGTCTCTATGGATTCGGGCATCCCCGTCGACTTCTTTATGGGTGCCAAGATGCAGAAGTGCCAGAAACGCAGCGATGTAGATTGGTATCCTCCTCTGAACTGGTACGATGACGACCAATCTATCCTCGACGGCATTGTCGACACGATGAAGTATGCCTACGAGCACTACGAGTCGGAGTATGATGCTATCTTCCGCTAATTGACCATCACGTATTTGACTGAACAGGGCAGGCTTCGACCTGCTCTGTTTTGTTGTATTGTTTATGGGCTATTTGTCCGAGTAATTCCGATTTTTGTAAATTCGGAAAAAAGTTGTATATTTGTGACCAAATATAGTTGGGAATAGACAAATTTTATATATTAACACAACTAACACTATGAGAATTAAGCACTTATTCTATTTTCTCGTGGCGCTACCTATGTTGTTTGTAGCCTGCGAAGAGAATGACAAGGTCGATGAGGTGAAGAACCCAACCATCGAGCTTACAGCTGGTGAGGCTACAGAGTCGTCACTATCGTTTACAATCACCACCACCGAGGCTACCGACGTGGCGTGGTTGGCTATTGAGGCTTCGGAGGCTACACCCACCGCTTCAGAGGTGTTGGCAAACGGCACCAAGGTTGAGGCCAACAAGAGCGTAGAGTGCACTGCTACTGACCTTGAGGAGAACACCGAGTACACCATCGTGGCTGCTGTGAAGAACTCAAAGGCTGTAGAGAAGAAGGAGATTAAGATGACCACCGAGACATCTGATCCCGAGGCTACACAGTTCAAGCGCACATCTGAGGCCGAAGTAGAGTTCACTGCTGATGGTGGCAAGGGCGAGATTGAGTACGAGATCGTTAACCCTATTGAGGGCACTGAGGTTGAGGCCGAGGCCGATGTAGTGTGGATTACGGTTACCGCGGGTGAGAAGATTAGCTTCGTAGTAGAGGGCAACACTACAACAGAGGCTCGCGAGGGCAAGATTACAGCAACCTATGGTGACCTCTCATTCGAGGTTAAGGTTAAGCAGGCTGCAAAGCAGAACGATGGTCCCGTAGAGGGCGAGGTTAACTTCACCGCTTCGGTTTATGAGGTGCAGTACTATGGCACTGAATTCTCTGCGGCATACAACTATTTGGTATACCTCTCGGACACTG
>CALAQA010000030.1:0-7112 GCA_937889065.1 uncultured Alistipes sp.
CAACCTCATCGGGGTTAACCGAGCGGTTGGGGGTCTTGCCGAAGAACTCCTCTACGATCTTCTGGATGGCGGGGATACGGGTCGAACCACCCACCAGAATCACCTCGTCGATATCCGAAGCCGTCAGACCGGCATCACGCAGTGCGGTTTTGCAAGGCTCTACGGTCTTGCGAATCAGGTGGTCGGCCAGCTGCTCGAACTTGGCACGCGTCAGGCTCATTACGAGGTGCTGCGGAATGCCGTTTACGGGCATAATGTAGGGGAGGTTGATTTCGGTAGTCGTTGAGCTCGACAGCTCAATCTTGGCCTTCTCGGCAGCCTCCTTCAGACGCTGGAGGGCCATCGGATCCTGACGCAGATCTACGCCGTGCTCGGCCTTGAAGGCCTCGGCCATATAGTCGATCAAGACGTGGTCGAAGTCGTCACCACCGAGGTGGGTGTCGCCGTTGGTCGATTTTACCTCGAACACACCGTCGCCCAGCTCCAGAATCGAGATATCGAACGTACCACCACCGAGGTCATAGACGGCAATCTTCATATCCTTGTCCTTCTTGTCCAGACCGTAAGCCAGGGCGGCAGCCGTCGGCTCGTTGATGATGCGGCGCACCTTCAGACCGGCAATCTCACCGGCCTCCTTGGTGGCCTGACGCTGCGAGTCAGAGAAGTATGCGGGCACGGTGATCACAGCCTCCGTAACCTCCTGACCCAGGTAGTCCTCGGCCGTCTTCTTCATCTTTTGCAGAATGATGGCCGAAATCTCCTGCGGAGTGTACTGACGGCCGTCGATATCTACACGGGGCGTGTTGTTGTCGCCACGCACGATGGTGTAGGGCGAACGGGCGATGTCGCCCGTAACGTTGTCGTAACGCTCACCCATAAAGCGCTTGATCGAGAAGACCGTACGCTTGGGGTTGGTGATGGCCTGACGCTTGGCCGGATCGCCGACCTTACGCTCGCCACCCTCGGTGAAGGCTACCACCGACGGGGTGGTGCGGTGTCCCTCCGAGTTGGGAATAACCACGGGCTCGTTGCCCTCCATAACTGCTACGCACGAGTTCGTCGTACCTAAGTCAATACCAATAATTTTTGCCATAGTAATATAAGTGTTTAATTTGTTTTTCGTTTTCTCGTGTGCCGCCCATTTCGGGTTGCGACACGCTAACAGTAGGAGCAAACGCTGTACCAAACCCGAAAATGTGCCAATCGAACGCCAAAAAGCCCCGTGCCAAACTTTTTTGCTGACATCGAACTGACATTTTGGCAGAGAATGACATTTTTTTAATTCAAAATTAAAGATTAAAGATTAAAAATTGATTTTGGAGTAAGGTCGCTATGGGTCGCTATAGGTCGTTTAAGGTCGTTATAGGAATAATATGAATAATAAGAATAATGGGAATAAAGAAAAGGCAATTACATTATTCCTATTACTCCCATCATTCCCATCAACCACCTTTGTTGCAGCACGGGTTACAAAAATGTAACCCAGCCTATAGGTCTTATAAGTCTTATAGGTCTTATAGGTCCCTATCTCAAAAAATCAATTTTTAATTTTTCATTTTTAATTTTTAATTTCACTTATTTCACGGGGGTGCACCCCTGAAATCGTGAAATAATGAAATCCGTGAAATCCGTGAAATCCGTGAAATCTGTGAAATCACGACACCGACCTTACCAACTTGGTGTTGGGGTCATAGCAGACCAGCCCTCGTTTGATGGCACGACTGATGCGTACTCGGGCATTGCTCTCCGACCCGATTCGTTCGGTCAGTTTGCGGGTCAGCACCTCCCGTTCGATGCAGCCGCCGTACAACTCATTCAGCACCGTAACCACCTCATTACGAGCCTCCTCGTTCGGTAGGTCACAGGCCGAGGGGATCCCTTCGTCGATGGGGTTCTCGATGATAAACGAGAAGCGGTCGAAGGGTTCGTTGCGGCAGAACTGCGGCTCGACCACCGACTGCTCGCCCACTCGGTGGACAAAGAGCACCGTTTCGGCCTTACGTTGCAGCGCAGACCCCAGGTGACCACGCGCCTTGTCACTGTTGGGGTTGGCGTGTAACACACTTAAAATGTGGCAGTTGTAGGCCGACGAAAGGGCCATCAACTCGGTCACTATACGCTCACTCTCCTCCAAATCGTTCGTGTTGTGTTGCAGGTCGGCAATGCCATCCACCACCACCAATTTGGGTCGATAGGCATCGATGGCCTGCCGTAGGATTTTCAGTCGCTCCTTGGGCGGCTCTTCACGCAGCGCATAGAGTTTCACGAGCGGGTGGATACGCTCCTCGCTATGCCACTCGGTGAGGTAGGCCAGACGACGAGCAATTTTGCGCACGTGCAATTCGGATTGCTCGGTGTCGAGCCATAAGGTCTTGACAGGGCGTAAGTTAAAGCCGTTCTTCGGCCCCGTATCCCCCGCTTGGGGAGGGATGCGCAGCAGGTCGCCTACGAGGGCCGTACAGAGAAACGACTTTTTACTTTTCGCTTCGCCTACGATGACCGAGAGGTTACCCTCCGACCCGATAATCGCCCCCTGACGGGCAATGACGGGCTTCGGCTCGGGGAGCGACCTGTCGAGCGACACTTCGTACTGACTCAGGTACTCGAGTGTCATCTCACGCAACCCCTGCTCCTCGGCTTGGCGATACTTTTCGTACGCCAAGGTGGTGGCCGAGGGCTGGGAGGATGCAGACGCAGCGACGCTTGGTTGTTCAGTCGCTGAACTTTCAGTAGCCACAGTGGGCTGTACGGGGTCGCGGTCCATAATGGGCGAACGACCACCGTCGTAATGTGCAGTGTAATACATTATTAGTAGAATTTGATAGGTTTCGAGCGTGCGAGAAGACTATATACCTCCCCCTGGGGGTTATTTATATATAAGTATATATAACCCTCTGTTGCTCTGTGTGTTAATGTGTAGATTCTCCTCGGTGTCAGAATAGCACCTCGGTGGGTCGATTGACCAATCGGTACTGCAAATATACAACATTCAAACCCCGTTGTCAAGTATTTCGAGATAAATTTTTGAACTTTTTGTGATATTTCACTGATTTCACGCATTTCACGGATTTCATTATTTCACGATTTCAGGGGCGTGTTAAGTGAAATTAAAAATGAAAAATTAAAAATTAAAAATTGAATTTTTTGAGATAAGGGCCTATAAGACCTATAGGACCTATAAGACCTATGGGGCCTATAGGCTGGGTTACATTTTTGTAACCCGTGCTGCAAGGGAGGTGGTTGATGGGAGTAATGGGAATTATGGGAGTAATGGGAATAATGTGCTTGGGCTCTTCGTTATTCCCATTATTCTTATCATTCTTATTATTCCCATAGCGACCTTAAACGACCTATAGCGACTTATAGCGACCCTATCTAAAAAATCAATTTTGAATTTTGAATTCTACATTTTGCATTTTTTTTCCTATCTTTGTCCTCGTTGGAAAGTACGACTTGAAATTTTTTTATAACACCTAAATTTTTTGCTATGTTCAAAGGACATCCCAAAGGCCTTTTGGCCGCTGCGTTGAGTAATATGGGCGAGCGTTTCGGCTACTATATTATGAACGCTGTGTTGGTGCTCTTCCTCTGCTCGAAGTTCGGCTTGGGCGAGGCGGCAAGCGGCACGATCTATTCGGTTTTCTATGCAGGTATCTACCTCTTGAGCCTCATCGGCGGTTACATCGCCGACCACACCCAGAACTACAAGGGTACCATCAAATCGGGTTTGGTGGTGATGGCGTCGGGCTATGTGTTGCTCTCGATTCCCATCCTCGCCACGGCAGGTAACACCACCTGGCTCTTGGCCCTGACCTGTCTGGCGTTGTTCCTCATTGCCTTCGGTAACGGCCTTTTCAAGGGTAACCTGCAGGCTATCGTGGGTCAGATGTACGACAACCTGGAGGCCGAGGCGGCCAAGCAGGGCGAGGCTGCGCTGCGTGAGGCCAAAGATAAGCGTGACTCGGGTTTCCAGATCTTCTACGTCTTCATCAACGTGGGTGGTCTGATTGCCCCCTTCGTGGCCCCCTTGCTGCGTGAGTGGTGGTTGGAGACGAACGGTATGTTCTACAACGCCCAGCTGCCCGCCCTCTGCCACGAGTTTATCAATGGTGCCGCTGCAATGGCCCCCGAGGCGTTGGCCAACCTGGAGCAGCTGATGACCGCTGCCGGTGGCAACATCGCCGATATGGCCGCTTCGTGCCAGCACTATTTGCAGATTTTCAACGAGGGTATCCACTATTCGTTCATCGCTTCGGTGGTGGCTATGCTGATTTCGCTCGTCATCTTTGTCTGCTCGCAGAAGATGTTCCCCACCCCCGCCAAGAAGGCCAAGGTGGCTTCGGTGGAGTACACCCCCGAGGAGAAGGCTGCCGCCGCCAAGGAGATCAAGCAGCGTCTGTATGCCCTGTTTGCCGTGCTGGGCGTGGTGATTTTCTTCTGGTTCTCGTTCCACCAGAACGGTATGTCGCTCTCGTTCTTTGCCCGTGACTTTGTCGATTCGTCGGCGGTGGCTCCCGAGGTATGGCAGGCCATCAACCCCTTCTTCGTGATTGTGCTGACCCCCGTCATTATGGCCATCTTTGGTGCGCTGGCTCGTCGTGGCAAGGAGATTTCGACCCCCAAGAAGATTGCCATCGGTATGTTCATTGCCGGTCTGGCGTTCTTGTTCCTGGCCGTCTATTCGTTCGTGGCAGGCTATCCTTCGGCCGATGCCTTCAAGGCGATGCCCATCGCCGAGCAGATGGCCTCGAAGGCCCACTGGTGGGTGCTGATTGCCATCTACTTCTTCCTCACGGTGGCCGAGCTCTTCATCTCGCCGCTGGGTCTGTCGTTCGTATCGAAGGTAGCTCCCAAGCACCTGCTGGGTCTGTGCCAGGGTCTGTGGCTCGGTGCTACGGCCGTGGGTAACCTGATGCTGTGGGTCGGCCCGCTGATGTACAACGCTTGGCCGATTTGGCAGTGCTGGAGCGTCTTCCTCGTCGTATGCCTCATTTCGATGGGTGTGATGCTCGGTATGGTGAATTGGCTGGAGCGAGTAACGAAGTAACCGCTCGTTTGTGACTTATTTCTTCAGGGGGAGGGTTTTTCTTTCCCCCTTTTTTTGTATCTTTGCACAAAATGTGCTAATCAACCAGAGTTATGGCAACAGTAAAATGTATCGGAATACTCACCTCGGGCGGTGATGCCCCGGGGATGAATGCGGCCATTCGTGCCGTGACGCGCAGTGCCATCTATCACGGCTATAGGGTCAAGGGCATTATGCGTGGTTATAAGGGTCTTATGACGGGCGAGATTGTCGATTTCGACTCGCACAGCGTCTCGAACATCATCCAGTTGGGCGGTACGATTCTCAAGACGGCCCGTTGCAAGGAGTTCACCACCCCCGAGGGTCGCCGTCAGGCCTACGAGAATATGACCAAGGCGGGCATCGATGCGCTGGTCGTGATTGGTGGCGACGGCACGCTGACGGGTGCCAAGTGCTTTGCCGAGGAGTTTGATGTACCCATCATCGGCCTGCCCGGCACCATCGACCGAGATTTGGGCGGCACGGACCACACCATCGGCTACGACACGGCGCTCAATACCATTCTGGACGCCATCGATAAACTGCGTGATACGGCCTCGTCGCACGAGCGATTGTTCTTTGTCGAGGTGATGGGCCACACGGCAGGTTACCTGGCCCTGTATAGTGCCCTGGCTTCTGGCTCCGAGGCGGCCATCATTCCCGAGATGGAGACCGAGGTGGACCAGCTGGGCGAACTGATTAACCACGGCTTCCGCAAGAGCAAAAATTCGGCCATCGTGATTGTGGCCGAGAATCCCGAGACGGGTGGTGCTACGGCCTTGGCCGAGCGTGTGAAGAAGGAGTTTCCCGAGTACGATGCCCGTGTGACCATTCTGGGCCACATCCAGCGTGGTGGTTCGCCGACGGCTCGCGACCGCATCCTTGCCTCGCGTATGGGCGATGCCGCCATCGAGGCCCTGATGGAGGGGCAGCGCAACGTGATGATCGGCATTCTGAACGGTCAGATTACCTACGTGCCCATCGCCAAGGCCCTGCAGAAGCGCAAGCACATTGTGCGTGAGCACCTCGAGTTGGTCAAGATTCTCTCGATTTAGAAACCTACAAAACAATACTTACCCAAACCGCAATGAAACGTGTAATCGGCATTGGTAATGCCCTGACCGATATGTTGGTCAATCTTCGCTCGGACGATGTGCTGAGCCGCTTTAAGTTGGCCAAAGGGTCGATGAGTTTGGTCGATACCGACCTGCAAACCGAAATCTCGAAATCTGTGGCGGGCTTGCCCTATTCGCTCTCGTTGGGTGGCTCGGCAGGCAACACCATTCGTGCGATGGCACGCTTGGGCTGCGAGGTGGGCTTCATCGGCAAGGTGGGCGAGGATACGACGGGCGACTTTTACATTCAGGCCCTCACGAATCTCTCGATCGAGCCTTGCATCTTCCGCGGTCAGGAGAAGTCGGGTAAGTGTGTGTCGTTGGTCTCGGCCGATGGCGAGCGCACGATGGTGACCCATCTGGGTGCCGCCTTGGAGTTGGAGGCCGAGGAGATTGATGCAGCCATCTTCGAGGGGTACGACTGCCTCTATGTCGAGGGCTATTTGGTGCAGAACCACGCCCTTATCGAGCGTGCTGCCGCCGTAGCCAAGCAGTGTGGTCTGAAGGTGGCCATCGACCTGGCTTCGTTCAACGTGGTGGCCGAGAATTTGGAGTTCCTGCGTCGTCTGGTGAGCGAGTATGTCGATATTGTCTTTGCCAACGAGGACGAGGCCAAGACCTTCACCTGCGAGGGTGAGCCGGTCAATGCCTTGCAGCGTATCTCGGAGATGTGCGAGTTGGCGGTTGTGAAGATTGGTACGAAGGGGGCACTGATTAAGTGCAACGGCGAGGTGATCCACGTCGGCATTATGGCGGCTGCCAAACGTGTCGATACGACGGGTGCAGGCGACTTCTACGCTGCCGGTTTTATGCACGGTCTGTGCGAGGGACTCTCGTTGCGCCAATGCGGCACCATCGGAGCCATTACGGCCGGAAAGGTCATCGAGGTTGTCGGTACGACACTCGGCGAGGATGCTTGGAGCGATGTCGAA
>CALAQA010000031.1:0-13810 GCA_937889065.1 uncultured Alistipes sp.
AAAATTGGGCGTGGTGTGGCTTGTCACGCCCACGCCTCGCCTGCCGACCTGCGCTTTGCCATTGCTACGTCGTGCAACGCCTACTTCTGCTATGTCTTCCGTGATATTATCGACAACCCGAAATACGGCAGCGTGAAGGAGGGATATGAAGTGTGGCGTCAGTATGTCGAGAGCTTCGGCTTCGGTCGCCGCCTCAACTCCGACTTCCTGGACGAGAACAACGGCTATGTCCCCGACCGAGCCTTCTACGACAAACGTTACCGCAACTCGTGGAACTCGCTTACGGTCCTCTCGCTCTCGATTGGTCAGGGTGAGTTGGGTTGCACGCCGTTGCAGATGGCCAACCTGGCCGCCATCGTGGCCAACCGAGGCTATTACTACATCCCCCACATCGTCAAGGCGGTCGAGGGGCGTGACTCGCTCGACGAGCGTTTCTACAAACGCCACTACACGAAGGTCGATGCCCGCCACTTCGAGCCCATTGTCGAGGGTATGTGGCAGGGTGTGAATGTGGCTGGCACCTCGACCCAGGCCCGTCTGGAGGGGTACGACGTCTGCGGCAAGACGGGTACGGCCCAGAACCCCCGAGGCAAGGACCACTCGACCTTCCTCTCGTTTGCCCCGAAGGAGAACCCCAAAATCGCCATCTCGGTCTATGTCGAGAATGGTGGTTTCGGTGCTACGGCAGCCCTGCCGATTGCCAGCCTCTTGGAAGAGCTTTACCTTACGGACACGATTCGTCGTCCCGAGTTGGTGAAGCGCATCAAGGATATGAAGATTGCCTACCCGGTCTATGACCGCAAAAAGAAGCACTAACCTATGGCCAACTACCGTTCAAACAGCTCGTCGCTCTTCGCCGGCATCGATTGGGGTGCCGTTGCGTGCTATGCCGCCATTGTGCTTTTCGGTTGGGTAGCCATCACCGCCGCCTCGTTTGACGAGGAGATCGGGCCGATGTTCTCGTTTGCCCACTTCTACATCAAGCAGGCCGTCTGGATCTGTGTCGCCGCCGTGGTGGCCATCTTCGTGCTGCTGCTCGACGAACGTTACTACCACATGTGGGCCTACCCCATCTACATCGGGGCCTTGTTGCTCCTGGCCGGTACGTTGGTACTCGGCACGGAGATTAACGGAGCCAAGGCGTGGTATCGTTTCGGCTCGATCGCCCTTCAACCCGTAGAGTTTGTGAAAATTGCCACCGTCCTGGCGATGGCCCGTATGATGAGCGAGTACCACTTTGCCATCAACACCCCCCGAGGGTTGATGCGTGCCGCCTTGCTGCTGCTCTTCCCGATGGGTATCATCCTGGCGCAGAACGACACCGGCTCGGCCTTGGTCTTCGGAGCCTTCCTCTTTATGCTCTACCGTGAGGGTCTGCACCAATGGTTCTGCATCCCGTTGCTGATGATGGTGGCCCTCTTTATCGGGTCGTTTGTCCTCTCGCCGATGTTGCTGTTGGTGCTGTTGGTCTTGATCTACATCTTCTCGGAGACGATGATGAGCGGCGAGTTCCGCTCCCGCATCATCTTCCTGGCGGCGATGGGGTTAAGCTCGATTATCCTGTTCGGCGTGGTCAATCTGCTCTTCCCCGACACGCTCTCCTACTACGGATCGCTGCTCATTACCACCGTCGTGGCAGCCATCGGCGCCGTGATCTATGCCATTCGCTACCGCATCGGAAGCATCGTCATTACGGTCTTCTTGTTCCTGGGCTCGATGCTCTTCTTGCAGACTACCGAATACTTCTTCGACTCGGTCTTGCAGGAGCACCAGCGTGACCGTCTGATGACCCTCTTCGGCATTGTGAACGACCCGCTCGGCACGGACTATAACGTCATCCAGGCCAAGATTGCTATCGGCTCGGGTGGCATCACGGGCAAGGGATTTTTGCAAAACACCCAGATTAAACACGGATTTGTACCCGAGGGACATACGGATTTCATCTTCTGCACCGTTGGTGAAGAGTGGGGTCTGATGGGTTCGTTGTTGTTGCTGGGCCTGATGTGTATGCTTATCCTGCGTCTGATGCGGATGGGCGAACGCCAAGAGGAGCCGTTCGGCCGCATCTACTGTTACTGCGTCGCCTCGATTCTGCTGTTCCACACCTTTGTGAATGTGGGTATGCTCATCGGTCTGATGCCCGTGATGGGTATTCCGTTGCCGTTTGTGAGCTACGGCGGATCGTCGCTCATCGCCTTTACCATTATGCTTTTCATTGCGATACGATTAGATGCCTCGACCCGACAATTTTCGTTTAGCAAAATGTAACAAACGCAGTTTGAAATGAGATACAATCCCAATGGTCTGAGCCAAGAGCAGGTCGAACGCTCGCGTGCCGAGAAGGGCGAAAATGTCCTTACACCGGTCAAGGACAACTCGGCCTGGAAACTCTTTATCGAGAAGTTTGAGGACCCGATTATTCAGGTGCTGCTCTTTGCCGCCGCCCTATCGCTCATCGTAGGCATCATTCAGAAGGACCTCACCGAGTCGATCGGCATCATCGGAGCCATTTTGTTGGCCACGTTGGTCGGTTTTTGGTTTGAGTGGGATGCCCAGCGGCGTTTCCGTCGCCTGAACAGCGTTAATGACGAGGAGCCGGTCAAGGTGATTCGTGAGGGCCAACGCCTCGAAATTCCCCGCCGTGAGGTGGTGGTGGGCGACGTGGTCATCATCGAGAATGGCGAGACCATCCCTGCCGACGGACGATTGGTCGAGGCCGTGTCGCTTGTGGTGAATGAATCGACCCTCACGGGCGAGCCGGAGACCACCAAAACGACCGACCCCAAGGCCTTCAACAACGAGGCCACCTACCCCTCGAACGAGGTGCTGCGTGGCACAACCGTGGTGGATGGCTACGGCACGATGGTCGTAACGGCCGTAGGCGATCGCAGCGAGGCTGGTCGTGTAACGGAGCAGGCCACCGTCACCAGCGGTCAGCGCACGCCGCTCAACCGCCAGCTCAACCGCCTCTCGAAACTCATCGGCAAGATCGGTTTCATCCTCTCGGGCGCCATTATGGCCATTCTGCTACTGAAGGCCATCTTCCTGAACGACCTGTTTGCGCAGGCCCCCCTCCAGATTTTTGAGACCGTACTCCACATCTTTATGCTCTCGGTAGCCATCATCGTGATGGCCGTACCCGAGGGTCTGCCAATGGCCATCACCCTCTCGTTGGCGATGTCGATGCGCCGAATGCTCAAGACAAACAACCTGGTGCGCAAGATGCACGCCTGCGAGACGATGGGCGCCGTGACGGTCATCTGTACCGACAAGACCGGCACGCTGACCCAAAACCGTATGCGGGTGGGTGAGATGATTCTCTGCCAGGGGGTGGCTCAATGCCCTGCGCCCCACGATGAGTTGGCCCGCCAGATAGCCCTCAACAGCACCGCCTTCCTCGATAAGGACAACCGTGTGTTGGGTAACTCGACCGAGGGCGCATTGCTGCTCTGGATCAAGGATAACAGCGATTTGGACTACCAAACACTGCGTGACCGTGTCCATATCCGTGCCCGCCAAACCTTCTCGACCGAGACGAAGTATATGGCCACCATCACCGAGCACCGCAAGCACAAGAATCGCCGTCTGCTGGTCAAGGGTGCCCCCGAGATTGTGTTGGGGATGTGCCGCAACGTAGAGAACGAGGAGGAGATTCGCAGCCGCCTGCTCGCCTTCCAGGAGCGTGGTATGCGTACGTTGGCCTTGGCGATGGCTGTGCCCGAAACGGACATCATCTCGGAGGAGATTGCCCGCCGTGAGCTGACCCTCTCGGCCATTGTGGCCATTTCGGACCCCGTGCGTGAGGATGTACCTGCGGCGGTGCAGGAATGTCTGGACGCCGGCATCAAGGTAAAAATCGTAACGGGTGATACGGCCGCTACGGCCCGTGAGATTGCCCGCCAAATCGGTCTTTGGAATGATGCGGAGGATGGGCCGACGTCGCTGATGACGGGCGATGAGTTTGCCGCCATGAGCGACGAGGAGCTGTTGGAGCGTGTCACCACGCTGAAGATTCTTTCGCGTGCCCGCCCGCTCGACAAGCAGCGTCTGGTGCGCCTCTTGCAGCGCAAAAACGAGGTGGTGGCCGTAACGGGTGACGGCACGAACGATGCGCCGGCACTGAACTTTGCCAACGTGGGCCTCTCGATGGGCTCGGGTACGTCGGTAGCGAAGGAGGCCTCGGACATCACCCTGCTCGACGACTCGTTTAAGTCGATTGCCACGGCCGTGATGTGGGGTCGCTCGCTCTATCGCAACATCCAGCGTTTTGTCCTCTTCCAGCTCACCATCAACGTGGTGGCCATCATCATCTGCTTCGTGGGTGCCATCATCGAGTCGGTCATTCCGCTCACCGTGCCGCAGATTTTGTGGGTCAATATCATTATGGACACCTTTGCCGCTATGGCCTTCTCGTCGCTGCCCCCCTCGAAGGAGGTGATGCAGGAGCGTCCACGACGCCACAGCGACTTCATCGTATCGAAGAATATGGCGTGGATGATCTTCGGCATTGGCGGCGTAATGGTGGCCGTATTGCTGGCGATGCTGCTCCACTGGGAGGCACCGACGCTCGCTCAGCTGACCTACTTCTTCTCGATCTTCATCTTTATGCAGTTCTGGAATATGCTCAACGCCAAGGGTTTCGAGTCGGGACATTCGGGCTTCACCCATTGGAAGGGATGTGGCGAGTTTGTTGCCATTATGGGCTTAATTGCGCTGGGACAGTATATCATCGTTGAGCTGGGTGGAGAGATTTTCCGCACCGAGCCGCTCTCGACCCGGGAGTGGGCGATGGTGATTTTGCCGACGATGGGAATTGCCTTGGGTGGCGATCTGGCTATCCGCCTCTTCCGCCGCTACAAGCGATAGCTGTTCGATACCTATATATAAAAAGTGCTGCTCCCAATGGGAAGCAGCACTTTTTTGTTTGAAGCAGGGCTGATTACTCGGCAGCCTTCTCCTCGGTAGGCTCAACGATGGGAGCAACGTAAGGCTTTACATCCAACAGCTCCACCTCGAACTCCAGCGCCTCGTTGGGACCGATGGGGCCACGAGGAATACCATTCTGACCATAAGCCAGCTCCGAGGGGATGTAGAGGATGATCTTACCACCCTTACCGATGAGCTTCATACCCTCGGTCCAACCCTTGATTACACGGTTCAGGGCGAACGTAGCGGGGGTGTTCTGACCCTCCACGAAGGCGGGGTTGTACATCTTGCGAGCCTCCTGATCCTCCTTCGAGAGGTTCTCGAAGATCGAGCTGTCGAATACCTCACCCGTGCGCAGGCGACCCGTATAGTGTACCGTCACCTCGTCCTGGTCGTTGATGGCACGAACGGTCTCGTCGCCCATCTCAACCACCTTGTAGAGCAGACCCGACTCGGTCTTCTCGACACCCGACTTCTTCTCCATCTTCTGGAGCCACTCGGCCGAAGCCTCGGCATTCTGGGCAGGAACGGTTACGGTGAAGTACTTCTGCAGGTACTGCATCACCTCCATCTCCTGCATCTGGGGCTGCTTGGCAAATACGTCCGAGATACCCTTCGTTACCCAGTAAACCTGCAGCGGCATCTTGCTGCCTACGAGGTTCGTACCCAGGTCAACACCCAACGCATACGACAACTCGTCACGCTGCTTCTCCGTTTCGAACATAGCCTCATCGGCCTCGGGATACTCCACACGGGTCGAGTCACCCTGTGCCAGGCGGGCGCTGTCGGCAGCAGCACGCTTCTCGGCCACAGCCTCGGCCAGCGAGTCACGCTTGTTCATAAAATAGTCACGCAGCGACTCTACGGCCTTCTCGTGCTCCACCTTCGACTTGCCCGTAGCGGCCTGCTCCAGACCCTTGCAAACCGCAGCCACGTCGAAGGGAATGTCGCTCATCTGATAATTTACGCCGGTAGCGATGTTAGCACCCACAGCGTACGAAAGGGTGTCCATCTTCGACTTGTCACCCATCGGAAGCGTCGCACCGTCCTGACCGCACGATACGAGCAGTGCAGCACCCAACAGCACTGCCACATTTACCAATTTTTTCATCTTCTGTTGTTTTTAATTATTTAGTGTGTAATCTTGTTAATCTTTCCAGCTGCGACGCTCATTGACCCAGTCGGCATACTTCACCACATCCACCACCTCGATGTCGTAGCCGAGCGTGGTGTTGGGGCCGATCTTCTTCGAGGGGTCACCCTCGGCACCATAGGCCTCGCGCGAGGGGATCCAGGCCGTCATCTTGCCGCCGGCACCCACCATACGCACACACTCCTGCACGCCGGGAACCAAATCGCCCAACGCCACGGTAAGCGTGTCACCCTTCTCGTACGACGAGTAAAACTCCTTCTCGTCGGTCGAGTAGATGCGCAGACGCAGACGCAACGAGTCTCGCTGCGAGTTGGGCAGGTAGCCCTGATCGCCCACCTCATCGACCGTGTAGGTCACGCCCGACTTGGTACGGGCATAGCGGCTGCGGTTGGCCATATCGGCCAGCAACTGCTCCTCGTAGGCACGGGCACGCTCGGGGAGTTCGTAGTTGATGTGGCGCAGATAGAAGGCCTCGGCCTCCTCGATGGTCATCACCGTACGTCGGGCAGCGGCATTGCGAATACCTCGGCAGACGGCATCGATATTGAGGGTCGAATCCATCCTGATCAGGTTCAGCCCGATGTTCATACCCATCACATAGGCCACCGAGTCGGTTGCCTCCTCCAGGCGCACCTCCTTGCCGCCCGACCCACCCGAGCAGGAGGCAAGCAAGAGGGTCAAAGCCACGATTGTTGCTATTTTTTTCATCATTTTTCTCACTATTGGTTTGAGCGGAGGGTCTGACCGCACAATTTCCACAGGATGCGGGCACCCACCGACGTATCGATTACCTCCTCCTCACGGGGCGAGACCTCCACCACATCGAAACCGATGATGCGCTTGCCGCTCTCGCCGAGCAACTGCAAGAGGTAGATGGCTTGGTTGTAGCTCAACCCACCCGGCACGGGCGTTCCCGTATGGGGGCAGTAGTGGGCATCCAGACCGTCGATGTCGAAGCTGACATAGACCTCATTGGGCAACTCGTCGATGATTTGGCGGCAGGTCTGCTGCCAGGTTTGGCCGGCAAACTCGGCCTCCAACAGACGTTGGTCGTCGTACTGCACCACACGGCCCGACTCCTCGGCTACACGGCGCTCCGTGGCACTGAAGTCACGCACACCCACCTGCACGATGCGCTGCACGGCCTTGATGTCACGCAACAGGTTGAACATAATCGAGGCGTGCGAGAACTCGAACCCCTCGTAGGCCTCACGCAGGTCGCAGTGGGCATCGATGTGCAGAATGCCGAACTCACGGTGCTTCGAGGCCAGGGCTGCCACCAGCCCGTAGCTCGTCGAGTGGTCACCACCGACCAGACCGACCAACTTACCCCGCTCGATCCACTCCAAGGCCTGCGAGCGGATGTTGCGATTAAGCTCCATCGACCCCTCATTGACTCGACGAATTTTGCGCACCACATAGTCGTCGGTCACCTCGCCGCCGTGCTCCAGATGCTCGATGACGCGCGTAGCATCGTGGCGCAGACGCTGCGAGAGCTCCTGCAACGAGTAGTCGATGTCGGCCGTAGCGATTCCTCGGCGCCACGCATCGGGGGCTGCCGGATCGTAGAAGTCGAGTTGGGTCGAGGCCTCAATCAATCCATCGGGACCGTAGGCCGTACCCGCCCCATACGAAACGGTCACATCCCAGGGGGCCGAGATGAGTACCAGGGCGGCATTGTCGGGGGTAAAGGGCATACCGAAATAGTTGCCGTTGATAACCCCTACGCCATCTGCATCAAAGTGTTCGTTTGCCATAATTTGCGTCAATCTATCCGACAAAATTACAAAAAATTATATTTTTATCTATATTTGTGGAGATAAAAGCGCACAAACCGATGAAAATAACCCCGCCAACCATCCTGATGGATGCCGCCATCCCCTATTTGGCCGACCTTATTGCCCCCCATTGCCGCCTGGTAACCAAGGCGGGCAGTGCCATTACGGCCGAAGATGCCGCCGAGGCCGATGCGTTGGTGGTGCGTACCCGCACTCGCTGCGACGAGGCCCTTTTGAAGGGCTCGCGCGTGCGACTCATCGTGACGGCCACCATCGGTTTTGACCACATCGACCGAACGTGGTGTGCCGCCAACAACATTCGGGTCGTAACGGCCGCAGGATGCAATGCCCGAGGGGTGTTGCAGTGGGTCTCGGCAGTGCTGGTCGGCTACCTCGGTCAAACAGGGCGCACGCCCCAAACCACCACGCTGGGTATCATTGGCGTAGGTCACGTCGGCGGATTGGTCAAACAGTATGCCGAGTCGTGGGGATTTCGGGTGATTTGCTGCGACCCGCCCCGCCAAGCACGGGAGGGGCTCGCCGACTTCCGTACGGCCGAGGAGGTGGCTCGTGAGGCCGACATCCTGACCCTTCACACCCCGCTCGATAGTTCGACCCACCATTTAGTGAACGACTCGCTGCTGCAACTGATGAAGCCCGATGCGCTCATTATCAACTCGTCACGAGGCCCCGTAGTCGATCAAAAGGCCATCCTAAAAGTCAACCACCCCTACGCCTTCGATGTGTGGGAGGAGGAGCCGAAGATCGCCCCCGAGTTGCTCCGACGGGCCCTCTATGCCACCCCCCACATTGCCGGCTACACCGCCCAAGGCAAGGCCAACGCCTCGGCCATTGCCGCCTCGGAGTTGGCTCGGGAGTTTTCGCTCCCCTTCGCCGGGTGGTATCCCCCCTCGGTGACACCTCCTGCACCCCGCCCCATCGGCTGGGAGGAGGTGCAAAACCGCATCGCCTCGTACTGCAATTTGCAGGCCGAGACCGAGTCCCTGCGAAGCCATCCCGAACGCTTCGAGCAGCTGCGAGACGAGTACGCTTATCGGGAAGAGTTTTTCTGATTTCCCTTTTTTTCGTATATTTGCCCCGATGTATCGCAAAATCATACGCCCGATTCTCTTTCGGCTCACCCCCGAGCAGGCACACCGACTGGTGGTGCTGGCCCTGCGCATCGTGGGTTGGATTCCCGGGGCCGGTTGGCTCCTGGAGCGTTGCTGCGCCCTGCGTGACGAACGGTTGGAGCGGGAGGTTTTCGGCGTGAAGTTCCAAAATCCGATCGGTGTGGCTGCGGGTCTGGACCGCAGTGCCGAGTGTTTTCGGGAGTTGGGTGCAATGGGCTTCGGCTTTGTCGAGGTGGGTACCATCACCCCCCGAGCCCAATCGGGTAACCCCACGCCCCGTATGTTCCGCCGTGAGGAGGAACTGTCGGTACTGAACCGTGTGGGGTTGGCCAACCGTGGATTGGAGGTGGCACTGCGCCACCTGCGCCGAGGCTACAAAGGGGTTGTGGTGGGGTGCAACATCGCCTGCAATGCCGCCACGCCCCCCGAGGAGGCTCCCAAAGATTTCTTGCGCTGCTTCCGCAACCTCTACCAATATGTCGATTACTTCACCATCAATCTGAGCGGTGACGACCTCTATGATGCGACGCTGACCCGCTCGTCAGAGTATATCCTTTCGGTATTGACGCCCCTATTCGACTTCCGCCGAGGGCAGAACCAATACCGCCCCATTCTGGTCAAGATCTCGCCCGATATGAGCGACGAGGAGATTGACCGCATCACCGACATCCTGATCGACACACCGCTCGACGGCATCGTGGCCGCCAACGGCACCACCCAACACGCCGACAAAATCGGCGAGGGCAGGCTGAGCGGACGGCCGATGACCGAGCGCAGCATCGCTCTGGTGGAGCGCATCCATACCCGCTCGGGGGGCAACTACCCCATCATTGGCGTGGGCGGTATGATGACGGCAGAGGATGTGCAGCGAATGCTTAAAGCCGGGGCCGACCTGGTACAGCTCTATACGGGGTTGATTTACGAAGGTCCGAAGTTGCTGAAAGACATCTGTTTGTCGTTGCTGCCCGCCGAGGAGCAACCCGAAGCGCAAACCCCTGCACCGACCGAAGACGAGGTCACACCTTCCGAGGCCGAGGAGCCGACCACCGAAACCGAATAGGAAAATCCTTTTTCAAGATGAATGCAACCATTATAACCATTGGCGATGAGATCCTGATTGGTCAAATCGTCGATACCAACTCCGTATCCATTTCCAAGCACCTCAACCGTTTGGGAATTGTGGTGCGTGAGAAGTGTTCGATTGGCGACAGCCGTGACGAGATCGTTCGTGCCATCCGCAGTGCCGAGGAGCAGACCGACCTCATCATCCTGACGGGCGGACTGGGCCCCACGAAGGACGACATCACCAAAAAGACGCTGGCCGAGCTCTTCGATAGCCCGATGCGCTTCGATACGGCGGTGGCCGACCACGTGGAGCGGATGCTCACCGAGCGAGGCATCGCCTTCAACGCCCTCAACCGCTCGCAAGCCGAGGTGCCTGCCTGTTGCGAGGTGCTCTTCAACCACCACGGCACCGCTCCCGGTATGTGGTTCAACGACCACAATCGGGTCATCATTTCGCTGCCGGGCGTCCCCTACGAGATGGAACACCTGATGAGCGACGAGGTGCTGCCCCGCCTCAAAGAGCGCTTCTCGTTGCGCCAAATCATCCACCGCACCCTCATCACCTCGGGGCTTGCCGAGTCGATTTTGGCCGAGCAAATCGAGGAGTGGGAGGAGGCGCTACCCGACTACCTGCATTTGGCCTACCTCCCCTCGCCCGGGATGGTGCGTCTGCGCCTTTCGGCCTACGAGGTCGAGGAGCGCGAAGTGGGGGTCGAGATTGAGGAGGCTTTCGGCCGATTGAAGCAAATCATACCCGAGTATGTGGTTGGTTTCGAGACCGCTACCGTCGAGGAGCAGATTCATCGCATCCTTTGCGACAACTGCCTGACGCTGGCCGTGGCCGAGAGCTGCACGGGCGGCAAAATCGCCTCGAAATTCACGGCTATGGCGGGAGCCTCGGCCTACTTCCTGGCGGGCCTTACGACCTACTCGAACGAGGCGAAAACAACCATCCTGGGGGTGGACGAGGAGCTCATCCGACAACACGGCGCCGTGAGCTGTGAGGTGGCCGAGGCAATGGCTCGGGGCGCACGCCGTGTGACGGGTGCCGACTACGCCATTTCGACCACCGGCATTGCCGGCCCTACGGGCGGCTCGGCCGAGAAGCCGGTCGGCACAGTCTGGTTCGGTATCGCCACGCCCCACTTCTCGAAGGCCGTCTGCTACCCCTCGGGCAGCGACCGAGGACAGATCATCGACCGTGCCTCGGCCTACGCCATACGGCTGTTGCGTGACACTTTGAAGGAGGAATTGGGCGAAAAATGCAAATAATTTTGTGTTTGGGTGCTTGAATTATGAATTTTTGCGTATATTTGCACTCCCTTTCGGGAATTATAATTAAAACAAAATTTAACGACAAATGAAGGTTTGCGAAATCACCGGTAAGGTTGCGATGGTGGGCAACAATGTCTCGCACTCGCACCACAAGACCAAGCGCACGTTCAGTCCTAACCTGAAAACCAAGCGCTTCTGGTCGGAAGAAGAGGGCCGCTGGATCACCCTGAAGGTATCGGCAGCCGGTATGAAAACTATTAACAAGAAGGGTCTGGCCGTAGCTCTGCGTGAGGCTGCTGCTGCAAAGAAGATCTACTAAAAAAGCGTTTTTAAGAAATGGCAAAGAAAGGTAACAGAGTGCAGGTCATCCTCGAGTGCACCGAGCAGCGTGAGAGTGGCGTTCCCGGAATGTCGCGTTACATCACCACCAAGAACAAGAAGAACACGCCCGAGCGTCTGGAGCGCAAGAAGTACAATCCCTACCTGAAGCGTGTAACGGTACATCGTGAAATTAAATAGTAAGTAAGTACTATGGCAAAGAAAGTAGTAGCAACCCTGAAGACCGGTGCCGGTAAGCAGTTCACCAAGGTCATCAAGATGGTTAAGTCGGAGAAGACGGGTTCGTATATGTTCAAAGAGGCTATCGTTCCCAACGCCGAGATCAAAGAGTTCTTCGAGGAGAAGAAGTAGTATTTTAAGAGAACACCTCTTAAATACAAAGGGCATCCAATTTGGGTGCCCTTTGTGTTTTTGGGGGATTCCAAAAACACAATTCAAAATTCAAAATTTAGAATTTAGAATTCAAAATGAGAGACGACGACGGCACGCAAAAGCGTGGACAAGGAACGCCACAAAGCGTGCAGAGGTCGTACAAAGTGGCGATTTTTTTGTAATCACCTGTCAGCGACGGAGAGGTCGAGGGATTTTTAGGCTTACGGGAAACGCACACGGTTCAGAGGTCGTACAAAGTGGCGAGTTTTAGGCAAAGTAAGCCCCGCAATCCCGGAGCATACCAGACGTATGTGAGGAGTTGCGGGGCTTGCTTTAACGCCAAAATCGCTCTTTGGACGGCCTCCTGCTAAAACTTGTGTACGGCACGTACCAGGAACTTATTCCACTTATCCACGTCGTACATCACGTAGGGCGGTTGCAGGCCGAAGTGGGTGGTGAGAGCGACACGGTCGCTGTGTTCGGTGGAGGAGAAGTAGTAGCACTTGTTGTCCATACGGGCACCGTTGTGGTTCTTCAGGCTGTCGTTGAAGGCGATGCGGGCGTGGCGATCGTTGCGCAGACGGTTGCCGCCGTTGTAGTTGTTCGAGATGGTCAGCATCTCGTCAATCGAGGGCAGGTACCACCCTTCGCCCTTCTCGCGACACCACTTGAAGGCGGGGAAGTTGTCCCACGAGAGGTTGTTGTCGGCGATGTATTTGGCTACGGCGGCCATATTGGCTGCGCCATCGGTGGTACTCGTGGCACCCACCTCGCAAAGCGAGCCCTTGCGGAAGGTGCTCCAATCGATCATCACCTCGTCGAGCGAGAGGATAAGGCCGTGCTTACCATCGGGGGTCACGTGGCAAATCACACCACGTACACCCATATAATCATAGTATTGACCCACCTCATAGGTCACCTCATAACCCACCGGCACGGCAGGAGCAGGTGCGGGTTGCGGTGCAGCCTGGGGCGCAGGTGCGGGCTGCTGCACGGGTGCAGGCTGCGGAGCGGGTGTAGGTTGCGGGGCAGGTGCAGGGGTCTCTTCGGCCTTTTTCGGGGCGGGAGTTGCGGGAGCTGCGGGGGCGGCCTTCGTGTGGTTATAGTTCTCGACAAAGCCGTCGGCATAGCGGATGTAGCTGATCTGTGCCACGGGCAACACATAGGTCGGGCCGTTCGGGGCCGTGAAGCGCTTGTAGCGCACCGCCTCGGGAGATACCTCAACCACCTGGGCCTGAATACGTGTGCTATCGGTCTTTACAACCAAATCCTGCGCCATTGCAACAACACCTGTCAGCAAGGCGACCGTCAAGAATAGAAGTCTCTTCATATCGTTAAAATCGCATTTCTATTTGGTAAAGATAACGCTTTTTTTCAAACATTCTTACTATCTTTGCACAAATTAACCACTTAAAAACGCAATTATGGGATTTTTCGATATTTTCAAAAAGAAACCGACTCCCGCCGTGACCACCCCCGAGGAGGGCGCAAATGTGGAGCAGACTGCCGAGCCCTCGGCCGAGGAGCAGGCACAACAAGCCGTTGAGCAGCAGGAGCTTTCGGCAGGTTTGGAGAAGACCAAATCGGGCTTCTTCTCGAAGCTGGCTCGTGCCGTAGCGGGTCGCTCGACCATCGATATGGATGTGTTGGACGACCTGGAGGAGGTACTCATCACCTCGGATGTGGGTGTGGAGACCACCGTCAAGATCATCGAGCGTATCGAGGAGCGCATCGCCCGCGACAAGTATATGAACACCTCGGAGCTGAAC
>CALAQA010000032.1:0-11175 GCA_937889065.1 uncultured Alistipes sp.
CCCGCAAGGGTGTCAAGGGTGAGGGTCTGACCTTCTACGGTCCCGAGGAGGCTATCATCGCCTACAACGAGGGTCGTGCCGATCTGCACGCCACGGTAAAGTGTCTGGTGGACGATTTGGACGAAGAGGGCAACCCCGTTAAGGAGCTGAAGGAGACGACCGTAGGTCGCATCCTCTTCAACCAGAAGGTACCGCAGGAGGTAGGCTACATCAACGAGGTGCTGACCAAGCGTTCGCTGCGCGACATCATCGCCAACGTGATGAAGAAGGCCGGTGCCGACAAGGTGGCCGCCTTCCTCGACGACATTAAGAATATGGGTTACCAGATGGCCTTCCAGGGCGGTCTGTCGTTCAACCTGGACGCTGTGATTATCCCCGAGGAGAAGGCAGCATTGGTTCAGGAGGGCTACGAGCGTGCCGATGCCATTATGGATGACTATAATATGGGTCTTATCACGAACAACGAGCGTTACAACCAGATTATCGACGTGTGGACGAACATCAACACGAAGCTGACGAAGGTGGTAATCGATACCCTCATCAAGGACGAGGATGGTTTCAACCCCGTTTACATGATGCTGGATTCGGGTGCTCGTGGTTCGAAGGAGCAGATTCGACAGCTGAGCGGTATGCGTGGTCTGATGGCCAAGCCGCAGAAGTCGGGTGTTGAGGGTGGCCAGCAGGTTATCGAGAACCCGATTCTGTCGAACTTCAAGGAGGGTCTGTCGGTGTTGGAGTACTTCATCTCGACGCACGGTGCCCGTAAGGGTCTTGCCGATACCGCTCTGAAGACGGCCGACGCCGGTTATCTGACGCGCCGTCTGGTGGATGTGGCACAGGACGTGATCATCAACGAGGAGGATTGCGGCACGTTGCGTGGTTTGACGGCTACGGCCATCAAGCGTAATGACGACGTGGTACAGACGCTCTACGACCGCATCTTGGGTCGTGTGGCTCTGAACGATGTGATTCACCCCTTGACGGGCGAGGTGATGTGCAAGGCAGGCGAGGAGATTACCGAGTCGATTGCCGAGGCCATCGAGAAGTCGCCGCTCGAGTCGGTTGAGATTCGTTCGGTACTTACCTGCGAGGCTCGCCACGGTGTTTGCGCCAAGTGCTACGGTCGCAACCTGGCCACGGCCCGTATGGTCCAGAAGGGTGAGGTTGTCGGTGTGATTGCCGCTCAGTCGATTGGTGAGCCGGGTACGCAGCTGACGCTTCGTACGTTCCACGTCGGTGGTGTTGCCGGTGGTACGGCTGTGGAGACCAACGTGGTATCGAAGTATGCCGGTCGTCTGGAGATCGATGAGTTGCGCACCATCAAGGGCAAGAACAACGTCGGTGAGCCGATTGACCTGGTTATTTCGCGCCAGTCGGAGTTCCGCATCGTTGATCCCAAGACCGAGATTGTACTCTATACCCACGCTCTGCCCTACGGCTCGACCCTCTATTTGAAGGATGGTGCCGAGGTACAGAAGGGCGACCTGATTTGCGAGTGGGATCCCTACAACGCAGTTATCATTTCCGAAACGGATGGTAAGGTTGTTTACGACAGCGTAATCGAGGGCGTCACGTACCGTGAGGAGCGTGACGAGCAGACGGGTCTGTCGGAGAAGGTGGTTATCGAGTCGAAGGATAGAACGAAGAACCCCGTCATCAAGATTATGTCGAAGGAGGACGAGGAGATCAAGCAGATCAACTTACCCGTGGGTGCCCACGTTGTCGTTAAGGACAAGGCCAAGATCAAGGCCGGTGAGATTCTGATCAAGATTCCTCGTGCCGTTGGTAAGTCGGGTGGCGATATCACCGGTGGTCTGCCGCGTGTTACCGAGCTCTTCGAGGCTCGTAATCCGTCGAATCCGGCCATTGTATCGGAGATCGATGGTGAGGTAACGTTCGGCAAGATCAAGCGTGGTAATCGTGAGATTGTCATCACCTCGAAGCAGGGTGACGTGAAGCGTTACCTGGTTCCCCTGTCGCGTCAGATTGTGGTTCAGGAGAACGACTTTGTGAAGGCCGGTTCGGCCCTCTCGGATGGTGCCATCACGCCGACCGATATTCTGAACATCCTCGGTCCTACCTGCATCCAGGAGTACATCGTCAATGAGGTACAGGAGGTTTACCGTATGCAGGGTGTGAAGATTAACGACAAGCACTTCGAGGTAATCGTACGTCAGATGATGTCGAAGGTGAAGATCGAGGATCCGGGTGACACCCGCTTCTTCGAGGACCAGATTGTCGATAAGTGGGAGTTTATGGATGTAAACGACGAGCTTTACGACAAGGCGGTTGTAACCGACGCCGGCGACTCGACGACGATGCAGCCGGGCCAGATTGTATCGCTGCGCAAGCTGCGTGACGAGAACTCGAGCCTGAAGCGTCGTGATATGCGTACGGTACAGGTGCGTGACATTGTTCCCGCCACCTCGACCCAGGTACTTCAGGGTATTACGCGTGCTGCATTGCAGACGTCGAGCTTCATCTCGGCCGCATCGTTCCAGGAGACCACCAAGGTACTGAACGAGGCCGCCATCCAGGCGAAGGTCGATCCGCTGGCCAACCTGAAGGAGAATGTGATTTGTGGTCACCTGATTCCCGGTGGTACGGGTCTTCGTGAGTACGAGTCGCTGACCGTAGGTCTGAAGTCGGATTTGGAGGCTGTACAGTCGGCCCAGTAATCCGATCGAGGATATAAACCAAAAGCCGCTTCCCCCATTCGGGAAGCGGCTTTTTTTGTGCCGAGCGGTGATTTTTGCGCAGCCCACTTTCTCAAAAGCGGCTTCTTAAGCCGCCTGCCTCGCTCGACTGCGTTGTGACAAAACCTGCACCTCTAAAATCAAAAAACAGGGGTGGTGGGTGTAGGGTATGTTAAAGACCTTAAAGATTTTCAATAGTTTAAGTTGTTATGCCTGCATCGTTTATCTCTTTATTCTCCTTAATCTCTTTATCTCATTTTGCATTTTGAATTCTACATTTTGAATTTTTAATACCTTTTTCGTATCTTGCGCCTTATAAATCGTAATAGCGCATTTCACGATGGATACTTTGCTTATTATCATCGCATTTCTGTGTGGGTGTGTCGGCATCCTGGGAAGCATTATCCCCGGTCTGCCCGGTCCGCCGTTAAGTTATGTAGGTCTGCTGTGCATCCACTTTACGGGTGCCGGTGAGTTCTCCACCTCGACGCTTCTGATTTGGGCCCTTATTACGCTGGTTGTGACGGCGTTGGATTTCTATCTGCCGGCCTTTATGACCCGTCGTTTCGGGGGTACTCGTGCCGGTGCCATCGGTGCTACGGTGGGTGTCTTTGTCGGGTTGTTGTTCCCGCCCTTCGGCATCTTCTTCGGCCCCTTCTTCGGTGCCGTGCTGGGCGAGCTGACCCAAAATAAGAAGGATGCAGGCCAGGCCTTCAAGAGCGGTTTCGGCTCCTTCTTGGCCTTTTTGGTGGGCACGGGGTTGAAGTTTATCACCACCGTGTGGATGCTCTTGATGATTATCGGTGAGTGTCGTGAGCCCTTGGCCGAGACCTTCTCCGCCCTCTGGAACTGGATTGTAAATTTATTCTAACCAAACACTTTAATACCAATGAAAAAACTGTTTACTCTGGCGGTCCTCGTCGTAGCGATGTTGGCTGCCGCTTGTAGCCCCTACAAGTATGAAACGGTCGAGGGCGACCCGATGGGTGCCCGCATCTACACGCTTGACAATGGCCTGAAGGTCTATATGGCGGTCAATGACGAGACCCCCCGCATTCAGACCTATATCGCTGTGCGTGTGGGTGGTAAGAACGACCCTGCCGAGACGACCGGTCTGGCACACTATTTCGAGCACCTGATGTTCAAGGGTACCCCTTCGTTCGGTACGTCGGACTACGAGGCCGAGAAGCCCCTGTTGGACGAGATTGAGGCCCTCTTCGAGCAATATCGCAAGACGACCGATGAGGCCGAGCGCAAGGCCATCTATCATCGCATCGACTCGATCAGCTACGAGGCATCGAAGATTGCCATCCCCAACGAGTACGACAAGCTGATGTCGGCCATTGGTGCCGAGGGTACGAATGCCTATACCTCGCAGGATGTGACCTGCTATGTGGAGAACATCCCCTCGAATCAGGTCGAGAATTGGGCACGCATCGAGGCCGATCGCTTTATGCACCCCGTGATTCGCGGCTTCCACACCGAGTTGGAGACCATCTACGAGGAGAAGAATATGTCGCTGACGCGGGATTCGCGCAAAGTCTGGGAGGCCATCGACGCCCTGCTGTTTGCCAACCACCCCTACGGCAAGCAGACCGTGCTGGGCTCGCAGGAGCACCTGAAGAACCCCTCGATTACGAACGTGAAGAACTACCACAAGACCTATTACGTTCCCAACAATATGGCCATCTGCCTCTCGGGTGACTTCGATCCCGAGGAGATGATTTCGATTATCGACAAGTACTTTGGTCAGATGGCCCCCAACCCCGAGCTGCCCACGTTGCAGTTTGAGGCCGAGGCTCCCATCACCGCCCCCATCGTTAAGGAGGTCTTCGGTCCCGAGGCCGAGAACGTGACCGTGGCTTGGCGTCTGGGTGGTTCGACGAGCGAGGATGCCGACCTGGCAGCCGTGGCAGGTTCGATTCTCTCGAACCGCAAGGCGGGTCTGGTGGATTTGAACATCAACCAGCAGCAGAAGACGCTGGGTGTCTTTGCCAGTGAGAGCATGCAGCCCGACTATGGTATGATGATGATGCAGGGCCGTCCGAAGCAGGGTCAGAGCCTCGAGGAGGTGCGTGACCTGATGCTGGAGCAGATGGAGCTGCTGCGCCGTGGCGAGTGGGACGAGAGCCTGTTGGAGGCCTCGATCAACAACCTCAAAGCCGGCAGGATGCAGTTTATGGACTCGAACGAGGGTCGTGCCGATATGTTTGTCGATGCCTTCGTCAATGGTAAGCCTTGGGCCGACGTGGTTGGCGAGGTAGAGCGTCTGTCGAAGATCACCAAGGAGCAGGTGGTTAAGTGGGCCAACGAGAAGCTCGGCAAGGATAACTACGCCATTGTCTATAAGCGTCAGGGCGTGGATCCCAACGAGCAGAAGATTGCGAAGCCCGCCATCACCCCCATCGTCACGAACCGCGACAAGCAGAGTGCCTTCCTTGTTGAGATTCAGAACTCGACGGTGAAGCCCATCGAGCCGAAGTTTGTGGATTTTGAGAACGATATTGAGCGCTTTACCCTCGAAAGTGGAATCGAGGTGCTTTACAAGCAGAACACGACGACCGATCTGTTCCGCCTGACCTACCTCTACGAGACGAATGCGGAGGCCAATCCTTCGCTCAACCTTGCTTTCCAATACCTCGACTACCTCGGTACGGAAAATCGCACGGCCGAGGAGATGGCCACCGAGCTTTATAACATTGCCGGTTCGTTCCGCCTTTCGGCCGCAGGCAGCCGTAGCCAAGCCACGCTGTCGGGTCTTTCGGAGTATATGACGAAGGTGATGGAGCTGTATGAGGAGCAGGTGGCTTCGCCTATCGAGAACGAGGCTGTTTTGCAGAATGTGAAGATGATGACCCTCAAGCAGCGTGCCAACGCAAAACACAACCAGTCGTCGAACTTCTCGGCACTGCGTCGCTACATCAACTACGGTGCCGACTATGTGAAGCGTACCACGCTCTCGAATGCAGAGCTGATGGCACTCGAGTCGGCTGCGCTGATTGAGCAGGTGCAGCAGTGGGCTGCCTGCGACCACCGCATTCTCTACTACGGTCCGCTGTCGCAGGCCGAGTTGAAGGCGGCTTTGGAGCAGTATCACAAGGTGGCCGAGGAGCGCAAGGAGCTGACGCTGGAGGTTGCCATTCCGCAGCAGACCCCGAAGAGCGAGGTGGTGCTGGCGCAGTATGATGCCAAGCAGATCTACTACTACCAATTCTCGAATCGTGGCGAGTTGTATGATGCGCAGTTCTATCCCGCACACAACCTCTACAATGAGTATTTCGGTGGCGGTATGAATGCCATCGTCTTCCAGGAGATGCGCGAGGCTCGTGGTCTGGCCTACTCGGCACAGGCCTATATGCCGATGCCTTCGTACAAGAACTTCCCCTATACATTCACGGCCTTCATCGCTACGCAGAACGACAAGATGCAGCAGGCCATCGAGGCATTCGATGAGATTATCAACCAGATGCCCGAGTCGGAGGCTGCCTTTGAGATTGCCAAGAAGGCCCTTTTGGAGCGTATCCGTACACAGCGCATTGTGAAAGAGCAGCAGTTGTGGACGGCTATCTTTATGGAGGATATGGATGCAACGACCGACCCTGATAAGGCTCTCTTCGAGCAGGTGCCGACGATGACCCTCCAGGATGTGAAGGCCACGCAGGAGAAGTGGGTGAAGGATCGCACCTACATTTATGGTATCCTGGGCGATATCAAGGATTTGGATATGAACTTCTTGCGCACGCTCGGCCCTGTCCGCACCGTATCGCAGGAGGAGATTTTCGGCTACTAATCCCGATTTCGACCACCCAAATAAGCGGGGACAGCCACCTTGGCTGTCCCCGCTTTTTCTTGTTGTCGGTGGCTACTTTACCGTGATGCGCACCTTTTCGGTGGCCTCGGAGGAGTTACCGACATAGAGGTCGTAATTGCCCTTCTCGATTATCCACTGCTGCTCGGCCTCGTTCCAGTAGGCCAACTTATCGACCTCGAACGAAAGCTCGACACGCTCTGTAGTACCCGCCTTGACGGCCACCTTCTGAAACGCCTTCAACTCTTTGGGGGCACGCTCGACGACGCTTTCGGGTTTCGAGGCGTAGAGCTGTACCACCTCCTTGCCATCCACCTCTCCGGTGTTGGTCACCTCGATGGTCACCTTAATCTCCTCGCCCGGGCGGTACGAGGTGCGCTTCGTTTGGGGAGCACCCAGCGTGAAGGTGGTGTACGAAAGACCATAACCGAAGGGGTAGGCTGGCTCGATGCCCTTGGCCTGCAACCAACGGTAGCCCACCAAAATATCCTCTTTGTAGTAGCACTCGTCATCCACCCCCGGGTAGCACGAGGCATCGAAGGCGTGGGCTCCGCAATCCTCCAAGCGTGCATAGAACGAGAAGGGGAGTTTGCCGCTCGGATTGACCGCACCGCTCACCACATCCACAATGGCGTGACCGGCCTCCGAGCCGCCATACCATCCCTGCACGATGGCCTTGGCCAAGGGGCTCCATCGGGTTTCGACGGCATTGCCCGAAACGAGTACAACCACCAGATTTTCATTTACTTTCGCTATCTCCTCGATCAGCTCTTCCTGCCCAAACGGCAACCCGTAAATCAGACGGTCGCCATCCTCGCAATCTTGGCGGTGGCTCTTGTTCAGTCCGCCCACGAAGAGCACCACATCGGCCTCGGCAGCCACCTCCAAGGCCTCCTTTTTCAATGCCTCGGCATCGTAGGGCGACTCATTCACCCGACCATACGACGAGGCTCCGCTGCCATAACCGAGGGCGTAAAGGATGTTCTCCTTGCCGTAGGCCTCCTCCAACGCTTCGAGGGGCGAAACCTCTCGCCAAGGCTTCAGCTCCGACGAGCCGCCCGCCTTGCACATCGAACGGGTGGCATTCTCGCCAATGACGGCGATGCGCTTGCCACTGTGGGGCTTCAGGGGCAGGATGCCCTCGTTTTTGAGCAACACGATACCCTCACCGGCGATGGTGCGGGCTACGGCGGCGTGCTCCTCGGTGGCAAACGAG
This sequence comes from uncultured Alistipes sp., assembly GCA_937889065.1. Taxonomy (GTDB): domain Bacteria; phylum Bacteroidota; class Bacteroidia; order Bacteroidales; family Rikenellaceae; genus Alistipes. Next base: position 7,721 of record CALAQA010000032.1, read on the forward strand.
CCCCAGGGGCGATCCTTCGACATCAGGGTGCGGAAAATCAGACGCAACACCCGTCGGGCCTTATCGTCGAGCTTCTCCCACGAGACCTCGCCCCGCTTCAGAGCGGCCAGGTAGGGGAGGGCCAGGTAGTAGTTGTCGTAGTGGTTTTTGGTCGAGTAGGTGAGGCCGTCCGAGCCGGTGCCCATCTCGATATCCAACCCATATTCGGCCGACTGGAAGGTGTCGTGTGCGCCACCCCAATCCGAGATAAAGGCACCGTCGAAACCCCACTCCTCTTTCAGTATCTTATTGACCAACACCTCGTTGTGGCAGCCGTGCTGCCCCAGGTAGCGGTTGTACGACCCCATAAACGACCACGCCCCGGCATCTACGGCAGCCTTGAAGGCGGGGAGGTAAATCTCACGCAGGGCACGCTCCGAGAGGTGCACATTCACGTGCGAACGACGGGTCTCCTGGTTGTTCAGGGCGTAGTGCTTGACGCAGGTGGCGATGCCGCTCTGCTGGGCGGCACGAATGTAGGGGGCCACCATCACCGAAGCCAAAGTCGGATCCTCGCCCATATATTCGAAGTTGCGTCCGTTGAGGGGCGTGCGGTAGATATTCACACCGGGGCCCAACAGCACATCCTTCTTGCGGAAGCGGGCCTCCTCGCCGATGGCCTTGCCGAAGCGGGCCGCCATCTCGGGATTCCAGGTGGCTGCCAGGCAGGTCAGGGCAGGAAAGGCGGTGCAGGAGTCGTTGCCCCAGTTGGCATAGCTCCAACTGTCCCACTCAATTTCGGCACGCACGCCGTGCGGGCCATCGCTCATCCACACCTCGGGAATACCCAGGCGGGGCACACCCCGCACCGAGAACTTCGATTGGGCGTGGCATAAGGCCACCTTCTCCTCGGTGGTCATCCGTTGCAGGGCATCCTCGACACGCTCTTCGAGCGGGGCATCCTCATCCAGATAAACAGGCGTCTGCTCCCCCTTGGGGGCACAGCAACTCAACACGAAGGCCGCAGCCGCAAGGGCCAGCCAACCATAGCGATTTCGTTTCATTGCGGGGTAGTTTTTAGTTTCATTGAAGACAAAGTTAGCCTTTTTTCGCAGCTTTGCAAAAAAACGGGTGTCCAACCTCAAGGTCGGACACCCGTTTTGGGGGTTGAATCTACCAAATCGGTTAGTTCTTGTTGGGAAGTACCGAGTAGTTCTTGGCGTAGTTGATCATCTGCTCGGTGTAGTTGGCGGGGTACGAAATGCGTACATCGACCACCTTGTCGCCCTCCTTTACCAACTCATACTCGGGATTTACGAAGCCACCATAAGGCTCGATGTTGAGTGCCTTGTAGCGGGCCAACACCTCTTGGTGCAGCTCTTGATCCACCTTGACGGCATACTTCTCGACCAGTGCCTTACCTGCCTCGAAGTCGCCCTCGGATTTGATGCGCTGAATCTCGTAGAGCATCTTGCCGAACAGCTCACGCAGCTTCTCGAAGTCGTTTACCACGATGTAACGCTTGTCGTTCTCCGTCACCCACTCGATGACATTCTCTCCCTTGCCCTGCTCGTAGCACCACTCGGCAATCAGCTTGCGGTTACGCATGTGCGACTCCTCGACATCCTTGCCCGGCTCGATGCGCGACAGCTGGGTCATCATACCATTCATAATGTAGTCGGCATAGGCTGCCTTGGCCACCTCGAACGAGGGCACCAGACCCAGCTCAACCATCTTCTCATCGCCGATGTAGTAGAGACCAAACAGGTCGGCACGGGTCTCCTCCAGGGTCGAGGAGTAGCTGCCCAAAGCCGTCGGGCTGACACCCTCCATCAGACGACCCGAGCCGTGGCCCAGACACTCGTGCAGGTCGGTATGCAGGTCGTCGGCCAGCTTGCCAAACTCCTTCATACGGGCACGATCCTCCTCACGCAGCACGAACTCCTCGGTGAAGCCGTTGCCCTGCGCCGCCTTGTCGTAGGCGTAGGTGATGTTGTCGATGGTTACCGACTTCGAGCCGAAATCGCGGCGAATCCAGTCGGCATTCGGCAGGTTGATGCCAATCGGGGTGGCGGGGTAGCAGTCGCCGCCCAGCATCGCTACGGTAATCACCTTGGCCGAAACGCCCTTCACCTCGGGCTTGCGGAAGGCGGGATTGACGGGCGAGTGGTCCTCGAACCACTGGGCATTCTCCGAGATTACCTCCGTGCGGTGGCAGGCCTCGACATCCTTGAAGTTTACGATCGACTCCCACGAGGCCTTGCGACCCAGCGCATCGCCGTAGTCCTCGATAAAGCCGTTCACGAAATCGACATTCGACTCCACGTCCTTGACCCAGGCGATGTTGTAGGCATCAAACTGCTTCAAATCGCCCGTGCGGTAGTAGTTGATCAGGTGACCGATGGTCGTCTTCTGCGGCTCGGCAGCCACCTCGTGGGCCTTCTCGAGCCAATAGATGATCTGCTCGATGGCCTTGCCATACATCCCCTCGAGGTACCATACACGCTCAACCAGCTCGCCCTTGTCGTTCTTGGTGAGCTGCGAGTTCAGACCAAACGAAATGGGCTGCGGATCGTCGGCATAGGCTTTGGCCATCTTGGCGTAGAAGGCCTCGGCCTCGGCCTGCGTCACCCCGGCGTAGTAGTTGCTCGACGAGGTCAGCAGCAGGTCGTCGCCCGCCTTCTGGTTGAGCTTGGTGGGGTAGGCCTTTTCGTCGAAGATGGCACGAATCACCTCACTGCGCCACTCCGTAAGCTCGCCGAACTTCTCGTCGCCTACCGAGGCCATCAGCTCCTCGAAGTAGCCTTGCGAGAACTCGGGGCGGAACTTGTCGTTCGAGTAGTGGTGGTGGATACCGTTGGCAAACCATACCTTTTTGAGATAGTTCTCGACGGCCTTCCACTCGTCGGTGGTGCGGTCGCCCTCGTAGTTCAGGTAGATGCACTCCAAGGTGCGGCGTACGGGCAGGTTGATGGCGCAGTTCTGGTCGAAGAGGATGTCACGACCCCATTTGGCGGCCTCTTGCAGGTAGTAAATCAGCTCCTTTTCCTCCAAGGGCAGTGCCTCGAAACCGGGAACCTCATAGCGAATCACTTTGATGTCGTCGAAACGATCGACAATCCAGCTCTGCTCGGTGGTGGTCTCCGAACAGGCGATGGCCGTAGCGGCCATTACGGGCAAAGTTGCCATACGAATGAGCTTTTTCATTGCTTGTTCAGGTTTGATTTTGATGCAAAGATAGTACAATCGGCGAAAATTAAATAACTTTTCTTTTCTCAATCTCATTTATTGTTTCTACTTTTGCGTCTGTAAAACAGTATCCGCTTAAAGCAATGCAAGTAGTTACGACCATAGCAGCCCTCCGCGAGGCCCTTCAATCAAAGGATCAGCAGGGAGTCGGTTTCGTTCCGACGATGGGGGCTTTGCACGCCGGTCACCGCTCATTGGTTGAGAAGGCTCGTCGTGAGTGCGCCACA
>CALAQA010000033.1:0-11164 GCA_937889065.1 uncultured Alistipes sp.
CCTCGCAACCCTTCTGGAAGTAGCGGTCTGCCGAGCCAGCCTTCATTGCGTCGATCGAGCCCATACCGCGATACGACTTAAACTTACGACCGTTGAAGATGATCGTCTCACCCGGAGCCTCCTCCGTACCGGCGAACATCGAGCCTACCATCACCGAATCGCCACCGGCTGCCAGGGCCTTTACGATGTCGCCCGAGTAGCGCAAACCACCGTCGGCAATCACCGGAACACCGGCCTTCTTGGCCACCTGAGCGGCCGCATAGATGGCCGACAACTGCGGCACACCCACACCGGCAATGATACGGGTCGTACAAATCGAGCCCGGACCGATACCCACCTTCACGCCGTCGGCACCTGCCTCGATGAGGAACTCGGCAGCCTCGGCCGTAGCGATGTTACCGGCCACCACCTCGAGGTTGGGGAACTCGGCCTTAATCTCACGCAACTTGCGGGCAATGTTGGCCGAATGGCCGTGTGCCGAGTCGAGCACGATGGCATCGACATCCTCGGCCACCAAGGCACGCACACGCACCAGGGCATCCTCCGTGATGCCGACACCGGCAGCTACACGCAGACGACCCTTGGCATCCTTGCAGGCGTTGGGGTGATCCTGCACCTTCGTAATATCTTTATAGGTAATCAGACCTACCAGATGGCCCGTCTCATCCACCACAGGGAGCTTCTCGATCTTCGAGCCGAGCAGCACATCCTTGGCATTCTCCAAATCGGTCGAGTGGGTCGTTACCAGACGCTCACGGGGCGTCATCACGTCACCAATCAGGCGGGTCATATCGCGCTGGAAGCGCAGGTCACGGTTCGTGACGATACCAATCAGCAGGTTGTCGGCATCCACCACCGGAATACCACCGATTTTGTTCTCGTGCATCAGATTGAGGGCATCGCCTACGGTTGCCTCCTTGGAGATGGTCACCGGATCGTAGATCATACCGTTCTCGGCACGCTTCACCTTACGCACTTGGGCAGCCTGATCGGCAATCGACATATTTTTGTGAATCACACCGATACCGCCCTCACGTGCCAAAGCAATGGCCAGCGGAGCCTCCGTGACGGTATCCATCGCCGCCGAGACGATGGGGATGTTAAGACTGATATTACGCGAGAAACGGGTATTCAACTTTACCTCTCGCGGCAACACTTCCGAATAAGCGGGTACGAGCAGCACGTCGTCGAAGGTCAAACCTTCGGGCTGCACTCTCTCATCGATAAAAGACATAATGAACGTGATTTTTTGTTGCCTGCAAATTTACGGCATTTTTTTTTCATATCCTACACTCAACTACCTCGGAGGCGAAAAATTATAAACATTTTTTCATCAGAGAGTCCCCTCCGAGGCGCCGGTTACTCGACCAGGCTGTTCAGATAGACCTCCAGATTGGTGTAGCCCACTGTGCTCAGGGTCGTGGCATTGCCATCCGAATCCTCACGGGGATCAAGCCCTCGACTACGCTCCCACCAATCGGGCATTCCGTCGCCATCGCTGTCACGCAACGTTTTAGGCTTCACACCGCCATCCGACAACTTGCACCAGGGGCTCGTTTCGCCCTCTTCCACTACATCTTCGGGTACATCAATCAGACCGGGCAGCGAGGCGGCATCGGCACTGCGGCTGCCATAGTAGGTAGCCGTACCGGTGCGGGTCTCCTCGACAATGCGGCGGTCGATGGCATCACGCTGCTTCGAGCAACCCGCCTTCTCCAACACCAGACGGTAGGCCTCCTCGGCCGAATGGGTCGTTACGACATCGGTTTCGAGGGGCGTAGTGAGGCGCATCTGCGCTTTCACCTCGTCGGTATAGGTACCGTCGGTCGAGGCGGGGTCAATCTGTGCGTACATCCCTTTGGTCCAATTATCGCGGCTCACCTCCTCGTTGCCTTCGACCACATTTCCATCCACATAGTAGCGACCCCAGACGTGCTCCATCGGTTTCCAACCGTTGAACGAGCCGTCACGACGGGTTACATAGCGGGTGGTACGGATGCCGATGGATGATATACGGTAGCCCACAGGGCTGTTTTTCGGGGTGGCCGGACCGGGTTTGTAGTAGTTATTGACGATGTTGGCCTGCATCCCCTCGCCGCCATAACAACCTGCACCTGCCCAATTGTAGATGACGTTGTTGCGCATATCCATATACTCACGAGTCTGGGTCGATTGGTGCGGCCCGAGGCGGGGTGTGCGGCTCTCGTGGTGGGCCAACAGGTTGTGGTGGAACGAGGCCTTCGCTCCGCCCCAGATGGCCCCATAGCCGTGGCTGCCCTTGTGGTGGCCCGCCTGACGCAGGCTCTCCGAAATCAGACACCACTGCACGGTGAGCAGTTCGCCGCCATAGACCGAGCAACACTCATCGACCGACCAACTGATCGAGCAGTGGTCGATAATGACCCGTCGGCTGCTCGAGCAACCCAAGCCATCGGGCTCACGGCCACTCGTATTGCCCACACGGAAGCGCAGGTAGCGGATGATGACATTCTCGGCCTGGATGGTCACCGGATAGCGGGCAATGCAGACTCCCTCGCCCGGGGCACTCTGGCCGGCCAGGGTCAAATCGCCTCGGGTGATGCGGAGCGGAGCCTCCAAAAAGATGGTACCCGCCACATCGAAGACCACCGTACGGGGTCCCTGCTGCATCAGGGCGTGGCGCAACGTACCCTGCTCGACTCCATCACGAAGGGTTGTGACGTGATAGACCTTTCCACCACGACCACCCGTCGCAGCACGGCCGAAGCCTTCGGCACCGGGGAAGGCCGTCAGTTCCTCATCGGCTACGGCAAACGTGGGTGTCAAGAGCAGCAGACACCAAACAAAAAGATGTTTCATAGCGGTTATTTCCGTAAACGATTAGTAACCCAGCACGTTCCACAGGCTGCGAATGCGCGCCTCGGGATCCCACTTGCCGCCAAAGGTCCAGCGGGCCGTCATATCGTAATAGACGGGCTTGCCCTCCGCCTCGTTGAAGTTGTCGTTGAGCCAACCGCTGTGGCCGCCCTCACGGGTGCAGTCGTTGTAATAGACACGCAGACCCCAGGGGCAGGGATCGAGCACCTTGTCCGAGTAGGCGTAGTGGATGTTGCCATCCAAAACATTCTTCGAGAAGGTGCAGTTCTGCAAGAAGAATTGCGAATCGTGGTGGTAGCGACCCAGCAGCGTGGGCGAAGCGGCATCGAACTCGGAGTCGGTGATGACCAACTTCTTCGACTTATCGCCACGGCCGTCGTGCCAAATCATTGCACGGCTGTCGCCATAGAAGCGGGTGCGGGTCACATAGCACCAACCTCGGGGGCAGAGGAAATCGACACCCGGGCAGCGCAGGTAGAGGTCGGCGTGGTAGTACATACCCCCTGCATCACGGGCCCACAACGAGAGGGCATCGTTGCCATCGGCCCAGACGTTGCTGTTGATGACGATGGTGCGGGTGGCACGGCCGAAGATGGCCATCTGGTGGCGGGTGGTCTTTTCGATGGTCGTACCGTAGTTGTTATAGACCGTCAGGCCGCTGATGACACAATCATCGGCACCCTCCTGAATCACAATCACACCGTTGCCTACGGGTTTGCCTTTGTACTCCTTGATTTTGCGGCTGTCCATCACCTCGGCATAAACCAGGCGGGTCTTCTCACGATCCTCGCCCACCAAGACGATGTTGGGCTTGTCGATGATGACCTTCTCGTTGTATTCACCGTTGAGAATGAGAATCTTGAAGGGCTCCTGGGGCTGTTCGGGGGCCTTCTCGATGGCGGCCTGAATCGACTCGCCGGGCTTGACAATCACATCGAACGCCTCACGATCGATCACCGGACGGCGATAGAGTTCGATGGTACCGTTCTCGTTGGCACCCTTCGCGTGCAGGTCAATCTGCACCTTGTTCTTCGGGTCGTGGCGATTGGCCCACTCCTCATACAAGGGATAGAGGTCGGCGGCACGGTTGCCATACCAGCTGTAACCCGTACGACGCTCCAGACCAATCTGCTCCAAACGACGGCGGGCAATGCCGTCACGGTCGCAAACATAGGGTTCGCAGTAGGTGAAGTCGTAGAAACGACCCCACAGCGGCTTCTCGGCCGTAGGATCCTCCACCAGGCGGGTATCACGCTTCTCGCCCGGACGCCAGCCCGTGCGGACCACCTTCAAGCCCGTAAGTTTGTAGGTATCAAACCACTTCATAGCACCGTGAATGGCCGCCTTGATACGCTTGTCGGGGTTGGGCAGCGACATCAACAGGCGCACCAAACCGGCACTCTCCTGCGTGCAGTACGAGGCGTGCTCGAAGACACGGGCCGGAGCGGGGGCAAAGGTATCTTTGTAGTGTTGCTGACACCATACGGTGGGCTTGCCATCGACATAAATCTGGCACTTGAGGATGCACTCGATGGCACGCTTAAAGGCCTTCTCGACCCGTTTGCGCTGCTCCTTGTCGATCAAATCGCCCTCGTAGGGGGTAAGGCCGTTGCGAATGTCGTCGAAAATCTCGAGGATATTGACAATGGCATCGTCGTTGAAGGTGATGTGGGCGTGGTAGCCCGTGGTGTTGGGCCAAATCTGCGGCCAACCGCCATTTTCGTATTGGCCGTCGAGCAGGTAATCCAAGCCTCGGCGGAAGCCGTCACGGTAACGCTCATCGCCCGTCGCCTGATAGAGGCGGGCCAGGTAGAGCATCTGCATTGTCGTGGCACCGTTGTCGATGGTCGAGTCGTCTGTGCGGCTCTGCTCCTTCTTTACACGGGCCACATCCAGATCGGTCATACGGCTCGACATATCGGTATTCTTGGGCCATCCGCCCGTGGTACGTTGAAACAACAGCACCTGATCGCCCACACGGCGGGCCTCCTCGGTTTGGAAGAACTCCGTACGGGTCTCACGCAACAGGTTGCTGCGCACACGCAGGCGTTGAGCCATCAGCTCCATCGGCAGGCACACGGCCACCACCAACGCCAACAAAAAGGTCAGTTTCAGGGATTTCATAGCAGGTAGTTTTTGGTTAGGTGTGTAAATAGGTTATTGTTAAAAGTCGTCGCCACGCTTTAGTTGCTCGACATAGGCATCGATGATGCGCATCTGCTTCGGGATGTCGATGCGTTGCGGACAAGGCTCCAAGCACTCGCCACAGCCGATGCAGTGGTCGGCCTGGCGCACCTTCGGCACGGCACGGTCGTAGCCTATGAGGAAGGCACGGCGGTTGCGGCGATAGCTCTCGGTGGCCGAGGTGGTGAGCATCGACCCTTCGCGGATACACTTATTATAATATAGCAACGTAGCAGGAATGTCGAGGCCGTAGGGGCACGGCATACAGTATTGGCAGTTGTTGCAGGGGATGAGCGGATAGCGCACATACAACTCGGCCACCTCCTCCAACAGTTTCAGTTCGCCCTCCGTGCAGGGTTTGAGGGGCGAATAGGTGGCGATGTTCTCTTCGAGGTGCTCTTGGCGGGTCATACCGCTCAAGACGGTCAGCACCCCCTTGGGCGTACCTGCAAAGCGGAAGGCCCACGAAGCGATGCTTTGGTCGGGACGCTCGCTCCACAGACGCTCCGAGAGGTGGTCACCCAACGAAGCCAGACGGCCACCCAACAACGGCTCCATAATGACGGCCGGAATACCCCGTTTCTCCAACTCGGCATAGAGGTAGTCGGCATCGACATTGCGGCGGTTCTGCTCGTTGGCGTGGGTCCAATCGACGTAGTTGAGCTGAATCTGTACGAAGTCCCAACGAATCTCGTCGTGGAGCGACAGGAGGTAGTCGAAGGCCTTGACATCGCCGTGGAACGAGAAGCCGAGGTTGCGGATGCGACCCGCCTTGCGCTCCTCCAACAAAAAGTCCATCACGCCGTTATCAAAGAAGCGTTCACGCACCGTCTCGATCCCCTTGCCGCCACCAATCGAGTGGAGCAGGTAGTAGTCGATATAATCGACCTGCAACTCCTCGAACGATTTGCGGTACATCTTCAGAGCCGCCTCCTTCGAGAAGTCGCGCGTGTTCGAGAGTTTGGTAGCCACATACCAGGTGTTACGGGGGTGGCGTTTGAGGGCGTTGCCCGTCACACGCTCCGAGGTGCCTCGGCAATAGACGGGGGCGGTATCGAAGTAATTGACGCCGTGCGCCAAGGCGTAATCGACCAACTCGTTTACCGCCTCCTGATCGAGCGGCGAGTTACGGTCATCGGGATTCTCTTGCGGCCAGCGCATACAGCCATAGCCCAAGAGCGAGACTTTATCGCCCGTAGTGGGGGTCGTGCGGTAGGTCATCTCGCCCGAGTCTGCGTGCAGCAGCGACGAGGCTCCCCCCTCCTTTTTGGGGGCGCAACCGGTCAGGGCGGCGGTCGTCACGGCAGCACCCAACCCCAGACGTTTGAGAAATTGACGGCGCGAAAGGCCTTTTTTATCGTTGGTATTCATTGTTAGAAGCGGTTTAGAGGGTTCGATGGGTTTGATTGCCTTCGACATAGATGGCACTGAAGGGGCGAGAGGGGCAGAGGTGTTCGCACGCACCGCAACCGATGCAACGCTCCGTATCGATGGCGGGCACACGGCGACCATCGTGTTCGACCATACGAATCGCCTCCGTAGGGCAATGGCGGGCGCAGTTGTCGCACTTCACCCCCTGCTCGGCCAGGCAGTTTTGTTTAATCCAGACGGCACGACCAATCTGAATCGAGGATTTCTCGGCTCGGGTGATGGGTCGAATAGCCCCCGTCGGGCAGACCTCCGAGCAGGCCGTACACTCCACACGGCAGTAGCCGCGTTCGTACGAAGCCTCGGGTTGCATCAGGGTCATCACTCCGTTCGAGGGGCGCAGCACCTGCTGTTTGCAGGCCGAGACGCAGAGTTGGCAACCCGTGCAGTGGGCGTTGAGATTTTTGAGCGACATTGCCCCCGGAGGCACAATGCGGGTCTTACGCACGGGAGCCTCCTTATCCACCACGACGGCCAAACCGCCATCGACGTGTTGTTGCTTGGCATTGGCCACTAGCGTACCCGCAAAGAGGGCCGAGATGGTCAGAAACGAACGGCGGGCCGCATCGGTCTTCTCGCTCTTTTCGGTCTGCACAGCAGGTTTCGTTGCACGGCGGCGATAAGCGATCGCCCCCTTCTTGCAGCTGTCGATGCAGTCGAAGCAGACCACGCAGCGGCTCATATCGATGGTATGGTTTTTCGGATCAATCGAGGCGGCCTTGCAGTTGCGGGCACACAAGCCACAGCCGTTGCACTTCGAGGTATCGATCACGGGACGCAGCAGCGAGAAGCGGGAGACAAAGCCCAGCAGCGTGCCTACGGGACAAATCGTATTGCACCAGGTACGGCCGTTGCGCCAAGCCAACAGGGCCACCACCACCAAGCTTACCACCGCTGCGGCAAAGGTCACACCACCCCGCCACCAAACCTCGACCGAGTAGAAGGCGTAGTTGTCCATTCGCTCCGAGGCCCAGGCCAAGAGGTTATTTCCCCACTGCCACACGGGAGCCACCAGATTTGTCACGATGCGGCCAAAGGCACTATACGGGGCAATGAGCGAGGCCACAGCCCCCACACCGGCCACCATCAGCACTACAAACAGCACAAACACCCCGTAGCGCAGCCACTGCTTGGCGGGCGAGTAGCCATAGCGGTTGCGTTTGGCCTTCAAGCCCAGACGAGCCACCACATCCTGCATCACACCGAGCGGGCAGATGACCGAACAATAGAGACGACCAAACAGCAGGGTCAGCACCAACAATACCGCCACAACCCCCACATTGAGGGCCAGAATGGCGGGCAGCAACTGCACCTTGGCCAGCCACCCCAGGTAGGTGTGCAACACCCCCGAAAGGTCCAAAAACAGAAGCGTCAGGGCCAGACCCACCACCACGGCGGCGGCGATACGCAATTTTCGATATAGATTCATTGCAAGAAAAGTGTAAGGTTTTTCGCTATTTCAGTCGATAGATCTCCGTACCGGCCAACAGGAAGCAGCCCGTACCGTAATCCTCAAAGTCGGGCACCGAGTCGTAAGCCACCGGCTGACCATCCTTCGGCTCCTTGCCCGTACCCTGCACATAGCCCAAGAAGCCGTTTGCGTGTACGGCCTGCTCGACCATCGCATTCCACGCCTTCAAGGTCGGAGTGAGGAACTCCTCACGGCTCAACACTCCGTTGTTCATCCCCCACGCCATACCATAGACGAAGAGGGCCGTACCGGTCAGCTCCTTGCCGCCAAAGTCGTCGGGGTCGGCCAGATTGACATTCCAGAAGCCATCCTCACGCTGGCACTCGAGCAGCGCACGGCACATCTGACGGAGGTCACGCTCGTAGAGTTTGCGATCGGCGTGTTTGGCGGGCAGGTCTTGCAGCACACGCACCAGGGCAGCCACCACCCAACCGTTGCCACGCGACCAATAGCAGGTCTTGCCGTTTTGGTTTTGGTAGGGAGGCACAAAGTCCTTATCGCGCCACCACAGCCCCGCCTTGGGGTTGTAGAGGCCGCCTGCCAGCGTATTACGGCTCCAGAGATACATCTCACGGGCCTTGTCGAAGCAACGCTCATCGCCCGTCAAACGGCCGTATTTGGTCAGCACGGGCATACCCATCTGGATGGCGTCGATCCAGGTCCAATCCTCAATCTGGGGCGAGCTGACCAACATCTCGACAAGCGAGGCGGTCTTGCGCAGACGCTCGGGGCGAGCCTCCAGACGGTACAAATCGATGTAGGTCTGCGAGCAGCAATAGTTGTCGGCATTGCGGGTCGTCGTGTCGTCACGGCGCATACCCCAACGGTGGTAGTCGGCCCAACGGCAGGCATTGTCGTAGTAGCTGTTGTCGGGATGGATGGCATAGAGTGCCATCAGACCCTCGTAATAGACGGCACGGGTCCAGATGTTCGACTCGTAACTTTTGCGACGCGAGGGGTAAGGCATCACGGCTGTGGGGTCGGCATAGCGCACATTCATCAGGTAGTCATTGACCTGAACAAGCGTCTCCAACGTAGCCTTGCGGTCGGGCAGGGTTTGGGCCTCGGTCGGTACGGCGACCAACAAAAGCGCCAGAGCGAAGAGCATTTTTTTCATCGTTATGGGTTTTTGTTTATGTGTTTCGTGTTCTTGGGGGGGGGTTACCACTGCTCGTCGGCGTTGGGATATTCGCCCGAGCGGACATCCGCCACATAGTGGCTCACGGCCTCGGTCATCACCGTATGCAGGTCGGCATAGTGGCGCAGGAACTTGGGCTTGAAGCCCTTGTTCATACCCAGCATATCGTGGACCACCAGCACCTGACCGTCGCAACCACTGCCTGCACCGATACCGATGGTCGGGCAGCTCACCTCACGGGTCACCCGCTCGGCAAGGGCTGCGGGAATCTTCTCCAGGACAAGGGCAAAGCACCCTGCCTGGCTCAACAGGCGGGCATCGTGCAACAACTTCTCGGCCTCGGCCTCCTCCTTGGCACGCAAGCCGTAGCCACCCAACTGGTGAATCGACTGGGGCGTCAAGCCGAGGTGACCCATCACGGGGATACCTGCGGCCAAAATCTTCTTAATCGAGGGCAACATCTCCTCGCCACCCTCAATCTTCACACCGTCGGCACACGACTCCTTCATAATGCGGATGGCCGCCTCGAGGGCCACCTCCTCGTTGCCGCTGCAGGTACCAAAGGGCATATCGACCACCACAAAGGCTCGCTCGACGGCACGCACCACCGACGAAGCGTGGTAGATCATCATATCGAGGGTGATGGGCAGCGTGGTCTGATAACCGGCCATCACATTGGCAGCCGAGTCGCCCACCAGAATGATGTCGATACCGGCTCCATCGACAATTTTTGCCATCGTATAATCGTAGGAGGTGAGCATTGCAATCTTCTCACCTGCCGCCTTCATCTGTGCCAGCGTGGCCGTAGTCACGGGGCGCACTTTGCTCTCTACAGACATAGTTCTATTCGATTTTTAAGAATTATCATACAAATTTAACGATTTGCCAGGAATTGACAAAACAAATCCCACAAAACTACACCTCCGGCCACCGAAACATTGATCGAATGCTTCGTGCCGAGTTGCGGAATCTCGATCGAGGAGTGGCACGCATCGACCACCTGTTGCTGCACACCATCCACCTCGTTGCCGAAGACCAGGGCATAACGACACCCCTTTTCGACCTCGAACCGATCGAGCGAAATGGAGTTCTCGACCTGCTCGACGGCATAGGTGACATAGCCCGCCTCGTTGAGCTTGCGGACCGCCTCGACGGCATCTGCTTCGTAACTCCACTCGACCGAAAGTTCGGCACCGAGGGCCGTTTTGTGAATATCGCGTGCGGGAGGGGTGGCCGTAATGCCACACAAAATCAGACGCTCGACGGCAAAGGCATCCGAGGTGCGGAAGAAGGCACCCACGTTCTGCATCGAGCGGATATTGTCCAAAACCACCACCACCGGAATCTTGGGTTGGCGCTGAAACTCCTCCACCGAAGGGCGGTTGAGTTCGTCGTTGGTAAGTTTTCGCATAAAAGAAAGTGATATATCCACCGCAAAAGTAATCAAAATAAAAAATTTTTCCCTATTTTTGTCGGTCGAACTAATCAAAATCGCAAAACAAACGAAATTCAATATGGCAATCGAAACCACCGAAACGCGCGAGAAGTCGTTGAACTTCATCGAGGAGATTATCGAAGAGTCTATCGCTAAAGGCGAAACCCGTGTTCAAACCCGCTTCCCGCCCGAGCCGAACGGTTACCTGCACATCGGCCACGCCAAGAGTATCTGCATCAACTTCGGTATGGCCAAAAAGTATGGCGGCAAGTGCAACCTGCGCTTCGACGATACGAACCCCGTCAAGGAGGATACCGAGTATGTAGATTCCATCAAGCAGGACATTCAGTGGCTCGGCTTCCAGTGGGCCGAGGAGCGTTATGCGTCGGACTACTTCGACCAGCTCTACGATTGGGCTGTGGTGCTCATCAAGAAGGGGCTTGCCTATGTCGATGACCAGACCCAGGAGCAGATTCGCGAGAATCGCGGTACGGTCTCCGTGCCGGGTACCCCCTCGCCGTGGCGTGACCGCTCGGTGGAGGAGAACCTCGACCTGTTCGAGCGGATGAAGGCCGGTGAGTTTGCCGACGGAGCCAAGGTGCTGCGTGCCAAGATCGATATGGCCCACCCCAATATGTTGTTCCGTGACCCC
>CALAQA010000034.1:0-4395 GCA_937889065.1 uncultured Alistipes sp.
AGAAGAGGTCGGCCTCCTCGCCAATGGGCGAGAACTCCTTGGTCAGCTCCTTCACGAACTTGGCGAATGCCTTTATATCGACCCCCTCAATCAAGCGGACATAGAAGAACCCGGGATTATCCCCGCAGTAGAAGGCGTGGTATTGGTTGGGTTGCGCCACCGAACTGAGGCGCACATCCTTCATAATGCCGATGGTGTTGAATTCGCTACCGTCGTTCATGCCGAGCGGATAGCCCGTGTCGAGGTGGAGCTGGCGCATGATGACAATCTCTTTGCGCTCGGCCGACGAGGGGGTAAAGCCTTGGCCATCGACCAACTCAAAGCCGAAGAAGTCGAGGAAGTTCCACCGTACGTTGTTGGCATAGAGCATAAAGGTGTGGCCATCGTACTCGCGTCCCCACGACTGCATACACTGGAAGAGGCTCTGTCCCGAGGCGGTCACATCCACCACGTCGGGGTGCTGTTGCAGCCGCTCGATGATGGTCTCGGCCTTGGGCGCAAGGTCGTAGTTGGCAAAGGTGACGATGTTCGAGCGGTCAAAGCCGATGTCGTAGTTCATCATATAGCGGTATTGGAGGAAGAAGATGCCTGTGATAATGATGAGCACCATCGCCACCGTAAATTGGATGCCCACCATCAGCGAACGCAACCGGCGACCCGTGGCCGACTGGGCAAAACCGCCCTTCACGCCTAACGAGGCGTTGAAGCGGGTGATGTAGAACGCCGGATAGAGCGCAGCCACCACGGCCAGCAGAATCATCAGCCCCACCATCGCAACAATCACGGGGATGTTGTCCGAAAGGGCCAACGACGAGGTGACGAACTTCGTGATGAAACTCTCCTGAATGGCAATCATCAGGTAGAAGGTCAAAGCCATCGAGATCAGCACCAGGCCGATAGCCTCGAACAAGAAGTTCCAACGCAGTGTCCCTTGGCTTGCACCGAAGACCTTGCAGATATTCACGGCACGCATACGCACCGGCACGAGTGCAAAGAAGAAGTTTACGAAGTTGATAAAGGCGATGATGACGATGACCAACCCGATGGCCGCCAAGGTGGCCGTAGCCGTCTTCGAGCCAAAATCGTAGCCGGCATTGCCAAAGGTCTCCATGTTCGTCTCGTAATACATCCTATCGAGCGGAATCAGTCGCACGGGCTGTTGCTCCTCGCCCTCCTCGAAGAAATCGGCCTTGTCGGGATGCTCGTTCAAAAACTCCTGCACCATTCCCAAGAACCACTTGGCATACTGATCGCTCCAAATGCGGCAGAACGATTCGGGGTCGGCATCCTCTTTGAGGCGCACGAAGCAGGAGTAGTTCCAATTGTTGTTCGTTTGGCCTTGGGCAAGGTTGTCGTTCTGGAAGATTTTGCGGCTGCGGAGGAAGCTGTTTTTCGGGAAATCCTCGTAGATGGCCACCACCTGCTGCGGCTCGGAGGGCTTGCCGTCGTTGTGCCAGCGACCACCCTCGAACCAAATCTCGTCGCCCACGCCTACGCCCATCTTCTCGGCGACCGATTGGGCCACGATGACCGTATTGGGTTCGGCCACCTGCTTCAAATCACCCGCCACGGCCTTGAAGGGGAACAGATCGACCACCTGGGCATTGCCCAAATAGACCCCGATATCGAACTTCTCGAAGTTGTAATTGTTGCGCTTAATCCACACACGGCCGATGTCTGCCGAGGGGCGCATCGAAGCACCAGCCTCCACATCGGGGCATAGCTCCATCGTCTCGTAGCTCACCGGCTGGGGGCAGTTGAGCGACCACGACTCCTCTGCGTCACCCATTTTTGAAGAGCCCCACTCGGCTGAGACAAGATATATGCGGTCGGAGTCCTCGATTGGGCGGTTGTAGGAGATCGAGTAATAGACCTGCGAAGCGATGATGTAGAACGCCACAAAGGCGAGGGTCAAACCGAGCACATTCAAGAGCGATGCGACCTTGTAACGCTTGAGCGTCATCAAGAAATTTTTGAAAGCGATTTTCATATTGTTCGTGTTTTTAATTTTCCACTTTGATCATATCAATCGGGTTGGCATTGGCCGTGCGCCAGGTACGGATCACGAGAATCACATAGACAATCGCAAAGACGACCGTTGCACCGAGCGCAAACAGCCATCCCGACATCGGTTTGCACATCGTTTCGAGCATCAAGAGGTAGTGTCGGCCACCCCATACGGCTCCCGCAATACCCGCCGCGATGGCCGGCAAGACAATCCACGAAAGGTTCAGACTCAAGAGGCGCAACACCTGCGAAGTGGTAGCCCCACACACCTTGCGGATCGCTATCTCCTTGCGACGGCGAGCCATTTCATTGCCGATGTAACCCACCAAACCAATGAGCGAGATGAGCAGCGCAACCAGCGTAACGAGCAACACATTGTTGCGGAGCTTGTCGCGGGAGGCAAAACGCTCCTTGACACGGTCGGCATAGGGGACAATCGTATATTCCCAATCGGAGGGATAGTGTGTTTTGATCACCTTGTCCAAGGCTTTGAGGTTGTCGGCCGTGAGGGCTTGCAGACGCATCGAGAGTTGGAAGGTATCCGGCTCACTCGCCTGCCCTGCGACGGGTCGCCACAGCAGGCGATTAACCGCCAGAGGCAAGACAAAACCGCCCGCCTGCTGAAAATCGCGCACCACGCCAACCACCTCGCACGGAACGCCTTGGTGGAAGGTCTTACCCACGGCTTCGCCCACCGTCCAACCGTGTTTGCGACAAAACTCCTCATTGACAATTCGTTTGGAGGGGCTGTCCTGCTCGGTAAAGTTGCGCCCCTCGACGATCTCCATCTGCATCGTGGGGATGTAGTTCTCGTCGAAATACTCGCCTCGGCACGAGAAGAGGAGTTTGCCCTGCTCATCCTGAATCGGATCGCCCCAATAGCCCCATATCGGGTATTGGTAGGAGAAGGCCGCCTCTTCGACAAAGGGGAGCTTGCGCACCTCCTCGATGAGGGTCGTACGCTCCGGAGCGGTGGCGTGGAGGTTAATCGAGACCACACGGTCGTAGCGGTAGCCCAAATCGGCCTCCATAACATAGCCCGCCTGTTGTGCCGTCACGAGCAGGAAGCAGACAACGCCCGTCGTGCAGGCCACCTGCACAAACAGCAACGAGCGTTTCCACCAGGTGCGGTTATCCCCTCCACGACGGAAGGCATATTGCAGGCTCACGGCCGAGTAGAGCACAGCCGGCACGATACCCGCTACCAAGAAACTCAACACGCAGACCATGAGCGGAATCCAGATGCGCTCCCAGGCAAAGAGGTCGGATAGACGATAGCCGAGCAACTGATAAATCTCTTGGTGCAGGCAGGCAAGGATAAAGGTCGCCAACAGCAGCGAGGCCGCCACCATCAACAAGGTTTCGAGGAGCAACATCCGGAAAATATCGCCTTGCGAAGCTCCGTGACAACGCAGCATGGCAATCGTGCGGCTACGCTCGGAGAGCGACGAGAGGGTCAAAAGCACATAGTTCAGGCAGGCCACAACCAACGCGACGAGTGCCAGGACTCCGTAAATCGTCTGCGTGGCGCGGTGGTTGTTATCCACATAATAGGCATCTTCGATCGGCACGAAGAAGAACGACAACTGCCACTCCTTCAAAGAGGCGGTAAGGCCGTGCTTCGCGGCAAAGGCATCGAGTTGTGCTTCCACCTCGGCTATCTGGGCACCTTCACGCAGTTTGAAATAGGTGGGGAAACTGTCGCCACCGAGCCACAACTCGGGTCGCGGCTCATAACGAAGCCAGCAGACCATATCGAAGTTGCTGAGCGGCGAGGTGACGGGCGGCGTGCGGAACACGCCTGCCACGACATACTGCGTATCACGGCCGGCAAGCTCTACGATCTGTCCCAACGGATCTTCATCGCCATAGAGTTGCTTGGCCAACCGCTCGGAGATCATCACCTCCTTGTTGGCAAGCCCCTCGGCCGAGAGGATGCGTTTCGGGTCGCCACTCACCACGCCAAAATCCAAGACGGTAAAGAAATCGCTGCCGACGTGCGATAGAATCGTCTCCACCGTACCGCCTCCCACTTTGAGTTGCAGCAGTTGATCGGTGTAGTGGGTTGCCGCCTCGATTTGCGGAATATCGTTGGCCATCTCGGGCGCCAACGGGCGCACCATCATGTGGCTGATGCCGTGTTGGGGCGAGGTGCTGAAGACCTGATAGACCCGCTCACGGTCGGGGAAGAAACGACCATACGAGAGGTTGATGCCGACATAGGAGCAGATCAGCAAAGCCACAATCAGCCCCAAGGCAAGCGACACGAGGCGCGTGAGGGAGTTGCCACGATTTTTCAGCAGATAACGGAGTGAGTAGTTGAGGGTTTTCATATACTTCATTTTATTTTTTTGTCTTAGTGACTTGGGAGGCGATCAAACCTACCCA
>CALAQA010000035.1:0-14166 GCA_937889065.1 uncultured Alistipes sp.
GGGCGAGGATAGTAGGCACCCTGGTTCGACTCGGTCCAGTAATCAACACCCGAGAGCTGGTTGGTCGTCACACCGCTCTTGGCCGTGTACCAACCCATCAAATCCGAGCTGATGGTCTGACCCACGCGAGCCATGGCATAGATGGTCAAATCGAAGCCCTTCCAGAGGAACGTGTTGTTCAAACCGATGATGAAGTCGGGCGAGGTGTGACCCAGAATCATACGGTCGTCCTGACCATACTTGTGTACACCACCGTCGTCACCCTTCTCAATGGTCTCAATCTTTACGAAACCGGGCTTCACGCCGTAAGCGTCGAGCGTAGCCTGGTCGGTGTCCGTACCCCAGATACCGGCATACTTATAACCATAGATCGTACCGATAGGCTCACCCTCGAAGAGGCTCTCAGCAATAATATCGCCCTCGGGCAGGTGATCGATCTGCTCCTTGTTCCAGGTGAAGGTAAGGGCCGTGTCCCACGAGAAGTTCTTCTTCTTGATGGTGCGGGCATTGATCGTCAGCTCGATACCGTGGTTGCTCGTCTGGGCCAGGTTCTGCCAGCTGGTCAGCGGCGAGCCCCAACCGGTGATACCCGACGTGATGGGCAGCTGACGCTTGTAGAGCAGACCCTTGGTCTTGGTGTCGAAGTAGTCGATCGAGCCGTCGATACGGCCGTTCAGGATACCGAAGTCCAGACCCACGTTGAAGTTGTGCGACTTCTCCCACGTCAGGCTACCACCATAGGTACCCGTGTACTGGGCAAACTGAACATAGGTGCCACCCGTCGAGATACCCCAAGCCGGGTAGAGGTAAGCCTGCGGGTCGGTAGCATAAGCACCGATACCACCCGAGTTACCCGTCACACCATACGATACACGGAGCTTGAGGTTGTCGAGCCAATTCTCGGCACCCTTCATAAAGCCCTCGTCCGAAATACGCCAAGCCACAGCGGCTGCGGGGAACGAATCCCACTTCTCGCCATCCACAAACCACGACACACCGTCCCAGCGGTTCGAGAAGGTCAGAAGATACTTACCCTTGTACGAGTAGTTCAGACGTACGGCGTAGCTCATCTTCTGGGTCTGTGCAAAGCTCGACTTCTCGTAGAAGCCCGTGGCACCACCCAGGTTGTGGAAGAACCAGCTATCGATCAACTGACCCGTACCACCGGCCTCGGTCACCTCGCTCTGATTCTTGGTCCACGACGTTACAACCGATGCACCCAGGTTGTGGTCGTCGGCGATGGTCGTGTTGTAGGCGGCAATGTTCTCCCAGGTGTAACCCCAGCTGTCGTTGTGGGTCTTCTGGGCATAGGGCGAACCAGCGTGAGAGGGACGATTGGCGTTGCACTGTGCACCCCAATACTGACCCAGACGGCTGTGGCCAAGCGTAGCCGAGATCTGCGACTTGATGCTCAGACCCTTCACCGGCATAATCTCCAGATAGGCGTTGGCATTTACATAGGTATTCTTCGTGTTGTTCACGAACTGGTTGGGCAGCAGGTCACCCAGCGGGGTGTACTGGTTGTAGATGTACTCGTGGTTGAGGTTACCATCGGCGTTGTACACCTCACCCAGCGGCATCGACGAGAGGGACGACGTGTAGGTCTTGTTGTACATACGGTCGTGGTCCGTAAAGGTACCGTGTGCCGAGAAACCGGCCTTAGCCCACGAGAAGATCTCCTGATCGATGTTCAGACGCAGGGCATACTGATCGCGCTCCTCACCCTGGAGAAGACCCTGGTCGTTGTTGTACGAAACCGACGAGAAGACCTTGGTCTTGTCGTTACCGCCGGCTACCGAGAGGCTGTACTTCTGCGTTACGGCCGTGTTGCCGGCAACCTCATCTACCCAATCGATCCACTTACCGGCTTTGTAAGCGTCGATGTAGGCCTGGTTACCCAACAGGGCCTCGATGTTCGAAGGATAGCTGCCATTCTGATACTTGTAGGCCTCACGCTGGTAATCCTCCCACTCGGCACCAACCATACCGTGCTGGTAGTTGGGCGAGCCGCTCACACCGTAGTAAGCGTCGAAGTTCACCGTTGCCTTGCCGGCCTTACCGCGCTTGGTGGTGATGATAACTACACCATTGGCACCGGCCGAACCGTAGATAGCGGTCGAAGAGGCATCCTTCAGCACGTCGATCGACTCGATATCCGAAGGGTTGATCTCGTCGTAGCTGCCGGGGAAACCGTCGATGATGAACAAGGGGGCGTTCGAGCCATAGATCGAGCGCGAACCACGCAACAGCACGTTCACACCCGAGCCAACCTCACCACTACCCTTGGTGATATCCATACCGGCCACCTTACCTTGGAGAGCCTCCATCACGTCGCTCGTCGGGGCGATGGTGATATCCTCGCTCTTAACGGAGGTAACGGCACCGGTCAGGT
Source organism: uncultured Alistipes sp. (assembly GCA_937889065.1). Classification (GTDB taxonomy): domain Bacteria; phylum Bacteroidota; class Bacteroidia; order Bacteroidales; family Rikenellaceae; genus Alistipes. Next base: position 2,393 of record CALAQA010000035.1, read on the forward strand.
CACGCTTCTTCACCGTACCATAACCGATAACCACTACATCGTCGAGCAGGGCGGCATCCTCAACGAGGGTCACCTTGACCTGCGTCTTCGAGCCTACGGCCACCACCTCGCTCTTGTAACCGATGAACGAGACGGCAATCGACGCGCCCTTGGGAACGCTGAGCGTGAAGGTACCGTCCAGACCGGTCGTCGTACCGTTCATCGTGCCCTCAACGAGCACATTAGCACCCACAATCGGCTCACCGGCAGCATCGACCACCGTACCTTTGACCTGCGACTGTGCATAGGCAAACGCCGAGATGCAGAGCATACAGATCACCAAGGCGATTCTGCGTGTGAGAGCCGAAATCAGATGAAAAGTAGAATTTTGTTTCATTGTTTCGTCATTTAAGTGTTAGACATTAGGTTTTTGGTTTTTTGGTTTTTGTGCACGGTGGAGCGTGAAGCCGCCACACCCCGCCGTACCGTAAACAAAGATACTAAATTTTTGTGGCTTTCCCGACAATTCGGTGGGTCGTTTTCCACATTTTTTCATCAAGCAACCACTTCGTATTGATTTTCAATCAAATATATATGTTAAAAAAAGACCGAGCTTCTGACTCGGTCTTTTTTGTTTTGAAGCGTGGCGGATTACCACCAAATCTGCTCCCACTGATAGCAGGGCGACAGGGCTTCGGTCCAGGCGCGATTGCCGTTGCTATCCACCTCATTCGAGAGAACAACGCAACGATTCTGGTCCATTCGAATCCGAATATCGCCCGTCTGGTGGTTGCCACCACCACTCTGACCATCGTTGAAGACGACATTCACCCGATCGCTCATCGCGAATTCGTTATCGAACGAGTAGATATAGTAATCTTTGCCGTCGCTGAAGTGATAAATCTGCCAATCCTCCTCGCTCATACAACTTCCCGGCCAGGGTGCAGTGAGGATACCGCTCTCATCCCAAGCATAGATATAGAGGTTGGCCCAATTGGTCGGAAGGCTCTCCACCGGCACATAAATCGTACGATAGTCGGTTGCGTAGTAGTAGTCCCAATCGTGTGCAAAACTAACTCCGTGCGACTGCGTCTCGGTATCGTAAAAGAGACGGAAATAGAAATCTCTATTGAGGATGAAGGGCATCGAGTCGCCCGTTTGGGGGCTACCCGTTCCGCCACTGAAGAGCAACTGGACAACCTCGTTGCGAGCCTCCTCGGGCATCTCGTAACTGTAGAGATCCTCGTAGTTGTCGCGATCGGGAGGCGTCATCATCACACCCGGCCAAGTGCCACCCGTGTAGTTGGTCGAGGGGGTAAAGCTGTTCCACGACCAAAGATTCATCCGCGAGGCCCAATCGGTCGAGCCGCTCTCCTCGATGAAATTATAGACATAGATGTGGTTCGGCACCTTCACCACGCCCAGGTTGTAAACCGTGTTGCGCTTAAACTCCTTCGCCACGGTCAACTCCTTGACCACCTCGCCGTTGACCGACATACGAAGTTTGGTGGTCGTAGGCCAACCAAATGCATAGATGGTCGTGCCTTCCATAAAGTTACCTGCAATGCGAATCTCATTTCGGCTATCCGATTCTTCGTTGGGCTGATAGGTAAAGGCTCCCGTACGGACACCGCTCACCGTGCAGGGACCGACCAGGTTCTCACCTTCGAGCAGAATATCGGTCACGCCACTCGACCCAATCTCGATCTTAAAGATGGTGCAAATGTTTTTGAAATTCAACTCGTTGTTCTCCGTGTAGGCTAACATAAAGGGGTGCGGATAGCAGAAACCGCCATCCGGATTCACCTTCTGCTCGGCACGCAATTCCATTTCGAAACGACCCTCCTCGAAGTTGCCCGAACACCAATCGAGACCCCAGCTCGGATAGACGCCATAGAAGGCCGTACCCTCGGGCGTAGTGGCCCACTCATCCTTGACAAACGAGGCCGTTGCCCCCTCATCGTCGGTCGTGTAGAGCGACGACATAATATAGACATCGGTCGGGTCATAGTCGCTACGTTGGAACGAGCCAAGGTGTACGATACCAATCGAATCGCCCTTGACCCAATTAATCTTCGCGCCATCGATCACAACACGGCTCTCGGCATCGACCGATGCGGTAAACGAGACGGCCTTCTTCGACGGCTCGGCCACAACACCCTCATCGGTGCTGCACGAGACCATACCGATAAGCATCGCTACGGCGGCCAAATATAAAATCTTCTTCATCTTCGTTGCGTTTTACCAAATGGGATTACCTTCGTTATCCTCCTCCAAATCTTCGTTGCTGCCGCCACCGACATTCGATGTGGCAAAACCTTGCTCTACGGCAAATACCAGCAGTTCCACCTCGGGAGCCTGGTACATCGTTCTCTTGTTCATCTGCTTATTGGGTTTATTCGTTAAAACTCTTTCTCCTCGATAATCGAAGCGTAGGTTGACCAATAGGTGGTCGTCGTGTAGCTTTCAAGGCTACCCGTAGGTACATAAACTTTCAGGTCGGCAGCCGTGTTGCTAAACACCCAACCCGTTGGCATTCTGGGAGCCGTGACAGGAAGGCAATTTACCACTCGCAGGCTCGTGCAACCGTTAAAACACGATTGATTCAGGGCTGTCACCGCGGCCGGAATCGTAATCTCCTCCAAGGCGGTGCAGTTTTGGAAGAGATAGGTGGGTACTGAATAGAGTCCTTCGGGCAGCACCACCTCCGTCAAGGCCGTGCAAGAGGAGAATACACCACTATTCAGGCCGTGGTTAGTAGCACTCTTGACAATTGACGAGGGGATAATCACCTTCGTCAGCGCGGTACATTTCTCGAAGGCGTTCACTCCCAAATCAGTAATACCTTCGGGCAGGCCGATGGCTGTGAGTGCCGAACAGTTGCGGAATGCATAACCACCCACCTTCTTCAATCCGTCGGGAAGCGTCACGCTTTGCAACGAAGCGCAAGACTCAAAACAATAGTAGGGAAGTTCGCTTACCGAGGCGGGAATTGCAATTGAAGTAAGGCCCGATTTTGTAAAGGCATAGTTATTGATCGTGGTGAGCGAGGCGGGCAGGGTGATTTGTTGCAAGGCCGTACATCCGGAGAAGATAGATAAGCCAAGCGTTGTAACACCCTCCGTCAGATGCACCTGCGTAAGCGAGGTGCAATTATAGAAGAAGTTATTCGGCACGATGGCCATCGACGAAGGGATGGTGATGGTTGCAAGCCCCGTGCACGACTCAAACATATTGGTGGCAGACGAAACACTGCTAAAAGCCAGTCCCTCGCTAAACTCAACCTCTTTCAAAGCCGTACATCCGGAGAAGGCATACGCTCCGCTTTTCAGCGACTTGGGAAGGGTAATCTGCTCCAAAGCTGTACAACCCTTAAACATATAATTGCCCAACAGGGTCAGCCCCTCGCTCAGAGTCACATTTTTCAGGCTCGTACAACCCTCGAACACATAACCACTGATGGTGGTAAGCGAAGCCGGAATTACGATGTCGGTCAAGGCCTTGCAGTTATTGAAAGCTCCGGTGTCAATCTTCTTGACCGAGGCAGGAATGGTTACATCGGTCAGCATCGGACAATTCTGGAAGAGATAACTGGACAAGGTCTCCACGCCCTCCTCAAATACCGCCTTTTGCAGTTTGTCACATCCGTAGAAAAGGCCGGAACCAAGCGAAGTAACCGAAGCGGGAATCGTCACCTCGGTAAAGGCGTCGCAATCATCAAAGGCATAATTACCAAGGCTTTCCAAGGCCTCCGGGAAGGTTAGATTGGGTAAAAGCCTACAATCGGCAAAGCCACTCTGACCAATCGACTTGAGCGAGGTGGGCAGCTCTATTTCGCTCAATTTCGAGCAGCTCTGGAAAGCATTATGGCCAATGGCTGTCGTCTGCTCTGACAACACGACACGCTCCAACAACGAGCAACCATAGCACACATAGTTCGGAAGGCTCGTAATGGCAGCGGGGAAGGTTATCTCCACCAAATCGTCACATCGGTAGAAGGCGCGCTCCCCGATGGTCTGCAACTCCTCGGGCAAGGTGATGGCATCCAATTCATAGCAGTTATCGAATGCATTGTTGCCAATCGAAAGGAGCGATTCAGGCAGGACGATGGATGTCAAGCCGTAGCCATACTGGAATGCTCTGTGGCCAATCGCAGTCACGGTGGCAGGCAGAGTCATCGAGGTCAGCTCGGAACGCGAGCGGAAGGCATCGTCGCCCAGCATCGTCAGGGGGCGGTCGAAGAGCATCACACCGCGGTCGGCCTCCACATCGTACTCATTCGAAAGCAACACCGCCTCGCCGAAAGGTGCGGTAGCACTGGTGTTGGGTTCCAACACCTTTTTATTATTGGTCGTGTAGTAGATGACCGTCGTTGCGGGGGCCGTGTAATCGACCTTGAGCGCAGCCATGGGCGAAATCTCGTTACGCACCACCGAGAGGCTGTTGCGCGTACCCTTCGTAAAGAGGTTGCCCTCCGTATCGGTCAACAGAATCGTGATACCATCCGCGAACTCGACAGCAGGCAACACCACCCAGAAGATGGTCGGGTTCTCCTTGTCGGTGGAGAGTGTAACACCCTCACCACACGCCACGCTGACAGCCGTCGTGGCCTCCTCGGCCATTGTTACGACGGGAGCCTCGTCATAGGCAATCGTTGCCGTAGCCGCACCGGCAATCTTTTCGTTGTTGTTACCACGCACAGTCACGGTACGCACCACGACACCCTCCACCTCGGCATAGAGCTTGAGTTTGAGGTAGCCACCCGCATTACGGAAACGGAGTGACGTATCCTCCACGTTTTCGCTCACGACCAACATCGTGTTGGCGGTTACACCGAAGCTGTTCTCGCGGTAATGTTGCAGGGCGGGCATTTCGAACGTGAAGAGGCCCTCGCTCGAAATGGTCGCCATGCCGTCGTAGGGATAGAGGCCGTAGATGGCATTCAGCGGCTGGCCGTTGTAATCCTCCAACTCCTCTTCAGGCGAAGTGAATTGGCCCGTCACATCGCCCGTTTCACCCTGAAACTCGTATTTGCGATTGGTTGTCACGCCCACGAAGGCCGAGAAGGAGTCGCCTGCGTACCAGCGTACCGACTTGTCGGTATCTAAATAGGTACGTGTCGTATCATCCTCGGCTGTAGCCGTGAGCATAGGCAGGCCCTCGCTCACCACGAGGGGCGCAGGGTCAATCTCCTCCATCGACTTGCTGCAACCGGTCAGCACAACAGCCAACAAGGTCGCATAGAGTAGCATCTTTTTCATCTTTCTTCCATTTTTCAGATTACCACTCCGTGTCGGGATGCTCCTCCCCGACCGATTCGTTCCCCTCACCACTGAGAGCAAAACCTTGCTCGACGGAAAGTTCCAAAAGCTCCACCGAGGGAGCCTCATAGTACAGTTTCTTCATATGATAAAAAAGTATAAATTGGATTTTATTCATTTTCAGCCACAAAGGTAGTGTTGGGAGGGGGATTTTTCCAAATTCTCAACCGTTTTTCTTTGTTTTTTAGGAAGAATAATCGTTGGGGGACAAAAACAAGCCGAAAGGTTATTCGAAGTGAATAAAAGGTTACTAAAGGGGCTGGAGAGCTTTAGTTGTTTTTATTTTTTCGGCCTATTTGTACTATATTTCCTTTTTATTAGTATATTTGCACCGAAAACAATACATTCAAAGCTATGAAAAACATCTTCAAATTGGGCCTCTTTGCGCTCGTTATGCTCGTTGCAACCAACACCTTTGCCCAGTCGGCAGCCGACAAAATCATAGGTGTTTACTCCGTCGAGGAGGAGGGTCGTCAGTCGAAGGTACGCTTCACGAAGTGCGCCGATGGCACCTATCAGGGTCAAATCATCTGGCTTTCGGAGCCGAACAACCCCGATGGCAGCCGCAAGATGGACGTAAAGAACCCAGATCCGGCCAAGCGCAACACCCCCTCGGACCAGGTAGTCATCGTCTATGGCATCCGCTACGACGCCAAGAAGCAGGCTTGGAACGGCGGCAAGGTCTATAAGCCCATCAACGGCAAGACCTACAAGGTGGAGTGCTCGTTCAAGGACGACGCCACGCTGCGTGTAAAGGGCTCGCTGGGTCCCATCTCGCTGTCGCGCTACTGGAAGAAGGTGGAGTAAAAACCGCTAAATGATAAAATGAGGGTTTTCAATGGAACGAAAACCCTCATTTTTTATACCTTTGCACCCATGAACACTTTTATCGACATCTTGCGCCGCTGGACCCTCCCCATTGCCATGGTGGTGGGTGTGGCCGCCTACTTTCTCTTTACGGCCCTCCCCTGGCCCGACGGGACCTATCATCTGGCCGAAGAGGCCGTAGCCATCATTCAGCCCACGCTGCTCTTTCTGATGCTCTTCCTCTCGTTCTGCAAAATCAAGCTGAAAGACCTAAAGTTCAAGCAGTGGTTTTGGTGGCCGATGCTTATCCAGATCTCGCTCTTTGCCCTCTTTGCCCTCGTGTTGGTCGTAATGCCCGACCACCCGTCACGCATCTTGGTGGAGAGTGCCATGCTCTGCTTCCTCTGCCCCACGGCGGCGGCAGCGGTGGTCTTCACCGTCAAGCTGGGTGGCAATGCCGCCTCGGTGACGACCTACACCCTGCTGATCAACTTCGTGGTGGCCATCCTGGCCCCCTTGGTCCTGCCGTTGGTCCATCCGCAGGAGGGGGTCTCGTTCCTTCCCGCCTTCTGGACCATCAGCAACCGCATCTTCCCCGTGCTGATTCTGCCGCTGTTTGCCGCAGTGGCCGTCGAGAAGCTGCTGCCGAAGTTCCATCGGCTGTGCGCCTCATCGAAGGATGCCGCCTTCTACCTCTGGGTCTGCACCCTGACGCTGGCCATCGTCGTTACCACGAAGAGTTTGGTACACGACTCATCGCCCGTCGTCTATCAGGTGGGCATCGCACTGATTGCCCTGGCGGGTTGCATCTTCCAATTCTGGGTAGGGCGTAAAATCGGCCTCAAATATGGCGAGCAGGTGGTCGGTGGTCAGGCCCTGGGACAGAAGAACAACGTCTTCATCATCTGGCTCGGCTACACCTTCCTATCCCCCATCACGGCCCTCTCGGGCGGATTCTTTGCCATCTGGCAGAATGTGGTGAATGCCTACCTATTATATAAAAAGGAACAAGGCGAGAAAATTAAAAATTAAAAATTAAAGATTAAAAATTGGGTAATCACGCAAAAACAAAAGTGGCCATCCGAATTGGATAGCCACTTTTTTATATACATACCCTCAATTAGTACCCCGAAACGGGTATAACAAGAGGGATTTTTAGGCTTGCGAAGTGCTCGAAACCGCAGCATACTTGAGCGTATGTGAGGATTTCGAGCACAAGCGTAACGACAAAATCACCTTGTTAGGCACGTTTCGCATTATTTGCCCAGCATCTTCTTTACCTCGGCAGCCACGGTTGCACCGTTGTAGCCGAACTTCTCATCCAGCACCTTGTAGGGAGCCGAATAGCCGAAGTGGTCGAGGCCGTGGATGTAGCCGTTCTCGCCCACCAGACCCAGCAGGTTCACCGGAAGACCCGAGGTCATACCGTAGCGCGGTACACCGACGGGCAGAACGCTCTCCTGGTAGGAGCGGGGCTGATCGCGGAACAGACCCTCACTCGGGACGTTCACCACGCGGACAGCGATACCCTCCTCGGCCAGCTTCTCGGCACCCTCCACGAGGGTCGAAACCTCCGAACCGGTAGCCACCAGCACGGCAGCGGGCTTGGCGGCATCTACCACTACATAACCACCCTTGGCCACCTGCATCGCCTCCTCACGGCGCAGGCTGCCCAGCGTCGGCAGGGTCTTGATGTTCTGACGTGACAGAATCAGCGCTACGGGGCGCTCCTCCTCGAGAGCCACCTTCCAAGCCATCACCGTCTCCTCGCCATCGGCCGGACGAAGTACCACCATCGAACGCTCACCGTGGTGATTCTTCAGGTGCTCCATCAGACGAATCTGAGCCTCGTGCTCGATGGGCTGGTGCGTAGGACCATCCTCACCCACACGGAACGAGTCGTGCGTCCAGATATAAATCACGTGCAGGCGCATCAGGGCCGACAGACGTACGGCAGGCTTCATATAGTCCGAGAAGACGAAGAAGGTACCGCAGGCGGGAATCACGCCACCGTGCAGGGCCATACCGTTCATCACGCAGGCCATCGTCAGCTCCGAAACACCGGCCTGGAAGAACTTACCCGTGAAGTCTCCCTTCTGGAAGGCGGTCGTCTTCTTCAGGTAGCCATCCGTCTTATCCGAGTTCGAGAGGTCGGCCGAAGCAACCACCAGGTTCTCGACCTTGTCGGCCAAGACGCTCAGCACCGTAGCCGAAGCGGCACGGGTAGCTACGTCGGCCTTCATCTCGATGCCCTTGTAGTCGATCTCGGGCAGCTCGTTCTTCAGGAAGCGATCCAACTTGGCAGCCAGCGACTTGTTCTCCGAACGCCAAGCCTTCTCCGTAGCACCAATCTCATCGCTCCAACCCTGCAAGGCCTCCTTGCGGGCGGCAAAGACAGCCTCCGACTCGGCGAAAATCACAAACGGATTCTCGGGATCGGCACCCAGGTTCTTCATCGTACCGGCAAAGTCGGCACCGGCAGCCGACAGGGGCTGACCGTGGGTCGAAACCTTATCCTCGAACGACGAGCCGTCGGCAGCGACAGCACCCTTACCCATAATCGTGCGACCGATGATAAGGGTCGGACGCTCCGTCTCGGCATTGGCGGCTACCAACGCAGCACGCAGCTCCTCGATGTTGTGGCCATCGACCTTCAGCACGTTCCAATTCCAAGCCTTGTACTTCATCTCTACATCCTCGGTATCCACCTCGTCCACCTTGGTCGAGAGCTGGATGTTGTTCGAGTCGTAGTACATAATGAAGTTCGACAGACCCAGGTGGCCGGCGATGCGGCCTACACCCTGCGAAATCTCCTCCTCAACGGCACCATCCGAAATGTAGGCGTAGGTCTTGTGGGCCATCCACTCACCAAAGCGAGCCACCATAAAGCGCTCGGCAATAGCTGCACCGAGGGCAATGGCGTGACCCTGACCCAGCGGGCCCGACGAGTTCTCCACGCCACGCATCACATCCACCTCGGGGTGACCGGGCGTCACGCTATCCCACTGGCGCAGGTTCTTCAGATCCTCCAACGTGTAGTTGCCGGCCAGTGCCAACGTGGCATAGAGCATCGGCGACATGTGGCCCGGATCGAGGAAGAAACGGTCACGGTAGGGATGATCCATCCGCTTGGGATCGTAGTTCAGGAACTCGGTAAAGAGCACTGCCATAAAATCGGCACCGCCCATCGAGCCACCGGGGTGACCCGACTTGGCCTTTTCGACCATTGCAGCCGACAGCACACGGATGTTATCGGCAATGCGTTTCAATTCGGAAATAGTAGCCATAAAAAGTTTAGGTATTAAGTTATTGTTGTTTATCCTATCTGTTTAAGTTGCGCCAGGTTGGCCCGCTCGAATTGGTGACGGGCATAGTCCAACGTCACCACAAATCGCTTCTCGTTGCTCGACGGCAGCTCAAACATCGCCTCGGTCATAATCGCCTCGGCAATCGAGCGCAGACCTCGGGCACCGAGTTTGAACTCCACCGCCTTATCGACAATGTAGTCCAACACCTCGTCTTCAAATTTCAGCTCCACGCCATCCATCTCCAACAGACGCTCGTACTGCTTGACGATGGCATTCTTCGGCTCGGTGAGAATCGAGCGCAGCGCCTCGCGCGAAAGCGGGTGCATAAAGGTCAGCACCGGCAGACGACCCACCAACTCCGGAATCAAGCCAAACGAGCGCAAATCCTGCGGCATGACATACTTCATCAGGTTGTCTCGATCGACCTGCTCGCTCTTCAAGCGGCCGTAACCCATCGCACGGGTATTCAGACGCTGGGCAATCTTCTTCTCGATGCCGTCGAAGGCACCACCGCAGATGAAGAGGATGTTGCGCGTATTGACCTGAATAAACTTCTGGTCGGGGTGCTTTCTACCCCCCTGGGGCGGCACATTGACCGTCGTGCCCTCCAAAATCTTCAGCAGGGCCTGCTGCACACCCTCGCCCGACACATCACGTGTGATGCTGGGGTTATCGCTCTTGCGGGCAATCTTATCCACCTCGTCGATGAATACGATGCCTCGCTCGGCCTGCTCGACCTTGTAGTCGGCCGCCTGCAACAGACGCGTGAGGATGCTCTCCACATCCTCGCCCACATAGCCCGCCTCGGTAAGCACCGTGGCATCGACAATGGTGAAGGGGACCTTCAACAGTTTGGCAATGGTGCGGGCGATAAGCGTCTTACCCGTACCGGTGGGACCCACCAGCACAATGTTCGACTTATCGATCTCGATGTCGTCCTCCTTGGGTTTGGCCAAGAGGCGTTTGTAGTGGTTATAGACCGCTACGGCCATCGTACGCTTGGCCTCGTGTTGGCCGATGACCCACTGGTCCAGAAACTGCTTGATCTGGGCGGGGCGCATCAGCTCCTCGGCGGTAAAGTTATCGGGCTCGGTGTGGGGTTTGATGCCCATCGCCTCGCTCTCCTCGTTGAGGATGCGGTGGCCGTTCTCGATGCAGCGGTTGCAGATGTTGGCTCCGTTCTTACCCTGGAACAGAATCTCCACCTCGTTACGCTTGGCTCCGCAGAACCAGCAGCAATCCACCCCCGAAGGGCCTCCGTTTCGTCCTTTCGTCTTGGTTTGTGTCATAGTGTTTACTTCTCACGACGGCTCAGCACCTCGTCGATCAGGCCGTAGTTCTTGGCCTCGAGGGCCGTCAGCCAATAGTCACGATCGGCATCACGCTCGATCTGCTCGATCGAAGCACCCGAGTGGGCCGACAAAATCTCGTACAGCTCACGCTTGGTCTTCAAAATCTCACGAGCCGTGATCTCGATATCCGAGGCCTGACCCTGGGCACCACCCAGCGGCTGGTGGATCATCACACGCGAGTGGGGCAACGCCGAACGCTTGCCTGCCTGACCGGCGGTCAGCAGCACGGCACCCATCGAGGCAGCCATACCGGTACATACGGTGGCCACGTCGCAGTTGATGAGCTGCATCGTATCGTAGATACCCAGACCGGCCGAAACCGAGCCACCGGGCGAGTTGATGTAGATGGTGATGTCCTTATCCGGATCGACCGATTCGAGGAAGAGGAGCTGGGCCTGAATGATGTTGGCGGCATCGTCGTAGATGGGGCAGCCGAGGAAGATGATGCGATCCATCATCAAACGCGAGAAGACGTCCATCGCAGCCACATTGAGCTGTCGCTCCTCGATGATGGTGGGCGACACATAAGAGTTCATAACCGACTGAAAGTCATACAACTTCATCGAGCTGATACCGCACATTCCACGTGCATATTTTTCAAATTCCGATGCCATAGTGTTACTCGTTATAAAAAATGGACTTTGCAAACATCACGCCTGCAAAGTCCAAAGATAAGCTTTTTTATGGAATATTCCTACAATTCCTTCGCCAATTTTGCAAAATCTGCTGCCGATACACTCTTCTCGGTCACCTTGATCTTGGCCTTCACAGCCTCTACGACCTTCTGCTCGAAGAGCTTCTCGTAGATCTTCTGTGCCTGCTCCTTGTTCTCCAGAATCTGCTTGGCGTAGCCCTCCAGCATATCCTCCGGAGCCGACGGCATGCCGTACTGGGCAAACTGGGCAGCAGCCAGCGCCTTGGCCTCCGTGGTGGCGTCCTCGGGCGTTACGGTGAGTTTCTCGCTCTCGATCAGCTGCTTCTGGATGAAGTTCCAGGTGAACATCTGC
>CALAQA010000036.1:0-5967 GCA_937889065.1 uncultured Alistipes sp.
GCTTAGCTTTTTAGAATCATCGACCCCATATATCGGATTTTCAGGATCCAAAATCACTGCGGCTGCCACCACCGGACCTGCCAACGAGGCTCCGTAGTAGTGTTTGCCTCGCTGCTGGCGGGTCTGAATCGAGGTTAAGACCGTATAGCGGGGGTTGTCGGCGGGGAAGTAGGCCACCATCGTACCGAGGTAGTGTCCCGCACCGCCGTAGGTTACCTGGGCCGTACCCGTCTTGGCCGCCACACGCACACGGGGGGTGTCGCTGAAGAAGTCGGCTGCCGTACCCGTCTTGGCCACCTCCTCCAAACACTCCCGCACGATGGACAACGCACGGGGCGAACAGATCGTATCACGCAACACCCGCACGGGGAACTCCTCGACCACCTCACCATCTCTTCGAGCCTCCAGGACCAGACGCGGGGCAACCATTCGGCCGCCATTGGCAATGGCATTATAGAGGGTCAAGAGTTTGATGGGGGTCATCAGCACACGGTAGCCGTAGGACATCTTCACGAGCATCACCCCCGGGTCGGGCACCCGCCAATCGTGGGTCACCATCGGGCGACGCTCACCGAGTGCCTCCAAACCCACCGTTTCGCCCAAACCCAGGCGGTTGTGGTAGTAGTCCGAGAGTTGCTGTTTCTTGCCGGTGCGGCCGTAGTACTCCCAGAAGGCTCGGGCGAAATAGACATTCGACGAACCCGCCACTGCACGCTTCAGGGCAATCTCGTGGTCGCCGTAGTGCGAGTCACGAATCTTCTTGGCGGGACCGATATCGACATACTCACCGTTGTTGGTCTGGAAGGTCTGATCGGGCGACATCCCCACATCGTCCAGGAGGGCCAGCACGGTGGCCAACTTGAAGGTCGAGCCCGGCTCCATGGCATACTCCAGGGCGTAGTTCTCACGCTCGGTGTAGGGTTTTCCCTCGCCGGAACGCCCCAGGTTGGCCATCGCCAAAATATCACCCGTCCGCACATCCATCACCAGCGTCGTGCCCCACGTGGCATTTTCGGTTTCGAGTTGGGCACGCAACGCCTTATCGGCCACATCCTGGATGTTCAAATCGAGGGTCGTAATCAAATCGGCCCCATTGACCACCTCCCGATAGGCCGAATCCAACACACGGGTCGAGAAGCCTCGGGCAATGCGCTGGCGCACCTCGAAGCCCCGCTCGCCATTCAGCAGCGGCGCATAGAGCGAGTCGAGTCCGTAGCCTCGGTCGTTGAGCGGGTTGATGCGTCCGACGATACGACGAGCCAGGTCGCCCTGCGGGTAGATGCGGCGATCCTGCTTGTCGAGGCGGTAGGTCATACCGAGGTTGTAGTTCAGAATCGGGTAGCGACGCAGCTGCTCCCACTCCGAGTAATCGACATCACGCGGAAAGAGGGGGACGGGTCGGTGGGCACGAATCGTATCGATGACGGTCACCGTATCGGCACCAAAGCCCATAGCCAGATAGAACATCAAGGGCAGTACCCCCTGCTTGTCCCGATAGACGACCGTGCGACGCTCGGCCAACGAGTCGAAGTGCGAACGGGCATAGCGCAGGCGGTTGTTCAGGCGGTTGTAGTACTCGGCCGAGGAGCGGTCGCCAAAGTAGGCGGCAAGGAGTTTCGAGAGGGAGTCGGCCTGCTTCTGAAAGCGCAGCGTATCCAAAAAGCCCTCCGAGTCGAAGTCCAAGAGGGGTTGATAGCGGAAAATCGAGATGGCCAGCGGCTCATCGTCACGTGAGAAGATGCCGCCTCGCTGCGGCTCGATGGAGCCACGCAGGAAGATGCGGGGCGAGAGACGCTCGGCATTGTAGCGGGTCTCCTCGCTGAAGAACTGCACCCAGGCCAAACGCACCAAGATGACCGCCACCACCACGATGAAGAAGAGGTAGAGCAGTCGCACACGCAGCAGGATGTCGCTTTTAATCTCTGAAGGCTCCTTCTGCATCGGTTAGGGAATTTTGGGGTTGGGGTGTTCGGGATCTTTCAGCCCCAGGCCTCGACGAGCAATCTCATCGACAACGGCCGAGTGGGTCGAGATGCGGTAGCGTTGCTCCTCGAGGCGCACCGAACGCTCACGCAGGCGTTGTACCTCCCGCTCCAGACGGGAGTAGCGCATATCGAGGTGCAGCGACCAAAAGACCACCACAATGTTCAGGAAGAACATCACGGCAATGGTCACTAAGTAGGGGTAGTAGCGGGTGGCACGCTCGGTCACGAGCACCGTACCCGACAAGAGACGAAAGAAGGGGTGGGCACGACGCTTGGCACGGCGACGCTCCTCCTCCTCTTCCAGGGTGCGGGCCTCGGCTTCGGCCGCCTCGTCGGCGGCTATATCCTCGTCGGCCTCGCCACGCTGCACACGCAACACCTCACGGCGCACACGACGGCGGAAGCGTTCCTCCTCTTCGCGGGTACGCTCCTCGTCGGCACGTTCGGGGTGAAAATCCAAATCGTCGATGTTGCTCATTTTGTTACAGCGTATTATCTGTTGCTAATTAGCGCATTAAAGTTTAATTCCCGCTCGCAGTTTGGCCGAGCGCGAGCGGGGATTTCTCGTCAGCTCCTCGTCGGTCGGAACGACCGCCTTGCGGGTCACAATCTCGAAGGGGGCCAAGGCCTTGCCATAAAAATCCTTCTCGATGTGTCCCTCGAAGTTGCCGCTGCGCAGGAAATTCTTGACCAGTCGATCCTCCAGCGAGTGGTACGAAATCACCACCAATCGTCCACCGGGCTTCAGCACCTTGAGGCTCTGTTCGAGGGCCATCTTCAAGGCCTCCATCTCGCCATTGACCTCGATGCGCAGGGCCTGAAAGAGTTTGGTCAGAAACTTCGACTCATCCTTGCGGGGAGTGCAGGGCTTAATCGCCTCGACGAGTTGGGCGGTGGTGGCTATCTCCCCCTTTTGGCGGGCACGCACCAGGCACGAAGCGACCTTCCAAGGGGTCTCCAACTCGCCCCAATCCCGAAAAATGCGGGTCAGCTCCTCCTCCGAGTAGTTATTGACCACCTCCCGAGCCGTCAGGCGGCCACGCTGGTTCATACGCATATCGAGCGGGGCTTCGCCACGAAACGAGAAGCCTCGTTCAACGGCATCGAAGTGGTGCGACGAAACACCCAGGTCGGCCAGCACGGCATCCACCTCGGTCACCCCACGCCAACGCAACGCTCCGCGCAGGAAACGAAAATTGCTCGCCACATAGGTAAAGCGGTCGTCGTCGGGGGCATTGGCCAGCGTATCTTTATCCTGATCGAAGGAGTAGAGTCGCCCCTTCTGTCCGAGCTTCGAGAGGATATGACGGCTGTGTCCGCCACCTCCGAACGTGAGGTCCACGTAGGTGCCGTCGGGCTGAATATCCATCAGCTCGACCGAAGTCTCCAGCAGGACCGGTGTATGGTAAAAGTTGGTCATCACGGCATCATTTTCTCGACCGTAGGTCGATTTGGGTGTAAAGTTAGGGATTTTTCGAAAAAGATTGCCTATATTTGTCGATATTATTTTTCAACAGCCTATGGCAAAGAAAGTCGATATCGCCCTCGTACTGCAAGATAAAGCCCCGAAATTGGCCAAAAAACTGCCCCGTTGGGTGGTCGATTGGTTGCGCCGTGTCATCCACGAAGATGACCTCAACCACATCTACGACAACTATTGGAATCTCGCTCCGCAGCCCTTCATTCAAGCCTGCTTTCGGGATTGGAACGTCACCTATTCGATCGAAGGGCTCGACCGTCTGCCCCGTGACGGGCGTTATCTCTTTGTCTCGAACCACCCCTTCGGCGGAATGGACGGACTGATGCTCTCGGACAAACTCATCTCCCACTTTGGCGACGTGAGGGTGGTGGTGAACGACCTGTTGAAGGTGGTCTCGCCCCTCGAAGAGTTGTGGATTCCGGTCAATAAACACGGTGCGCAGAAGGCCGAATATGCCCGCCGCTTCGAGGAGGCCTTCTTTGGCGACAAACCCATCCTCACCTTCCCTGCCGGCTTGTGTTCCCGCTATATCGACGGTAAAATACAGGATACCCCCTGGAAGAACAACTTTCTGAAAAAGGCCTACGCCTCGCATCGTACCATTGTGCCCATCTTTGTCGAGGGGCGGTTGTCGAACTTTTTTTATGGGCTGCATCGGCTGCGTAAAGCCCTGGGTGTGAAGGCCAACATTGAAATGCTGTGGCTTGTCGATGAGATGTTTGCACAACACGATCGCCACTTCCGCATTCGGGTCGGCGAGCCGATTGCGTTGAGCGATTTGCAGGCCGTCGGTGACCTGGGCGAACAGACTGAATGGGTACGCAAAAAGTGCTACGATTTACAAAAAGAGCTGCTCGACCGAGGCAAATAATCAAGAAATGTACTATATTTGCACCTAAATCGAACAATTCGACCCAATGGAACCTATCATTGCCCCCATTGAGCGTGCGCTGCTCAAAGCCGAACTGACCCCCGAGCGTAAGGTCCGTGACACGAACCGTGCCGGCAACGAGATCTATGTCTTCGATGCCGACGAGTGCCCCAATCTGATGCGTGAGGTGGGCCGTCTGCGTGAGGAGGCCTTCCGTGCTGCCGGTGGTGGTACGGGAATGGAGGTCGATATCGACGAGGAGGATACGGCCGTCGATGGCTACTACCAGCTCATCGTCTGGGACCCCGCTGCCGAAGAGATTGTGGGCGGCTACCGCTTCATCGTCTGCGGAGGGGAGCAACAAAAGCACCTCTCGACCGAACACTATTTCCGTTTCAGCGACCGATTTCGTCGTCGCTTCCTGCCCCACACCCTTGAGTTGGGCCGTTCGTTTGTGCAACCCGCCTACCAGGCCCGTGCCAACTCGAAGAGCATCTATGCCCTCGACAACCTCTGGGACGGCATTGGTGCCATTCTGGTATTGAACCCCGATGTGAAATACCTCTTCGGCAAGGTGACGATGTACACCTCCTACCGCACCGATGCCCGCAACGCCCTCATCTGGTTCCTCCACCACTACTTCCCCGACAAGGACCACCTTGTGGAGGGTATCCACCCCCTGCAACTCGATCTGGACGACCCCTACTACGAGGAGATCTTCTCGGGCGACAGTTTTCAGGAGAACTACCGCATTCTGATTCAGAAAATCAGGGAGGTGAACGAACACATCCCGCCCCTGATCAACGCCTATATGAACCTCTCGCCCTCGATGCGTGTCTTCGACACGGTCTCGAATCCCGACTTCGGCGGCGTCGAGGAGACGGGTATTTTGGTCACCGTGCCCGACATCTACCCCGAAAAGAAGGAGCGTTATATGCGCTGGGAGGGGTGGCGTCGCAACCTGCGTGCCCGCCGTGAGGCCTTCCGCATCGCCCTGATCGACCACCGCGACCGCATCAAGAAGCGTCGCAAACAGCGTCAGGCAGCCAAATAGCAAGCCGCAAAGTAGAGGGAGGTTGTCCGAGTGGCAACCTCTCTTTTTTATCTTTTTTTATTGTTTTTCGATAAAAATTGGCCGAATATCGAAAATAATACCTATATTTGCATCGGTTAGTTACTAAAAACAGTTACGCTTATGGATATGTTACGTGTCGAAAACGTATCGAAACACTACGCCGGCCACACGGCTCTGGATAATGTTTCGCTCACCATTCCGCGCGGAGCGGTCTATGGGTTGCTCGGCCCAAATGGTGCCGGCAAGACCACCCTCATCCGCATCATCAACCGCATCACGGCCCCCGATTCGGGTCAGGTCTTTTTTGGCGACAAGCCCCTCTCGGCCGAGGATGTGGCCCGCATCGGCTACCTGCCCGAGGAGCGTGGCCTCTACAAGAAGATGCGTGTGGGCGAACAGGCCCTCTTCTTTGCCCGCCTCAAGGGACTCTCGCGTCGTGATGCCCTGCAACGCCTCAAGGTGTGGTTCGAGCGTTTCGGCATCGAGTCGTGGTGGGACAAGAAGGTCGAGGAGCTCTCGAAGGGCATGGCCCAGAAGGTGCAGTTCATCGTCACGG
>CALAQA010000037.1:0-30293 GCA_937889065.1 uncultured Alistipes sp.
CCGCGATCGTTCGATTGCCGAGATTTTCTTCGTCGAGGGAGACTCGGCAGGTGGTACGGCAAAGACGGGTCGTGACCGTAATTTCCAGGCCATTATGCCGCTGCGTGGTAAGATCCTGAATGTCGAGAAGGCGCAGGAGCACCGTATGTGGGAGAACGAGGAGATTAAGAATATGTTTATTGCTCTGGGCGTCAAGATTGGCACCGAGGAGGATAGCAAAGCTCTGAATCTCACCGGTCTGCGTTACGACAAGATCATCATTATGACCGATGCCGACGTCGATGGTTCGCACATCGCCACGCTGATGCTGACCTTCTTCTTCCGCAAGATGAAGGAGCTCATCGAGAATGGCCACATCTACATCGCTACCCCGCCCCTCTACCTGGTTAAGAAGGGCAAGCAGCAGCGTTACTGCTGGGATGACGAGCAGCGTGATGCCGCGACGGCCGAGTTTGGCAAGGGTGCTGTGACGCAGCGCTACAAAGGTCTTGGTGAGATGAACGCCGAGCAGCTGTGGGATACGACGATGAATCCCGCAACCCGCACGTTGCGCCAGGTGACCATCGAAAATGCCGCCGAGGCCGACCGCATCTTCTCGATGCTGATGGGCGACGAGGTTCCTCCCCGCCGTGAGTTCATCGAGCAGAACGCCACCTACGCCAACATCGACGCTTAATCAAACGAAACAAACAAAGAGTGTGTCCCCGCTGTGGGCGCACTCTTTTTTGTATAATGACCCTACAACTATGAAAGTGACCGTTATCGGCGTTGCCGGAGGTACCGGCAGCGGCAAATCGACCCTTGTAAAGCGCCTGCAAGAGGCCTTTGCAGGAGCAGATGTGGTGACCCTCTGCCACGACTATTACTACAAGGCACACCCCGAGCTGACGTACGAGGAGCGCACGAAGCTCAACTACGACCACCCTGCCGCCTTCGACACGGATATGCTGGTTGAGCACATCAAGACCTTGAAGGAGAATGTACCCATCGAGCATCCCGTCTATTCGTTTGTCGATCACAACCGTACGGATGAGCGTGTGGCCGTAAAACCCTCGAAGGTCATCATCGTAGATGGTATTCTAATCTTCGAGCACAAGGAGTTGCGCGAGCTGATGGATATTAAAGTGTTTGTTGATACAGATGCCGATATTCGCCTGGCTCGCAGAATTTTGCGTGATGTGCGTGAGCGTGGCCGTTCGATGGAGTCGGTCATCGATCAGTACACCACCACCGTCAAGCCGATGCACGAGGAGTTTGTCGAGCCGTCGAAGAAATATGCCGATGTCATCATCCCCGAGGGCGGATTCAACTCGGTTGCCGTAGCGATGCTTATCGAAAACATCCGCTCGATTATTAAGGAGTAACCCTCTGCTCGTAAGCAAAACAAAAGGTCGTCCCGGATGGGGCGACCTTTTTGTTTTAGGGTAAATCAACATTCAGAATCGGGCTCAGGGCGATCGGGACTAAATTCGAGAATATCACCCGTCTGACAATCGAGTGTTCGACAAATTGCATCGAGTGTTGAAAAACGGATTGCACGCACCTTGCCCGTTTTGAGCTTCGAGAGGTTTACAACCGAAATACCAATGCGTTCCGAAAGCTCCTGCAACGACATCTTGCGTCGTGCAAGCATTACATCTAAATTAGTTATTATCATAGCTTTACTATCATTTACAGGGTGGCACTTTCCTCCTCGTTCAACTTATGAGCGATATTCATCAACTCGGCAACAACCAACATCACAAGCGGAATCAGCAATGAATTGGTATTGAGTTGGAATACACTATTCCAACCTTCGGAACTTAACATACCACAAAATTCCGACGCAACACGTTCATCCAAGGCTGCAAAATTCGACCAAATCAGACTGCCCACAAAATAGAACGCAGCCATCACACGTACCATAACCACCGATTTGCGAGTAAAAAACTCTCCCGTTTGAAACCCTTTAATTACCTGATAGATAACCATTAATAGGAGTATGGTCAAGGTAAATGTCACCAACATGGAGATGCACATCATCACCTTACGCAGATGATTGGCAGCAGTGTCGATCACGTAATTGCCCTCATTGGCGTAAACAAAGTATCCGGATGGCTCAGCCATAATTGCCGGCTCGTCAGCAGTCGCCGGTCGGACAACAATCGGCTCGTAGCTATTCTGTTCGCCCTCTTCAAGCATATAGCTCGGTCGAGCCACATCCATCGTACCCACGAAAGTAACATGCTCAGTCGTGCGCCAATCACCTTCAAAGAGGACGTGAGAAACCGAGAGGAGCAAACCGGGCAAAAACATCAAACTGACTAACACAAAGAGTACAACGACACGTCGCTGTGTGGATTTAGAAATTGTCATAGCATAACGGTTTTAAGGTTAAAAATAATTATTTCGTTAATTATTTATCGTTTATCGTTATGCAAAGGTAGCAACAAATTCCAAAAAAACAAATTTTTTCGTTAATTTTTTAATGTTTATCGTTAATTATTGAAATATAAGAGCGACTCACCAGCAATAGGCGGTCGCTCATTTTATGTTATTTGACTCAGATAAAGAGCTAATCCTCGAAACGGAGTTCAAGACTTACATCCTTACCATTGAGTAGGCCCATTACACGCAGTGCCTGACTTCCGTCGGCAAGATTCTCGGTAAAGAGGGTGATGCGCTCGTAACGGAACGGCAGAATCACACGACCTCGATGGCTTACCACACCATAGCGCAACGTACCATCACCGATACGGACTCCGGCCGAGGCATAGCGACCTCCGCCACCACTATCGTTAAGGTCATATAAATCGGTCGAAATCAATCGAGTGCCATTCTCGTCAAGCAAGGTGTAAACACAATTGGGATAAACTCCTTTACCTACCCATGTTGAATGATATCTGAAAGTGGATACATAATCCCATTCAATGGGTAACACCAAAGCACCCGTAGTGTCGATGGCCCCATAGCGGGGAGCGCCGTTGATGATACGACTTACCACCGCACGACCATTAACAAAAGCGCTGACCGAATAGTAGTCGGTAGGAATTACCAACTTTCCGGATAAATCGACAAAGCCATACTTAATGTAGTACTTCCCTTGAACGCCAACAGCGGCATAACCATTGACAAAGTTTTGCGCATCGTCGTATTGCAACGGGGTAATAATACGACCTAAGGTGTCGATATGACCCCATTTCCCATCTTGACGAACTGCCGCAATCCCGTTATTGTAATTCGTAGCCCCTTCAAGCACAGGTGCAATCACCTGTTCGCCATTCATATTTAGGAATCCAAATCGCTTGTTTTTGCCATTGCCCACCTGCACTCGAATGCGGTTGTCGTATGGAATAAAAACCTGAGTCCATTCACACGGGATAAACTCGCGGCACGACATATCCAAAAGCCCACGCTTACCATCACGGGTTACGATGGCATAGCCACTTTTATGATAACTAATAAGTTCGCTGTAAATAGGCTCGATAACCATATTACAAAGTGTATCGACAGCTCCAAAACGCACGGCATTGACCGGTGCTCCGGGAATTTCGATTTGTTTCTCTACCAGGCTCAAATGAGCAGGCAGCACTGCATAGCGTGATGAGTATTCGATCCCTTCGGGCAGCCGTTTGGTCTTGTTGCGTTTTCCGGATTGCGCCGAAGCCATCGGAACAACAAGCAGCAAAACGACAAACAACGTAAGCAGACGTTTCATATAAAAAAAGCGAATTACAATCCCGTAATCTTTTTAATATCGTTCAGAATATTGAGTGCCTCAATCGGAGTTAGCGAGTTGATATCCAATCCCTTGATGCGGTCACGAATCTCGACCAGCACGGGGTCGTCAAGTTGGAACATCGAGAGCTGCATCGACTGCGGCTCGGGTTGCTCGGCGGCCTGACGCACCACCTGCGCAGCACGTTTGTTGCGCGCCTTGAGACTCTTCGAGGGGACAATTTCGTTGTTGCCATAGACCACCTCGAGGTTGTGCAACAGCTCCTCGGCACGGGTCACAATCGAGGCGGGCATACCTGCCAGGCGAGCCACGTGAATACCGAACGAGTGCTCGGTACCCCCCTTCTCGAGTTTGCGCAGAAAGACAATCTGCCCATTCACCTCACGCACCGAGACGTGAAAATTCTTCACACGGCTGTACATCTTCGCCATCTCGTTCAGCTCGTGGTAGTGGGTGGCAAACAGGGTCTTGGCGTGGGCCGTTGGGTGGTTGTGGAGATACTCGACCATCGCCCAGGCAATCGAAATACCGTCGTAGGTACTCGTTCCTCGGCCAATCTCATCCAAGAGGACCAACGAGCGGTCGGAGATATTGTTCAGAATACCGGCCGACTCCAACATCTCGACCATAAAGGTAGATTCGCCTTGTGAGATATTATCCGAGGCTCCCACACGGGTAAAGATTTTGTCCACCACGCCGATATGAGCCCTCTTGGCGGGGACAAACGAGCCCATCTGGGCCATCAACACAATAAGTGCCGTCTGACGCAGCAGGGCCGACTTACCCGACATATTGGGACCGGTAATCATAATGATCTGCTGCTCCTCGTCGTCGAGCATCACATCGTTGGGGATATACTCCTCGCCTACCCCCATCAGGGTCTCCAACACGGGGTGACGTCCCTCACGAATCTCGATGCGCTTGCCCTCGTCGAGGGTCGGACGCACATAACGACGTTGGCGAGCCAGCACGGCAAACGAATGGAGACAGTCGATGCGGGCCACCACCGAGGCGTTACGCAACAGTTTGGAAAGCGACGAGGCGATGTATGACAACAGCGCAGCATAGATGCGTTGCTCGATGAGAAGCATCTTCTCCTCGGCACCCAGAATCTTCTCTTCGTACTCCTTCAGCTCCTCGGTAATATAACGCTCGGCATTCGTTAGGGTCTGCTTGCGAATCCACTCCTGCGGCACCTTATCTTTATGGGTGTTGCTCACCTCGATGTAGTAGCCGAAGACATTGTTATAGCTCAATTTGAGCGACGGGATGCCCGTTGCCTCACGTTCACGTTGCTGAATACGAGCCAGATAATCCTTGCCGTGCAGGGCAATGCGACGCAGGTCGTCCAACTCGGGATCGACGCCGTCGGCAATCACACCACCCTTCTGAATCTGGTTGGTCGTGGGGTCGGGATAGAGATCCGTTGCCAGGCGGTCACGCACCTCCTGAAGCGGGTCAATCAGATCGGCCAGACGATGCAACTCGGCATTGTCCGACGAATCGAGAATGGCTTTGAGCAACTCCAACGCCGTAAGCGAATGTTTCAACTGCACCAACTCGCGTGGCGTGACACGAGCCGCAGCGATGCGGGAGGCAATACGCTCCAAATCTCCCACCAGGGCCACCTGCTCGGAGATTCCCTCCGAAAGGTCGGCATCCTTCACAAAGGCCTCGACCACCTGCTGACGAGCCTCGATTTGGGCCACATCACGCAGCGGCATCGCCACCCAACGCTTCAGCAGACGACCTCCCATCGGGGTGAGGGTGCGGTCAATCACCGAACAGAACGAGGTGCGGTTGCGCCCGCCATTCGAGGAGAAAAGTTCGAGGTTGGCAATCGTAAATTTATCGACCCACACGGCATCTTCCGAGTCGAGACGCGAAATCGAACGCAGGTGGTCCAACGAACGATGCTCGGTCATCTCGAGGTAGTGCAGAATGGCACCTGCGGCCGAGATACCCGACGTAAAATCCTCTACGCCAAAGCCTTTCAGCGTCGGTGTACCAAACTGGCGACACAACTTTTCACGGCAGACATCCTCCGAGAAGACCCACTCGTCGAGGCGATAGGTGTAGTAATTCACCCCAAAGGCGGCCTTGAACCGATCGTCGTAGGCACGCTGATAGACCACCTCTTTGGGCTGAAGGTTCGAGAGCAATTTATCGACATAGCTCTCCGTTCCTTCGCCTACATAAAACTCACCCGTCGAGATATCGAGAAAGGCTGCACCGACACTCTTTTTACCGAAGAAGACCGACGCCAGGAAGGTATTTTCTTTGTTTTGCAGAATGTTGTCCTGCAAAACCACACCGGGCGTAATCAGCTCGGTAACACCTCGTTTCACCAAACCTTTGACCATCTTCGGGTCCTCCAACTGCTCGCAGATGGCCACACGCTCACCGGCCCGCACCAACTTGGGCAGGTAGGTATCGATGGCGTGGTAGGGGAAGCCGGCCAACTCGACGTGCGAGGCCGAGCCGTTGGCTCGACGGGTCAGCGTGATGCCCAGAATGCTGCTGGTCTTGATGGCATCTTCGCCAAAAGTTTCGTAGAAGTCGCCCACACGAAACAGCATAATGGCATCGGGATAGGCCGCTTTGGCCTGGTAGTATTGGTCCATCAAGGGGGTTTTAGCCCGCTTGGCGGCCTTCTTTTCGGTTTTTGCGTCTTTCACTTTCTTAAAAGGGGGTTATCTTTGAGACAAAGATACATTATTTTCGTCAAATATCAGCCCCTCCGACTCAAACATTTTGCGGTAAAAAGCGGCCTTTTTCTCCAACGACAAGGGATAGGCTCGCGACGAGGAGGGCATACGCCACAGACGCATCGTGCGGGCGGCAAATTCAAACGCCGACGACTCCCCCACCTTTGGCTCCGAGCAACCCAAAGCCGCCACCACCAGATCGGTCGCCTTCTGCCCCGTGGTGACCACCGCCGAGCATTCGGGAAGGGCACACAACAGCTCCTTGAGGTTGGTCGGCGTAACCACCTCCAAGAACTTATCCGAGGCGTTATCCATCAGTCGGCGCACCTCGGAAGCAGCATCGTAAAGAGCTAAACCTTTGGTTGAACAAAACGCAACAATACGCTCTTTGTCAAACTTTTTCCTATCCTCGGTTTCAAAGTGGTGAGCATCGTCAAAAAAGACTTTTCCGACAATGCGCCACATATCGTTTTGGCGATTGGGATAGAAGAAATCCATCGACCAACGCTCCCGCTTGGGCGGAAAGCTACCCAGCATCAGAAGGCGGGCTCGAGGGGGCAAAAAGGGTTGCAACGGATGTTGCTCAACGGGAATCTCAGCCATCACACAAGGGGGTTATGCACCAAAAAATTCGTCACCAAAATTGACCAAATAGAGCTTATCGGTTGCTCGGGTCATCGCCGTATAGAGCCAACGCATCAGATCGGGCGTCATCTGCTCGTCGCCAAACAGGAAGCGATCGATGAAGACGGCCCGCCACTGTCCGCCCTGCGCCTTGTGGCAGGTTACGGCGTAGGAAAACTTTACCTGAACGGCGTTAAAGTGCGGATTTTCACGAATTTCCTTGAAGCGTTTGATCTTGCTCTTAATATCCAGATAGTCCTTCTCAACCTCGTAGAAAAGGCGGTTTTGCTCCTCACGGGTCAGCGAGGGCGACTCGGAGGCAATCGTATCGAGCAGAATTTTACACTCGATCTCCGTATCGTCGTAGTCGCCGAACTCCAGCACCGCCGTAGCAAAGCGGAACCCATAAAAATCCTCGAAACGACGCAGGCGACGCAGGCGGCCGATATCGCCGTTGGCAATGAAGTGCATCGGGCAGTTCTCGATGCGCTCGGTGTAGTGGTAGTTGTTCTTGACAACCATCAGCATATCACCACTTTCGATCTCCTCCTCGGCCCCCAACACGTGGCGACGAATACCCTCGTTGTAGCGATTGGCCCGCTTGTTGGAACGGGTCACCACAATCACCTCGTCACGGCCATATTTGGCATAGGCATCGCCCAGCAACTCCAAAAACTCGCCCCCCGAGATGGACTCGATGTCGGGATACTGCATCTCCAACAAGGGGATATCGACAATGCCCTGCTCCAACATACATCGCACCATCGTGGCATTGAACAGAATGCCCGACTCGGCCTCCTGACGCACCACTTCGTCCAACGTGCAATAGACCACATCGCCATAGGCAGAGAGGGTTGCCGGGTCGAGCGCCGGCGAGAAGTCGCACCCTACGGGTGGCAGCTGGGCACTATCGCCCACCAACACCAGTCGGCAACCTCGACCGCTGCGTACATATTTAATAAGATCCTCCAACAACGAGCCGCTACCGAAACTTACATCGCCCGAGCGGTCCGAAATCATCGAGGCCTCATCGACAATAAAGACGGCATTTTGCTCCCGATTCAGGTCCAACGAGAACTTCGATTCGTAGTCGGCATTGGTCTTTTCGCGGTAGATGCGCTTGTGAATCGTGAGGGCCTTCTCGCCCGAATAGCGTGCCAGCACCTTGGCGGCACGACCCGTCGGAGCCAACAAAACAGTCTTGATGCCCACCTGCTTCAAAGCAGCCACCGTAGCGGCTATCAAGGTCGTTTTTCCGGTGCCTGCATAGCCGTTCAGGACGAAAATTTGCGAAAAATCATCCCCAACGAGGTATTCTGACAACTTTTCGACAATTTTTTTTTGTCCAAGAGTTGTTTCAAAAGAAATTTTGGCGTAAATTTGAGACGCAATAAATGAGCTATTCATATTTAGCGACTTTTTGTTGGACAAAATTAATAAACAAAACCTAAATACAAATGAAAAAAATCTTCCAAATTCTTCTCGCTGTAGTCATCGTACTCTTCGTGTACATCATCTACAAGCAGATCTCGACCCCCATCCGTTTCGAGAGCGAACTGAAAAGCAAGAGCGCACAGGTTATCGACCGCATCAAGGACATCCGTACCGCCGAGCGTGCCTTCAAGACCAAGTACCAGCGCTTCACCGCCAGCTTCGACACGCTGGCCCAGTTTATCCTGACCGACACGCTCGAGATGGAGCGCAAGCTAGTCGATGATGACGACTCGGTAGGTTTGGCAATGCTGAAGAAGCAGGGTAAGAAGAACGTTGAGAAGTTCAAGGTAGCCGTTATCGATACCATCTTCTCGCCCAAGAAGCTCACGAAGGAGGACGTAATGAACCTGCGTTACATCCCCACGACCAACAACCAGTCGGAGTTCATCCTCGAGGCCGGTACGATTGCTACCGAGTCGAAGATTGTGATTCCCGTTGTTGAGTGCCGTGCTCCCTACATCCAGTTCCTCGACACGATCACCTACCGTCAGGATGTGATCAACAAGATCGACGACGATGTAAACAACTACAACCGCTACCCCGGTATCAAGTTTGGCTCGATGGAGGCCGGTAACAACGAGGCCGGTAACTGGGAGGACTAATCCTGAAGTTAAACAACAAACCACAAGTGTCCATTCGGCCCGTGTCGGATGGACACTCTTTTTCAACCTTAATCGCAACGTGCAAGAGATTGAATTGCTGACCGAGCGCACGATGCTCGTCCCCAAACCCCTCTACGACTCCACAACGGAGGCCGAACTGCTCGCCGCAGCGGGTCTTGCGCCCCTGAACTCGGAGTGCGTCGTAAGCGCACGCACCGAGTCGGGCATTACGGCCCTGATGGCCATCGACAAGGCCCAATTAGCCGATTTGAAGGCAAAATATGGCGAGGAGCTGAGCTTTACCACCCCGCTTCTGACAGCTCCCAACGTGACTGAGCCTACGGTATGGGTGGTCGAGTGCGGCGACCTTATATATATAAAGGTGTACTCGCTCGCCCTCCAGCTGGCCGAGGTGGTGCGTATCGCCTCGGAGGAGGAGTTGGAGTTGCTGCTGCATCGCCTCACCTCGGCGGCAGATTTGAGCCGCCACACCCTGCGTGTGACGCAGCGCACCCAGAACAAACAACGCCGTAAAATCTATCGTAATTACTTCAAACAAGTCGTATGCGAATAATCAGCGGACAACTCAAGGGGCGCACCATCACCCCGCCTCGCAACCTGCGAGCTCGCCCCACCACCGATTTTGCCAAAGAAAACCTCTTCAATGTCCTCCAAAACCTGATCGACATCGAGGAGTGCGATGTGTTGGACCTCTTCTCGGGTACCGGATCCATCAGCTACGAGTTCTGCTCGCGCGGGGCCAAATCAGTCACCTCGGTCGAGATCAACGCCGTGCATCATAACTTTATCCGCAAGACGGCACAAGAGCTGGGATTGAAAAATCTCTACGCCGTTAAGGCCAACGCTTTTCTCTACCTGAAGAGCTGCCCGAAGCAATTTGACCTTGTTTTTTCGGACGCTCCCTACGATTTGGAGCAGGCCGAGGAGATTATTCCGCTGGTGTTGGAGAGCCAAATTCTGAAAGAGGACGGAATTTTTATCTTTGAGCACTCGAAAGAGAAAAATTTTTCAAACCACCCTCTCTTTTGGCAATTAAGGAGTTACGGCAGTGTGCAGTTCTCGTTCTTCAAAAAAATGTAAAAAAAGTTTGAAAAACGCTTGCAGATTCAAAATTTTGTACTACCTTTGCAAACGCAATCAGGGAGGTAAATCAGGGTTGCAAGTTCTTAAAAATGGTGCGTTAGTTCAGCTGGTTAGAATACGTGCCTGTCACGCACGGGGTCAGGGGTTCGAGTCCCCTACGCACCGCCAGAGAAGGATGATCGAAAGGTCATCCTTTTTTTGTTGTACCTCCCTCGGTGGAATAAGGAGTTGTTCGCCATTCACCTGTCGGTGATACTATGGATAGGGATGCACGAAGATAACAATGCAAGCATCAATCTCCTCGTATGCTTAGTAACCAAAAGTACAACCAATACTTGAAGGAGATAGGTGTGTTAGGTAACATTAAAACACCATTAACCACTCACCTTTTGAGAAGGACTTATGCAACCCTATTATTAAATAGCGGTGTAAATATTTCGGTGGTTAGCAAAATGTTGGGTCATTCGCAGATTGGTATTACACAGAAGGCTTACGCAAAAACCTCATCTGATTTTGTTGTTACTGAAATAAAAAATAAGGTAGTCGCTTAGGCTACCTTAAATTTTTTATTCTTCATCTTCCAACATCTGATTCCACAATTTGGTTGTTTGTATCACCTTACCCTTAATATAATCATTAACCGATGGTGTGTCTAAAAAGTTCCTAATTGTGGCAGCCTCTATTACCTGTATAAAATCTAATAACAAATATAGTTCTTCTTCACTTAATTTTGCCAACATATCATCGGTAATTTCCTGCACTAAATCCCTTGGGATACAATATAAATTCTCATTTTCAACACCATTTTTTTCTAACTCTTGATTTATTTTTCTGCAAACAGGCTCAGCATAATCATATACATCAACCAGTTGGTACTTTAATTTTAATCGCAAATCATCTAATTCCATAGTTGTAAAAATTATTGTTAATTAAAATTGATGTTACAAAGATAATAAAAAATTCGATGGAGAAATGGATGCGGGTGGAGGAGGCGACAACTTATAGAACAAAAGAAACCACGCCTTGAAAGCGTGGTTTCTTTGTTCTTTGGTACTCTACCCTACTCGGTGCGGGGATCGCACGTCAGTTCGACGCCGAGCTTGTGGAATATCTTGCGATCCACCTCACTCAACATCACCGTCGAGTGGACCTGACATCCCTTTAGTTTGGGTAGCTGATCGAGCGCCTTGCGGCAATCGGGATCGTGGTTGCTCAACAGCGACAGCGCCACCAGCACCTCATCGGTATGCAGGCGGGGATTGTGGCCGTGCAGATACTCCACCTTGGTCTTCTGAATCGGGGCAATCAAATCCTCGGCAATAAGTTTCTTTTCGTGGTCGATGCCGGCCAGGTATTTCGTGGCATTGAGCAGCAGCGCCGCACTCGAACCCAAAAGCGAACTGGTGCGTGCGGTGATAATCGTGCCGTCCTGCAACTCGATGGCTGCCGTAGCACCGCCACCGCACAACTCACGACGCTCGTGGGCCGCTACGGTCGTACGGCGATATTCGGTCGTCAGCTTTGCCTGCTTCATAATCAGGGCAATCTTATTGACCTCGTTCTCGTTGTCGCCCTTCTCGGCCAACTTACACAGCGCATAGTAGTAACGACGGATAATCTCCTCACGGGCGGCATTGCAACAGATATCCTCGTCGCTCATACAGTAGCCAATCATATTGACCCCCATATCCGTCGGCGACTTGTAGGGGCTTTCGCCATAGATGCCCTCGAAGATAGCATTCAGCACGGGGAAAATCTCCAAATCACGGTTGTAGGTGACGGCCACCTCACCATAGGCCTCCAGGTGCAACGGGTCGATCATATTCACATCGTTCAAATCGGCCGTAGCAGCCTCATAGGCGATATTAACGGGGTGCTTGAGGGGAAGATTCCACACGGGGAAGGTCTCGAACTTGGCATAGCCGGCCTTCACTCCTCGGCGGTTCTCCTGGTAGAGCTGGCTCAGGCAGACGGCCATCTTGCCGCTACCCGGGCCGGGCGCCGTCACGATAACCAGCGGGCGGGAGGTCTCGACATAGTCGTTGCGACCGAAGCCCTCATCCGAGTCAATCAGCGCCACATTGTGGGGATAACCCTCGATGGTATAGTGGTAATAGACCTTGATTCCCAGACGCTCCAGACGCTTGCGGTAGGCATCGGCGCTCGACTGACCGTTGTAGTGGGTAATCACCACACCGCCGGCATAGAGACCCGTACTCTCAAACTCGCTACGCAGACGCAACACATCCTCATCGTAGGTAATGCCGAGGTCGCTACGCATCTTGTTCTTCTCGATATCGATGGCACTGATGACCATCACAATCTCGGCATAGTCGCGCAGCTGCAACAACATCTGCAACTTACTATCGGGCTGGAAGCCGGGCAACACACGGCTGGCGTGGTAGTCGTCGAAAAGTTTGCCACCAAACTCCAAATAGAGTTTATCACCAAATTCGCCGATGCGTTTCTTGATCTGCTCGGACTGAATTTGGAGGTATTTTACATTATCGAAACCTTTTCTCATAGGTACTAAATATGCTAACAAGCAACAAAATTACAAAATTTCGTCGGCTCGAAAAAGGCTTTCTTCCTATTTTTTCAACCACTTATCCACAAATCGAATGTACTGCTGCCAATCGTAGGGCAACACGCCGTGACCACCCTGACGCACGTGGTAGGCGGCTCGGTGGCCGATGGGGGTATCGACAGCAGGCCACTCCATCGTAGCCACCCCCTTATACCCATAGAGGTTGTAGAGTGGCTCGGCGTGCGCCAACCCCAAGAACTCCCCCTTCGGGTCGGCCCACAAATCCTCAGCCCCACTGGCCACATACAACGGACGAGGCGCAATGAGTGCCAATAGTTGATGCTGATCGACCGGAATGGCGTAGTCACGCTCGTTGTATTTGTGGAAATTCTCACACATCCAATAGGGGAACGAGCGATTCAGACGGTGGGCGTGTTCGCCAAACTTGCGGCGGAACAACGCTGCCCCGGCGCAGCCCGAATTATTCAAAACGGCCACCGCAAAGCGGGTATCGTTCGCTGCTGCCCAAGCGGCCACCTTCGCACCTCGGGAGTGGCCCATAATAGCCACCCGAGTCGCATCGACATCGGGGTCGGTCTCGAGGTAATCCATCGCACGGCTGTGACCCCAGGCCCAGCAACCCAACGCACGGCTGATGTGCATCGGCAACTCCTCTTCGGAGGTGTGCCCCCACAGCGCCAGCACACTATTCGGATAGACCGCAGGGTCGTTCTGACGGTCGGCAAAGAAGTCGTTGTTGTCGCCCGTAACCCGCCTCGAAGAGTTGCCGGAGCCACTCGGTCGGCTCCTTCAGTTCGCCGCAGAAGAACATAAAAAGTGGCACCGGTTGTTCTTGCTTGGGCAGGTAAAGATGGATGGTGGCACGACGCTCCACATCGCCCCGACGGAAGATCATCTCGACCGTTTTATGGGTGGCACGACCCTCGGCACAGGCCGTATCGACCGCCTTTACCTCGAAGCGTTGTTTCACCTTGCCTTGGGGCATATAGCCATACAACTCCTCGGAGAAGAGGCGCAAGAGTTCGGGGCGACGCACCCGTTCCCATTGCTCTGTGGTGGTGACCTCCTCCCCTGCCTCGGTACGCATCAATTCGGGCAGCGTATAGGGTTTGATTTTCGACTCGTCGTAACTAATCACAGGACGAAATTCTTGTGCCGAGGCGGTCGCTGCGACCACACCCATCAGCACCAAAACGAGCAAACGTTTCATAGAAGAGTGTTTTGAGTTACACAAAGATACAAAAACTCCACGAAAAAAGGATGCCCCACGAGGGACATCCTTTTCGTTTCGAGCAAAAAAAGTTGCTTTAGAGGTTGAAGGCACGCTGCAACTCGTCCATCTGCTCCTGGGTCGTACCCGTAGGCTCGAAGCCCATCGACTTGGCCGTCAGATAGATCTGCGATGCTTTCGACAAAACATCCACCTGGTCGAAGGCCTCCATAATGTCGGGACCCACGGCGCAAACACCGTGCTTCTCCCACATCACTACGTCGTACTCCTCCAACTGCTCGATGGTGGCATCAGCCAGCTCCACCGACGAAGGCATCTTGTAAGGTACAATACCCAGGCCCTTCGGGCAG
This sequence comes from uncultured Alistipes sp., assembly GCA_937889065.1. Taxonomy (GTDB): domain Bacteria; phylum Bacteroidota; class Bacteroidia; order Bacteroidales; family Rikenellaceae; genus Alistipes. The sequence goes on from CALAQA010000037.1 coordinate 14,380, forward strand.
AAGGCGCGCGTCTCGGGAATCATACTCCACAGCAGGTTGGTCAGCACATCCTTCTCCAAGAACTTGGGATTGTGCGTCATAGCCACCAGGTCAATCGGGTGGGTATGAACGGCAGCCTTATACCCCTTGCCCTTTACAACCATCTGGTTGTGCATCGAGAGGTGGGCAGCAATCTCCGAGGTGGGCTTTACCGCCTTGTCGGCCACGATGACATACGAAGCGCAGTCGTCCAGAATACGGATAATCGAGCCGTTGTCCATCGGGTTGCGAGCCAGGTCGCGCATACGGCGATTCGTACCCTTGCAGTAGAAATAGCACCCCTTCAAAGCGGGCAGCGTGCAACCAATCGGATAGCTCTCCGAAATGGCGGGCAGCTGACGAATCTCGTCATCGACAAACTCCGTAACGTTGATGGTAATGTTACCACCATTGCGCTCGGCCCAACCCTTCTGCCACAGATAACCGGCAACCTCGGCCACCTTGTCAATCTCGGCCTTCAGTGCAGGGCGATTCTCCAAAATACTTTTAGTCATTGTTTTATCTTACTTTAGTTAAATTACTTCATCAACTCGGGAATGAAGGTCGAGACGATCAACACCACAATACCGATTAACAGTACCGCAATGGTCTTCTTCGAGCAACCCTTCCACTCCTTGAGCACGATACCCCACACATTCGAGAAGGTCACGTTGAGCGCCATCAGGATGCAGAACGAGAGCGTATCCATCACCCCGCCCGGCTCAAAGAAGCTGCGACCGAGCGACAGACCGAAGAACTGCGAATACCACAGACCACCGGCCAAGGCGCAGAACAATACGTTATTGAGCCACAGATCCTTGCGGGCGTAGTCCTTGAAGGTGTTGTTCTTCTTGTTCTGCCACAAGCAATAGACGGCGTTCGTTACGAAACCACCCAGCGTGATGAGCAGCGTGGCGGGCAACGTACGGAACATCGGATCGGTCAACTCGCCGAAGTTAATCTCCTTACCGAACTCCAGACCGACATTGAAGCAACCGCTCATAAAACCGGCCAGGAGGGCAATCATAATACCCTTCGGGAAGTTGAAATCCTTTACGGCAGCCTCCTTCTCCTCCTTCGACAGCGAGGCGGCCTTCATCGAGCCGGCAACACCAATGATGGCGATACCGACAAGCGTTACGACCACACCCCAAATCACGGCAGCCGTCAGCGACTGCAGTGCGTTGAGCTCGGGGAAGAAGAGATTGAGCAGCACGGGGCCCAAAATCGTACCCAGACCTGCACACGTTCCCAGCGAAATCGACTGGCCGAGTGCCACACCGAGGTAGCGCATCGACAGACCGAACGTGAGACCGCCCACACCCCACAGCACACCGAAGAGGATGGTCATCCAGATACGGAACGAGTCACCGTTTACGAACAGCTCGCCCAGCGAGTGACCCTCCGGCACAGCCAGAAGGGCACCCAGCAGGGGAAATACAAGCCAAGCAAAGACGCCCTGGGTCAGCCAGAAACTCTCCCACGACCACTCACGCACCTTGTTGATAGGCACATACGAGCTGGACTGGCAGAAGCTGCCGATGGCGATAATCAGAAGACCAAAAAGAATCTCCATAGTTGCTTGAATGGTTTAGTAAGCCGTGTTGTAGAGGGCCTCAATCTCCTCGACCGACGTCGGACGGGGATTACCACCCGTGCAAACATCGTTGAAGGCGGCAATAGCCAGATCGTGCAGATCCTCCTTCTTTACGCCAATCTCCGAGAGACGCTGCGGAATGTTGATGCTGATCGACAGTGCCTTTACAGCCTCGATAGCAGCCTTCACACCCTCGTCCACCGACATACCCGTCGTATCAACGCCCATCGCCTTGGCGATACCGAGATACTTGGCACGAGCCGGCGAATCGGCATTGTACTCCATTACATAGGGCAGCAGCAGGGCGTTAGCCACACCGTGCGGCGTGTCGTAGAAGGCACCCAGCGGGTGAGCCATCGAGTGAACGATACCCAGACCCACATTCGAGAAGCCCATACCGGCGATGTACTGTGCCTCGGCCATACCCTCACGAGCCTCGACATCCTGACCGTTCTGAACGGCGTTGTAGAGGTGCTTGTGAATCAGCTCAATAGCCTTCTCCTCAAACATATCGCTCATCGTCCAGGCACCGGGCGTGATGTAGCTCTCGATGGCGTGCGTCAGAGCATCCATACCCGTAGCAGCCGTCAGACCCTTGGGCATCGACATCATCAGCTCGCAGTCGATCACGGCGCACATCGGAATGTCGTTCGGATCGACACATACCATCTTCTTCTTGTTCTCCTCGTCGGTAATCACATAGTTGATGGTCACCTCGGCAGCCGTACCGGCCGTCGTGGGGAGTGCAAAGGTGGGAACGGCACGATTCTTCGTGGGGGCTACGCCCTCTAGCGAACGAACGTCGATAAACTCGGGGTTGTTGTTGATCACACCCACCGCCTTGGCCGTGTCGATCGACGAGCCACCACCCAGCGCTACGATGCAGTCGGCACCCGAAGCCTGGAAAGCAGCCAGTGCATCCAGCACGTTCTTGATGGTCGGATTGGGCTTGATGTCCGAGAAGATCTCGTAGGGAATCTCGGCACCCTTCAATACCTCCTCCACCTTGGCAGCAACGCCAAATTTGATGAGGTCCTTATCGGTGATGAGCATCACCTTCTTATAACCGCGCTTTTTGATTTCGTCAGCAATCACCGCACGGCAACCTGCTCCATAGTAGGAGGTTTCGTTCAATACAATACGATACATATTCTTCAGTTCGTTTGTAAGTTAGTAATTTAAGAGATTAGTTACGCTTCGAGGTTACCTCCTGCTCGTACTTCTGAATGTCGGCGATGAACTCCTCACCCACGGGTACGTTGTTCTTCAAGCAGAACATATCCCAAACAGCGGTCCAAGGCAGCGACTTGCACTCCTCCAACAGCGCCAGACGCTCGAAGCCCTTGCCCGACAGCTCGTACTCACGCAGCGTCTGGATAGGCTCCAACAGGGCCTGCAGCACGCACTTCTGCGTAGCACGCGAACCAATTACGTAAGCACCGATGCGGTTGATCGAAGCATCGAAGTAGTCCAGACCGATGTGTACCTTGTCCAGTGCATTGCAACGGGTGATCTCCTTGCACAGCTCGAGGGTCTCGTCGTTGATGATGGTCACGTGGTCCGAGTCCCAACGTACGGGGCGCGATACGTGCAGCATCACCTCGGGGGTGTAGAGTAACAGCGACGAAATCTTGTCGGCAATGCTCTCGGTCGGGTGGAAGTGACCCGTATCGAGGGTTACCATCTTACCGCGCGAAGCACCGTAACCGATGTAGAAGTCGTTCGAACCAACGGTGTAGCTCTCCAGACCGATACCGAACACCTTCGACTCGATGCAGTCCTTCATATTCTTGTACTCGGTGGCGAAGATCTGATCCAGCGAATCCTTCAACAGCTCACGATAGAGCATACGGTTTACGGTCAGGTCCTTCGAGCCGTCGTGTACCCATACGTTCATAATACAGGGATCGCCCTGGGCCTCACCCATCGCCTCGGCAATGGCACGGCAACGCTTCGTGTGCTCAATCCAGAAGTTGCGAATCTCGGGATCGGGATTCGACAGCGACAGATCGCCCGACTTGGGGTGCGAGAACGAGGTCGAGTTGAAGTCGAGCTTCATATCGTTGGCCTTGGCCCAATCGATCCAGCTCTGGAAGTGGCAAGGCTCTACCTGATCGCGATCAACGAACGTGCTACCGAAATCGCCATAGATCTCGTGCAGGTTCAGGCGGTGCTTACCGGGGATGAGCGAAGCGGCTTTCAGTACATCCTGACGCAGCTCGTCGATGTTGCGGGCACGACCGGGATAGTTACCCGTCGCCTGAATACCACCCGACAGGGCACCGGCCTTGGGCTCGAAGCCTACCACGTCGTCGGCCTGCCAGCAGTGCAGCGACAACGAAATCTTCTGAAGCTGCTCCAGCACAGCGTCCGTATCAATACCAATGGCAGCGTAACGCTCTTTGGCAATGGCATAAGCCTTTTCGATGAGTTCTGTTTTCATACTCTTTGTAGTTTTAGATAGGTAAATAATTATTGTTAATTGTTATGTTTTCGCTTATTTACGGGGTGCGTAGTGCTTCGTCTCGATCGAGCGGCTGATGTAGCGACGCATCTCCTCCAACGAGCCGACCAGACCTGCCGCACGAGCCTGTACCATCACATTACCCAGTGCCGTAGCCTCCGACGGACCGGCAACCACCTCGATACCGCAGGCGTCGGCCGTCATCTGGTTCAGCAGATCGTTCTGGGCACCGCCACCAATGACGTGGAGGGTCTTAATCTCGAACGGTGCCACCTGCTGCAACTTACCCAGCACATCGGCATACTTGGCAGCCAGCGAGTCGAAGATCAGACGAATCATCTGGGCATCGCCCTCGGGTACCGCCTTGCCGTTGGCCACGCAATAGTTGCGAATGGCCTCGGGCATATTGGTCGGGGCGGCAAACTCCTTGGCATCGGGATCGAGCAGATCGGCCGGAGCAGTAGCCACCGTGGTCTGCATCATCTGCATAATTTCGGGATAGGAGTAATCCTTACCCTCCTTCTTCCACGTAGCACGGCACTGCTCCAAGAGCCACATACCGGTGATGTTCTTCAGGAAGCGGGTCGTACCATCCACACCACCCTCGTTGGTGTAGTTCATCTCGAACGACTCGTCGGTAATCTCGGGCTCCTCCAACTCGACACCCATCAGCGACCAGGTACCCGACGAGAGGTAGGCAAAACCCTTATCTACGGCCGGAACGGCAGCCACAGCCGAGCCCGTATCGTGACCGGCAACAGCCACCACGGGAATCTGACCCAGGCCCGTGCTCTTGGCGATGGCGGGGGTCAAGACACCCACCTGGGTGCCGGGCATCACCACCTCGGGGAAGCGGCTCTTCTCGATACCGGCCACCTGTAACAGCTCCTCATCGACCTGCTTGGTGCGGGGGTTCATAAACTGCGAGGTGGAGAGGATGGTGTACTCACACACCTGGTTGCCCGTCAAAAGATAGGACAGCGCATCGGGCATAAAGAGAATCTTCTCGCCTGCAGCCAGGGCCGACGACTGCTCCTCGTGCTGTGCATAGAGCTGGAAGAGCGAGTTGAAGTTCATAATCTGAATACCGGTGCGGGCATAGACCTCCTTGCGCGAGAGCTTCTCGAAGTAGGCCTCGGGAACGCCATTGGTGTAGGGGTCGCGGTACGAGCGGGGAAGACCACACAGCGTACCATCTTTGGCGATATGAACAAAATCGACGCCCCACGTATCGATACCAATCGAGCGTACCTCGACTTTGCGCTTACCGGCCTCCGTCAGGCCTCGCAGGATATCCTCGTAGAGCGAGTAGATGTTCCAAAAATACTTGCCGTTTACCTCAATCAAGGGGTTGTTGAAACGGTGAAGCACCTCCAGGTCGAGCTTCTCGTCCGAGAGGGTGGCCAAAATCACACGACCACTGGTCGCGCCCAAATCTACGGCCAAAAAATGTTGTGCAGTCATTAGTAGTATAGGTTGAAAAAAAATCGTATCTTGGCGTACGCTTTCGGCTCATCACACCATTTTACGCAACGAGCCCATTTAGCAATAACAAATTTAGCAAAATAAGCCGAGAGAGAGTTTTATGTTTTTGACAAATGAATGTCGAATTATGATACAAAGAAACTTTTTTGCTAAAAATATAAAAAAGTAGTGCAAATTCAGAAATAATTGCTAAATTTGCTAACGAATTACACTTCAATAACGCCATCTTATGGGACAGACACGCGATTTATTTAAGTATTTATCGTCAAGCACACTGGACGAAAAATGGGGTTTGGTCTGCACAACTGTCGGCTATCAACACGTCGAGCCGCACCAACCCTACCCCGTCTCGCTCCACCCGAGCGACTACAATTTCACCAACCAGGGCCGTATTCTCGACGAGTACCAGTTGGTCTATATCACCGAGGGCGAAGGCTTCTTCCAATCCGATTCGTGTCCCTTGCGCCCCATCGAGGCGGGCACGGTCATCCTGCTCTACCCCGGTGAGCGTCACCTCTACTACCCCAACATCGAGACCGGTTGGAACGAAATGTGGGTCGGCTTCAAGGGCCAACAGGCAGACTGCATCGTACGCAACTTTTTTGTTCAGGGAGATCCGCTTGTAAAGGTGGGTGTCAGAGAGTCGTTGGTGAGCCTCTATCACAAAATCATCAAATACTCCGAAGAGAGCATTCGCGGTGCCCAGCAGGTGATGGCAGGCGTCATCACCCACCTGATGGGTCGCATCTATTTCGAGCACGTCAATTTCTCGAACCGAGGCAATAAGAATACCGACAAAATCAACCAGGCACAGATGCTGTTGCGTGAGAATATCGCCACCCGCCTCTCGCCTGCCGATATTGCCGCCCAACTCTCGATGAGTTACTCGCTGCTGCGCAGCCTCTTTAAGAACATCACCGGTGTCTCGATGTCGAGCTACCAGCAACAACTGAAACTCAACCTGGCCAAAGAGCTGCTGACCACCTCGACCAAGAACATTTCGGAGATTGCCTACGAGACGGGCTTTGAGTCGGTGAGCCGCTTCTGCTGTTTCTTCAAGCAGCACATGAAGATTACCGCCTCGGAGTTTCGTGCCAAGCACGGCATTCTGCACAAAGTAGCACAACGATAGCCTATGCAACCCCGCATTGTACTGCTCGACAGAGCCACGCTGGGCGATGTTTCGCTCGAGCGCATTGAGGCATTGGGCACTTTGGTCTGCTACGACCGCACCGCCCCCGAGGAGGTCATCGACCGCATTGCCACAGCCGAAATCATCATCACCAACAAGGTGGTCATCAGCCGCAACGAGATGATCGCCGCCCCCGGTTTGCGCCTGATCTGCATCGCTGCCACGGGGATGAACAATGTCGATCTTAAGGCCGCCGCCGAGTTGGGTATCGCCGTACGCAATGTGGCGGGTTACTCGACCGAAAGTGTCGTGCAGAGCACCTTTGCCCACCTCCTGTCGCTGATGAATCGACTCCCCTATTTCGACCATTATGTCAAGGCGGGCGACTACTCCGCCGAGGGGCTATTCACCCACCACGGACGTTCGTTTGGCGAGTTGGCAGGCCGAAGAATGGGCATCATCGGATTGGGAACGATTGGTCGCCGCGTAGCACAAGTGGCCGAAGCATTCGGGATGGAGGTGGTCTATTATGCCACTTCGGGCAAACCGCACGACGACCATTTCCGTGCCGTCTCGTTGGAGGAACTCCTCGCAACTTCCGACGTAATTTCAATTCACGCTCCACTTAATGAGCAGACCCGTAACCTCATCGATAGCAGGGCGTTAGAAATCGTCAAACCGACCGCCATACTGCTGAATGCAGGGCGTGGCGGCATTGTGGACGAGGTGGCACTGGCCGAGGCATTGCACAAAAAAAGCCTGCTTGGTGCAGGCTTGGATGTCTTTGAGCGGGAACCGTTGTCGGCCGACTCGCCGCTGTTGTCCGAAGAGATTGCCGAGCGTCTTTCGTTCACTCCCCACACCGCTTGGGCCTCCATCGAGGCACGCCGTCGGTTGGTGGAGGGCATCGCCGCCAACATCGAACGAGGCTACTAAACCAGCGAAACGATTTGCTCCAACCAATGGCGATCTTCCTCATCGAAGGTCGCCAATTTTTCGCTGTCAATATCGAGTACGGCAACCACCTCGTCGCCCCGCATCAGCGGCACGACAATCTCGCTACGGGAGGCCGAACTACAGGCTATATGGCCGGGGAATTGTTCTACATCTTCGACAATCACCGTGCGGCGTTCCTTCCAGGCCGTACCGCACACCCCTCTTCCGTAGCGGATGCGCATACAGGCCAACGGGCCTTGAAAGGGGCCGAGCACCAGCTCCTCCCCCACGACCCGATAGAAGCCCGTCCACCAGAAACCGAAGGTCTGATGAATCATGGCCGCCACATTGGCCATACGGGCCACGCTATCCGTCTCGCCCTGCAAGAGCGATGCGACCTGCTCCACGAGCAGCGCATAACGCTCCGCCTTCGACCCTTGTGCTATCCGTAACTCCTCGGCCATTGCAATCGTGGGTTAGAAGCCGAAGATGATGAACAACGAAACGGCACCCTCCACCACCTTTTCGTCGCTCCAGGTACCCCACAACAGATTGGCAGGGTTTTCGGGGTTCGATTGCACGGCCGAAAGGATGTTGTTCGTACAGTCGAAGGTCAGCGTCGCCTCATCAGAGGTGATGATATTGACCATCACGTTCTTGGGGGCTTCGGGCAGCATCTTCATTTGCTTAGCCAGCAGCGCTGGAAGTTCATCGGCCGGGGCCGACAATTCGAGGGCCAAGAGGCGATCGGCGTGGTTACGGAACATCGTATAGTCGTTCCAATCCAGACCAACCAACGTGCTGGTGCCTCGCATAAAGAGTTGTACGGCTTTGCCGTCAATATAGACCTCGTCGGAGATAAACGGCTCCTCCTTTTTGATGCTGAAACCCAGCGAAAGAATCAGTTTCAGTGTCTCGATGGCCGTGTGGCGGTCATACTCACGCTCCGATTCAGACAATTCATCGTAGGGAATCAGACAGGGGTGCGTCTTGAGCGAATCGTTACGCTCCTCGCCCCACTTCCAGCCATCGGCATAGCGGCCTGCAGCCCACACTTCGTGCACGTTACGGGCCATCTTTTCGGTCAGCTCAACGAGCGACTCCGGGAGATCGATATCCGCCGTATCGAGCGGATTGGGTTGGTATTTGTCCATAAAGTTGTGTTTGGTTTTATGATATAGATTGTCGGAGGACGCTTTTTCTATCACGCCTCCGACTATTCTATTTCATAGCACACCCTCGAGATTAATCAATGCGCTTGCCGCAATGGGGGCAGAAGAGATCCCGCTCCATATAGCTCCCCTTGCAATTGGGGCAGATGAAGCTCTTGGGAATGCTTCTTAGTTGCTGAATCGTCGCACGATAAAAATCGGTGTCTTGACGCCGCACCAAATCGTAGCCCAACTTATACATTAGTTTGATGACATTGACGGCCATCGTTCTATCGTACTCCTTTTCGCCATCCGTCAAATCGCTGTAAGGCACCAAATCGGGGTGCGTCTTGGCTATATCGTCACGCTTCTCGCCATAGATCCAACCCTCATCCATTCGGGCCTTGGCCCACACATCGTGGGTGTTTTCGGCAATCGCCTCACGCAACTCAATCAACTCGGAGGGCAACTCCACATCCGACACCTCGATCGGCGTAGGCACATAGGTCGCTTTGGCAACGGCTTTGTTGGAAATCGAAATCAGATAATTGTGCGAATCCTGCCAAGCGTCCAAGAACTGGCCGAGAGGAATTTGCTGCGGTATTTCACCGACGGCAGGATTATAACAGGTGACGACATTCTGTCTTAAATCGCACATCAAGACAACCACCACGTGGTCGGGGATTTGGCCGACGAAGAGGTCTTCGAACTGTTCGGCCGCCTGGTCGCCCATTAGTTCACCGCCATCGACAACGACAAGCGGCACACATCCATTTTCAAGAGCTTTCGTCAAATCGGAAAGCGAGGAGTCGTAAGATCGACTTACCGAAAGGCCATATTTTTCGGCCAATCGTCCCACATTCGCCAAGGCTGTTCCTCCATCCTTGAGCCAGCCGTTCTCCTGCGAGACTTGCTCCAATTCGGCATCGGAGGCCGCGACACCACACACCCGAAGTGCGTAGGCTTCACATCGTACCGAGCAGTTGTTGTCGGTCTCGTTAGCCGCCGCCAGCGCATTTACCGGCAGGGGTTCGCCCCACGCCACCAAGGGTGACACATCGGCAGCGATGGCCAAAAATTCAGTCAATTCTGCATCTGTTTGTGCTGCAGTTAAAATGGCTTGAGCCTCCTCTCGGGTCGCATTGCCATCCAAAAAGGCAGCCAGCAATTCGTCCGTGATCTGGATCTTACTCATAATGTTCAATTCTTGCTACGCGCAACATATACTGCATTGCGCGGTGTTTAATATTATAGTAGTTTGCTGCAGTCACACCCAAACGGGCGGCTGCATCTTCCACACTGCAATCCTCAATGAAGATCAGGCGTAATACCTGGCGGTAACGCTCCACCGAAACACGTTCGATCAACGCATCCAAATCCATCTCAAATTCGATACGCGACGTCGTGTTCTCGCCCGAAGTTCTAAAATAGAGAGAATCGTCACCATCGGAATCTATCACACCTTTGCGTTTTTGGATAAAATAACGAATGGCAACGGTCTTGAGCCATTGATAAATGGAGCTGCGCCCCCCGTATTGGCGCAGACGAGCAGCATCGTTCTCTATCAAATGCAGGTACAACTCGTTCACCATCTCATCGTAATCCTCCGCATTGGCGTTGCCATACACCTTGCTGATGATGGAGTAGATGAGCGGCTTGCAATTGACAAAGAAGAAGACTCTCGTCACCTCGGGGTCACGCGCAATCAACCCTTCTACAATTTCAAAGTCAGTCATTTCGGTTTCTATTTTTTTTGGTTTTCTTTTTCACTTTTCGGTTTCAGCGCACGCACTATGTAGGGCAATGAACGACAGATGGCAATGTCGTACTTCAAGGTCGGGAAATCGACCTCACGCAACCGCTCGTAGGTGCAAATATCAGGATGGAATACCTGCTCCTTCAACGCATTTTTGCGCATTTTCAAGTCATTGAAAATGGATTCCAGTTTCCCTTCCTCGGCTTTACGTACCTCCTCGATCGAACAAGCAACGATATTTGCCTCTATCTCACGGATTTTATCACAATCCTTCTTCAGTTCAAGCTGCTTGGCGGCACTTACGGGGCGATAGTTCAACAACAGCTGCTCAACCGTCCAACGGTTATGCTCCACCCTTGCCAATTGAAGCACCAACTCCTCATCAATCGCCTGGACCGGTTTTGTGGCATCCTCCGTCCACCCGATGCTGCGCAGTTTGGTGGCAATGGTATTGGCATTGTAGATATTCGACCAACGGGCAGCGGCACCCGACTTGCCGTCTTTGGCTTTCGACACAGCTTCATTCCAATCCCGATCAACCGACTCCAATTGCTCCAATTTCCAATCGCAAACATCACAATAGACGTGGTTAATCAGGCGGGCTGCACGGTCGCTCATACCGACCACCTCGCACCCCGAAGTCACCATACCGAAGGGCTTGAAGCGCTTGTAGCGTTCATTTACGGCAGTGGTGCCCGAAATGTTTCCAATAATTGAATCATTAAAGGGCTGATAGACCAAAACCTGCACCGCTTTGGCGATGGTTTCCTGCGGCATATAGAGGGCACCGGCCACGGCTTGGTGGGTCTGAGTCAAGCACATAGCCACCGTCAGCAGTTCATTCTCGTTGGCCTCCAAATCACGCATATAATTTTGCACAGCGGGCGATTCCAACGCACCTTCGATGAACTCCCATTCGATATCAATCAACTCTTCGAGGTTGCCCAGGTGGTTCCATTTAGCCTGGTCGGGCGTATGGGTAATCGCCTTGCGACGGCCCGTCGTATCTTGGTAGCTCCAATGCGAAAGCTCGAACAGATCCTTGTAGCGACCCGTAAAGAAGTGCATCTCCTGCCAAGCGTTGGCGTCGATGAAGGTGATCTTGGTGCGCAGTTTCGTATCACGCAGGAAGTTGGGATAGTGCGCCACGTGAGCCGCCTCGACAGCCATGGCAATACCCACCTTCGACATACCCACCACCACCAGGTGGACCTGCTTGTCACTCTCGTAGGTGATGCCGTGACAAACCCTCTTGCCGTTGTCTTCGTACCACGTATCGAGCGGCATATATATCTCCTCCTTATTCTTCGGAGCTACGTCCAACGACTTCACAAAGATACGCTGCGCCCACATCTCGTAGAAGTTAAAGGGGCGGAAGTTGATTTGTTGGCGCTTCGAGGCATCCAAATCCGAGAATTGGAAGACCGAGAAGGTCGTCTGGTACTCGAACATCACACGACACGAAATCGGCGGCTGGCCCTCGGCGCAATGGTCCTTGAGGTAGGTCGTAATGCAGTTCAGCGAGAGCATATTGAGGGCATCGTGCTCGTTCTCGTCGATTTTGGGATTCTCGCCAATGAGGTAAATCTCACGGGCACGCTCCAACTTCAACGAGGCGATATCCTCGTTCGAGGTACGGTCACCATAGTAGATAATCACACGCTGTTCCTGCTCGGGCGTAAGCGCCGAAGCCAACTTGCGACGCAACACTCCTACCCGACCACGACACTGAATCAGAATAAAGGGGGGATTACCCTTCGCCTCGAAGATGTGGCGACACAACTGCGGCACCATTTCGTGACCACCGATGATAGCCACATAATCCTTAAAACGCTTCACATCGTCGTAGCGCACATCGCCACGCTCCCACTTCTCCTTGCGGTCATCGACCCAGTTGATGATGGTCGAAACCAACAGACCATTCAGGGCAAAGATGCCGAGCATCGAAATAATGGCCACAACAAATGCCGCCAGATAACCCAACGTCATATGTTGGTTACCCGGATCGACGAAATGGTAATAGACCGACCAAAAAGTCGCCAACACCGACTCGAAGGTGCTATGCTCGACCGGGGGAAGTTTTTCAAGTGTTTTGAGATCGCCATAGTTCGGGCCATTTTGATCACCAAGCAACCACACACTCGAGAGGTCCATAATCCAACAGCCGATACCGATGATAATGGGAAGCAACAAGACGGAAAGCACCACCTGACGGATATAGCTACCGCCTACCAGCACACGGTCGCGACGAATTTTATCCGTAAGACCCAGGTAGCGCAACAGCAGATAGATGGCCCCAACGATAAAAATCAGGCCCAAAACAACTCGATGCAGCTCCCAATTCTCACGCAGACAATATGTTGAAAGAAAATCCATAGCAAACAGATTAAGACGGTATAATCACAATAGCACAAACATAGGAAAATTTGGTCAAAAATGCAAATAAAAAGGCTAAAATCTGCAACCCCACTCACAAAAAAACTCCCCGCACCATCGAGCGGGGAGCTACACTATTTTTATAGAAAAGGATTACTGACGGATGTAGTTGGCAATCTGACGGTGGATATCGGCAATCACCTCCTCACGCAACCAGCGGGGCGAGAGGACCTCCAAATCGACACCATAGCGACGCAACTCCTGTTGGAAATCGAACGTAGGCACCAGCAGGTACTCGAAAATTGAGTAATCAGGCTCACGCTCCACCTCCTCTTGCGAGCGATGCAGGGGCAACGTACGCAGGTAGTTGCTCTGTCGGGGGCTGACCTTCACACGCACCAACTCGGGCTTGCGCTCCGGCTCCACGGTGATGCCAAAGCTGTTCTCGAAGTAGCGTGCCGCATCAAAGTCACGAGGCAGACGGAAATGAACATCGATGGTCTGAAAGGTCTCGATGCGGTCGAGGGCATAGATGCGCACCTCGTCGTAGGTCACGTTGCGGGCCACCAAATACCAACGCTGGCGAAAGACCTTGACACAATAAGGCTCGACGATGAAGGTGTGCGCCTCCTCTCTATCGAAACCACGATAGCCCATCTTTACAACCCATTCGTCACGCATCGCCTCGATAATGGGGGTCAGAAAACGCTGCCCCGAGGGAATCTCCTCGAAGAGGATGCGCTTCTTGAGTTGGTGTCCCTCGTGAATAAGGTTATTAACCGCAAAGGTATTAACAAGCCATTTGCGAATCTCACCATTCATCGCATCGTCGAGGTTGGCGATGTAGTAGGTCTCGGTGGAGCGGTTGTAACGAATCTCGATGTCGAACATCGACTGGATGGCATCCTTGTGGCGATGGAAGGTGCGCTCGGGAATCTCCGCCTCGTGGTCTTCATTGTATTGACTCGTTCGCCAACGACGATTTATCTCGTCGCGTGAAATGTTACCTGCGCTGTAAATGGTATCGACCAGCCAAATGTAACGGTTAAATAGTGCTGCTGCCATATAATTAATTATAGAAAAATGGAACTGGGATGTGTTTAAACATTAAACTTTTGGCAAATATATAAAACCGAATGGTCATTTTTTGGCAAACAAGACGAAAAAATCAACAAAAGATAGCACAATGCAAATCATTGGCATTCAGCATATTTCTCCCTGCCATAATTCGGCATTTAATGGGATAAAAAAAGAGGTAACCCACCATAGGTGGATTACCTCAATAAAGAGAAATAATATGCGACTACATCGCCTCTGCCACATTCCAGGCGAAGGCACGCAGACCTTGGTTCGAGTTCTCTGCATCAATCTGACGCAGACGAGCAAGGAAGGCCGAAGCCTTTGCATCCTCCATCACGGCAATAAGCGCCGAGTTCATCGAGGGCCAGGCGTGCGAACCGAGGTGAGGATCGCCAGTCTGCGAACCGCGACCGATCAACTCCTCCCAACCCGTGTAGCCACGAATCTCCATCTCATCCATCAAGCCAAGTACGGCATCGTACATGGCCTGATCACAGGCTAAAAATACTGCTTTCATACTCCTTTTATACTTTTAGTCGTTGTTTGCATTCAGTGCCTTCTTGGCCTTACGATTCTCACCGAAGACGGCAAAGGCCGAGAAGAGCGTCGGAATCAGAATCAGCGTAATAAGGGTCGAGAACGAAAGACCCCAAGCCACCGACATACCGAGCGAGTTCCACATCTCCGAACCTACACCGTTACCTACGGCCATCGGAATCATACCAAGCACGGTGGTCAGCGTGGTCATCAAAATCGGGCGCAGACGGCTGCGACCTGCCGTAACCACGGCATCAATGATATTCATACCACGCTCACGGCACAGCAGCGTGTAATCCACGAGCACGATACCGTTGTTCACCACAATACCGATAAGCATCAGAATACCGAGCATCGACATAATGTTCATCGGCGTGCCGGTCAGCACCAAACCGATAATCACACCCAACACAGCAAACGGGAGCGAGAACATAATTACGAAGGGATAGGTCAGCGACTCGAACTGCGATGCCATAATTACGAATACCAGCACCACCATCAGGGCCATCAGCAGAATCAGGTCACCAAAGGTCTCCTGCTGGTCTTCGTAGGTACCACCAATCTGCCACATAAAGCCCGAAGGCATCTGAATCTTCTCCATCTCGATGTTGGTCTTCGCCACCAGATCCGAGAGGGCATAACCGGCAGCCACCGTACCCGAAATGGTCACGTAACGCTCACGGTCCTTACGGGTAATATCGGGAGGAGTCGCAGTCTCGCGGACCGTACCTACGTCACGAATCTTGATACCCTGACCCATCTGGTTGTAGATGGTAATGTTCTCGATATCCTCCAACGACTCACGGAACTTCTTGTCGTAGCGCACACGAATATCGTACTCATCACCGTCCTCACGGTAGTACGACATCACCGAGCCGTTGATGCGGTTACGCAGGTAGGTCGAGGCGGTCGTTACATCCAGACCGGCACGGGCCAACTTCTCCAGGTCGAAATCCACCTGGTACTCGGGGGTGTACTCGTTACGCGAAATGGTCACCTCCGAGCAACCCTCCATTTGGCGGAACATCTGGGCAATCTGCTCGGCCAGGGCATCCGACGTATCGAAATCGTAACCATAAATCTCGATATCGACAGCCGACTTACCGGCCATACCGCCACCACCCTCGGTAACCTTATACTTGCGGATGATGGTATATTCATCAAGAATACGACGCACACCGTCACCAATCTCGCCGAGGCTCAATGTTCGTTCGGTCTTCTTGACAAGTCGCATATTCATAGAGATAATGTGAGTACCGTTATCCGACATTGAAGCGAAGGTGTTATCCGTATCAGCCTGACCCTCACGAACGCTCACCATCTCCAACTCCTCGGGGAAAGCCTCGCGGAAGCGCTGAGAGATCTCGAGCGAGAGATCACGT